>JAVVUO010000033.1:0-27231 GCA_036653135.1 Lachnospiraceae bacterium
ATATTTGAAGGCACACCAGCTATATTTTAGCCGGTGCTAAAGTCGTTATTGTTCAGCCGAAGGCTGAACTGTTACAAGAATACTCTTTGTCTATCAGCATTTCCTCATAGTTGCTGATACCTGTATTTGGGTTATTTCCAATTACCAAGGCGAAAACTGAAAATATCGTTGCAATAAGAGCAAGTAAAACTGCAATAAGCACACTTTTTCTTACAAATATTTTCTTGTATTCAAAGCCTACTAAGCTCCAAAAATTATTCATGCTCACTCACCTCCGAGAAATAGTATAGGTACAAATCTTCCAATGTAGCCGAAACACCTCTTGCAGTTTCGTGTGGCTTTTCATCGCATACAAGCCGTAAAAATTTATTTTCTCCTTCAGAACGAATATTGATAACAGAACACTGTTCCATTAAATGTAGGGCAGTTTTACTGTCTACGGTACATTCAAACACTTTGTTATCAATCGCCGTAATAATACTCTCTAAAGCACCGTTATGAATAAGCTGTCCATCTTTCATAATTAATATAGTGTTTGCAATATGTTCTACATCAGATACAATATGCGTTGATAACAGTACAATTCTATCTTTACCAAGTTCAGAAATCAGGTTACGAAAACGCACACGTTCCTTAGGGTCAAGACCTGCGGTTGGCTCATCTAAAATAAGAATTTTAGGATTGTTTAGTAGTGCCTGTGCAATACCTAAACGCTGTTTCATGCCACCAGAAAAGGTTTTGATTTTCTTTTTTGCTACCTCTGACAATGATACAATATCAAGTAGTTCCTTGGTTTTTACTTTCGCTTGCAATTTTGTAAGCCCCTTTAGACTTGCCATATAGTACATAAAATCCTGTGCGGAAAATTCGGGATAATAACCAAAGTCTTGCGGTAAGTAGCCCAGTGCATCACGATAGCTTTTTTCTGATACATCTATTCCATTAAATTTCACCTCGCCACTTGTGGATTTTAACACGCCACAAATCATACGCATTAAAGTTGTTTTTCCTGCACCATTGGCACCAAGCAAACCATAAACACCACTTGTAAGGGTAAGAGATAACCTATCAACAGCAATTTTGTTTTTGTATTGCTTTGTTAACCTGTCTATAACAAGTTCCATTGTAATTCCTCCTGTGATTTGATAAATCGAATAAGGCTGAAAAAGAGAAGCCCAATCAACACTACAAAAGTAATTGTCCATATAAGGGTAAAGTCCACATTGTAGATGAATTTATAATTGATGCTTGCTATCACGATGAAAATGCTGACCATTCCACTTATTGTAGCACAAACGTAAATTGTTTCTTTTGAATGCACTTTCGAAATAACCAGAATACTGATATAGCTTGAAGTCAGATACGGTACAGCAAGATAAATCGTGTTTCGAAGTGTTCCAAAGTCGCTTTTTCCCACAATAGCAACAAGTAATATCAACAGTGAAAAGCTTACGCCACCTAATATGCTAAGTCGCATTAGTGCAAGTTCAGGTAAGTTGTACTTGCAGGCAAGCTCTGTTTCCTCCATATTATATGCTTTACTTTTGTGGATTTCTGTAATCGTACACAAGGAGAAAAGCGGTAATATTGCTGATACCACGGCAATAATATTTTCCGACACATTCGCAAATTCTGTATAGGAAAAGGCAAAACAAGCACTAAGGACAAATAAAACCCACACTCTTTTTCGGATAAATCCTATTTGTGAAATCAGCACTTCACTAAACTTTGCTTTCGGATATGAAATGCTGTTTATAAATTCTTCCCTATGCTGTGTGGTTGGCGGGGCAAAACTTTGTTTTAATGCTAACTTTAACTTTTTATTCATAAAAATCCTCCTTTTTCAAAGTAGCATTTAGCTGTTTTTCGATTGCGTTTAGCTTCCTGTAAACTGCAAATCTTGAAATACCTAAATATTCTGCGATTTCACCGATGCCAAGTTCATTGGTAAACCTAAGTAGCACTATTTCCTGCTCTACACTGTTCAGCTTTGATACAGCAATTTGGACGGCAATAGCAGTTTCCAAGTTGTTTGTGATAACTCGTGAAAATCATCTATGTCTGTGGTTTGCTTTGTTTTTCTGAAATAGTCATTGCAACAGTTTCGTGCTATGGTATAAAGAAAGGCTAGTTTTTTGCCTTTTTCAAGATACTGTGTTGTTTCAAAGTATTTTAAAAATGTTTCCTGCGTTATATCTTCTGCTACTTCACGATTATGTACCTTGAAATAACAAAACGCATATATCTTTTCGTATTGCTCTTGTAATTCTAAAGACATAAAAAACCTCCCTTCATATTGTTTAACGGTTGAACAAGGTGAAATGTGCGGGTGAAATTAAAAAATATGATAAAAATCATTTGTAACTTTCCCTATAGTTATTATAACATGTACTTATAAGGTGAGAAATTAAATACTATTTAACATAAAATTCTACTTCATTCAAATATCATCACCTAACATGTAAAATGATTAGGGGTGATATTATAAGGTACCAAGACGAAAGAAAATTGGATTTTAAGCCAATAGGTATGGTGATAAAAAAAACCGCTTGTATCACTACAACCGGTTTTTAGGTAATTATATTGATATTGCTACTGATCGTTTTATTGAGGTCAACAAGATGAAAATGAAAAAACTGCCTAATTCTTCACCTTGATTTTCAATCTATTGCCCATTCTACTTAATAGCTCATTTGTTATGCTGTTATAATTATCCGCAACAGTAGGTGCCGACAATTCATCATTTCCATCTTTTCCAATGAAAGTGACAACATCTCCGATTACAACATCGCCGATATCTGTAACATCAACGCATAATTGATCCATACAAATTCGCCCGACAATAGGCGCACGCTGTCCGTTTATTAAAACCTCACCGTTTCCGCAGGACAGGGCTCTCGGCAACCCATCAGCATATCCGATGGGAACAACAGCAATTCGACTATCTCTCTCAGCAATAAAAGTTCTGCCATATCCTAGGCTTTCGTCGCTGTGTATTTGCCTTATGAGGATAATCTGAGATTTCAACGATAAGACTGGGCATAGGGCAAGCTGCAATTTTGTTTGATCATTTGGTGAGCTTAGTACGCCATACAAGGCAATGCCGACTCGGACGTAGTTGCATTTTAGTTCCGGATAATTGAGAAGCCCATAGCTACTTTGAATATGTATTTTCGGGATTTCTATGCCGTCTTTCTTCAAAATCTCAATTAGACCATAAAACCGCCGAATTTGCATTTCAGTGAAGTGGACATCTTCCGTATCCAAGCTATCGGAAACGCACAAATGTGTGTATATTCCACAAACCTTGATATGCTGCATTGTAAATGCTTTTTTTACCGTTTCTGCATCGGCACAGTCAAATCCGAGTCTGTGCATACCGGTGTCAACTTTAATATGAGCTTTCACATCCACACCCTGTTTATTCAGTTTCGTGGCATAATTTTCATCAATCAGGGTTTGCATAAGATCATACTTGTGCAGTTCTTTCGCTCGTACAAGCGGCGTAAAACCAAGGATTAGGATTTCGTCGCGGATGCCATAGCTTCGCAATTCAATACCCTCATCAATTGTTGCAACGGCAAAGGATTTTACGCCGAATCGATTTATATATGTAGCAACTTCAAAAGCGCCGTGACCATATGCTTCTGCCTTGACTACCGCCATTAGATTGCAGCCGTTGGGCATAGCTTTTTTTAGGGTTCTCACATTGGTTTTAAGATTATTTAAGTCAACTTCTATCCAAGCTCTGTCATTTTCAGAAGTACAGTGTTTCTTATGCCTGCCTTGTGCTTTTTCAAACAGATAGACAAGCAACATGGCAAATCCGGCGGACAAAATACTGACCGACCCAAAATGCACGATGCTGTTATCTACAAACAGTCCCTGCGTATGGGTGAATTTCGCAATCATCCGAACGACAACAATCATCATTGGATGAATGATATAGATAACCAGTGCGGATGTGCGAAGATGTACGCTCCTTTTTCCTCTTGAAAAAGTGAGAACATGAAACAGAAAGTAAACACATGGGAGTAGGAAAACATACATACTATCGTGTCGTTGTAGGTCCAAGCCATGCAGCAACATACCTTCGCCAAACATCAGGAGAAAGGAAACGCCGCAGCCAATCAGACTACCTTTGAACGAAATACTTATTCGCCTGTCAGCAATCATTCCGCCAAGCACAAAAAACACAGGTGCAATAAAGATACCGTTCCTCGTGTAGTCCGACACCTCAAAAAGACAACGGTACAATCCGTTTAAGAACGGTATCTTTTCGGCAATTCCATAATAGCTGTCGCCGAACAGTCCAACGGTATACAAAAGAGATGTAATAATCAGTGCTTTCTTAAAACCGCACCGCTTTACAACAAACCATGCGATAACTGCACCGAGGATTGATGCGGGAAGATACCACAAATGATAAATTGTCCCATCAAAGAAAATATCTTTGAGAATATTTGGCAGTAGGTTGTCAATCTTAAAATAGCCGTTATAGATGTTCAGCGGTATGTATATGAAAATGGCAACGCCATATATTAACGCTGTTTTCTTCACAAATGATTTCAGTCTATCATCGTTATATAAATACTGTGAAATAAGAAAAAATCCTGATGTCATGAAAAAGAAAGGAACTGCAACACGGGCGATAATACGAGTAAGGATAAAATCGCCGGTTTCACTATAGGTTGACAGCGGCGAAGTATGAATCGCAATAATCAGAAACGCCGCTATCAGCCGAAAATAATCTATTCCCCGGTATGACTTTGCATCATTCATTGTCATTCCTCCAAAGTGTTACGATAAAACCATCCGCATTGTTTCCGGATACTTGATATACCGTTTTTTCCAGCAGCATGATTGTTGCGTCGGTTTCCTTTGCTGACACATAAAAAACTTCAATGCTCTTTCCATTTTTGCGTGTTCTCAAATGCGTTCCTTCATACGGATACTGCTTAATAAAGTCGGTGTATTCCTCCAGTGTAAGCTTAAATTCCAGCATGATTTCGGAATGAGGATAACCGACATATCGAAAATGCCATGGCTCATGAGCGATACCCGTAATGGTTTCTTTGCCTTTTGGATAACGCTCTATAAACCCATAATGCGGGGCTGCGTTTCTGAATTCATCACAAATCCCCTCATAGGGAAAATCAGGACATATAAAGTCAATCTTTTCTTGCATCAGTCCCAAATCAATCGCAAGCCCAGTTTGATGCTCGCTGTGATACGGCAGCGCCACAAATTTCCGTGTGAAATCTTCTCCGCTTTCTTTAAGAGAAGTGTTATATATTTCCGTCTGTTCAGCCGAGGAGCGATAGCCGCTCACCGGTACAATTTTATCCCGGCAACCGATTCTTTTAAAAATCATCTGAAGGACATTTGCCGCCTCGCGTTTGATAAGCACATCGGGAAATGCCAAATCCGCAGAGGTTAAATCCCTATTTTCTTCAAATTGCAAAGGAAGTGCTGCATTTACAAGGAGCAAGACTCCTTTGTATATATTTTCTCTTGGTAATCTTACTGTTTTCATGACTATGCGTATAATCCTAACAGCTTGTCCAGCATTTCAGCAAAAGACAGGCCTATCCCTTTCATCATATTCGGATAACGGCTGTGTGAGGTGAAACCGGGAATGGTGTTTACCTCGTTAAATACGATTTCGCCGGATGGTGTGAGAAACATATCTACTCGAGCAAAACCGGAGCATCCAAGTGCCATATAGATTGTTTTCGCAGCTTTCCCTATTCGTTGCTCACATGCTGTGTCAATTCTTGCTGGCATGTGAATCTTTGAAGATTTCAAGGTGTATTTTTCCGTGTAATCAAAAAAACCGCCCGAAAGTTCAATTTCATCAACCCGCCCGACTGTCAGTACATCTGTTCCGAGAACAGCACAGCCGACCTCAAAACCATCAATCGTTTCCTCAACAATCACTTCACTGTCGTGCTCAAATGCCAAATTGATGGCAGCATGAAGCTCTTGCTTCTTTGCAACCTTTGTAATTCCAAAAGATGATCCGGCACGAACAGGCTTTACAAAAAGCGGGTAGGATAGCTTTTCGTCAATCTCTCGGGTAGCTGATTCCATTTCGGTTTGCACAAAAGATACCGATTTTGGTACGGCAATACCAGCAAGACTCACGAGCTTATGCGCTCTGTCTTTATCCATACACAAAGCCGATGAGAGCGTATTACAGCCGACGACCGGAATACCTGCCAGTTCCAATAAGCCCTGCACCGTTCCGTCCTCTCCATTTTTGCCGTGAAGCACGGGAAAAGCAAGATCGATTTTTATTGTTCGGCATTTATCCTGTGCAAGCTCAATGATGCCGCCTGTGCTACGGTTTTGTGAAATCACAATTGGAATGAGGTTTTCTGTATCGTCAATCCAAGCGTTATCCCTGATTTTTTCATAATTTCCATTGTAGCGAAAGAAGTCGCCCTGTTTTGTAATTCCAATCGGCAGAATGTCGTATTGATTGACATTTAGGTTTTCGAGCACCGAAAAAGCCGACTGTAACGATACTTCATATTCGCTTGAGTGTCCGCCGAAAAGGACGGCAATTTGTTTCTTCTGCATTTTTATTCTCCTTTTTTTCCACAACGATATTGTCTGGCAGATCATATCCGATTTCGCAACGCTATCTGTTTTAATAGAATCAACCAAAGCACACGGATAGGTCTTTTTTCTTTTTTATAATAGGTGACTTTTACCTTTTTACATGGCTTATATTTTTCTGCATATCAGTGTTTCTCCTAATGCTCAACAAAAAACAGCACCCTTGTTTTTATACTATAAATAGTATCAAAAACAAGAGCGCTGTTCTTCTGTTTGTTCCAACGGAGTTCTCACATTATTCTATTGAATTTCTTACGATTTTCCTACGATAGTGGGAGAGTTACGCAAAACTCTATTGTTTCATTTTCACTAGCAGCGGTAATCGTTCCATGATGAAGGTCTATAATTTCCTTTGCAATGGCAAGTCCAAGGCCGGCACCACCGTTGTTTGAACTTCGTGAGGTGTCTAAACGATAGAATTGCTCGAAAATCCGTCCTAGCTTTTCTTTTGGAATCGTGTTGCCGTGATTTACAAATTTGATGGATATTTCCGTGTGGCATTGTATGACGGATACTTCAACCGTGCTGTTTTCAAAGCTATAGAACACGGCATTGCGGAGAAGATTATCAAAGACTCTCTGCATCTTGTTGACATCGCATTTTATTGTAACATCGGGAGCAATATTCAAAGAACATTGCAGATTTTTGTCCAGCAGCATAGGCTTAAATTCGTAAGTGAGCTGCTCGAGCATACGGGTAAGATTCACACTGCTATATTGAAGTTCAATACCCAAAAGATTAAATCTTGTGATTTCAAAAAATTCATTGATCAAATCTTCAAGGCGTTCTGCTTTTTCCAATGAAATTGACAAATATTTTTCTTTGAGTTTTTCTGATATCTGTCCTTCATCACGGAGTAGGGTCAAATATCCAATTACCGAGGTAAGCGGCGTTTTTAAGTCGTGCGCTAGATAAACAATAAGATCGTTTTTGCGCTGCTCCGCTTCTTGTGCGGCTTTTATATTGTACAGAGCCATTTCACGCACATGATTGAGTTCGCTTGCTGTGTTGGACAAAATATCAGACAAGACAATTGGTTTCATTGTCGGTGCCGCCAACTGTTCTGACGCAGCAACTACTTCATCTAAATAACGCAGTGGTTTTGAAATAAATCGGTAAGTAATAAAAACCCAGCCTAGTAAAATCGGAATGCCAATGAACACAAGAATGTAATCTTTGACGAATTTCAAAATCCAATATAAAGGGTTATCGTCGTACCATGTGAAATTTAAGCAAAATTGCCATGCCAAAAGCGCAAGTAAGATCAATCCAATTACATAGCTGATGAGAGCAAGAAAGTATTGAATCAGCAATCCTCGTGACACCTTGCTATATTTCCTTTTTTTTTGTGCCGCTTCTTCTTGACTATTCAATGGTGTATCCAACCCCCCATACAGTTTTTAAGAATTTTGAATTTTTCGCAGGCTCGTGAAGTTTTTCTCGCAATCTTCCGATATGAGCCATAACGGTATTGTTGTTATCAAGATACTTTTCACCCCATACCGCTTCAAACAATTCCTCGGAGGATACAACTTTCCCTTTGTGGTCGCAAAGATACCAAAGCACGGAAAATTCAATGGGCGTAAGAGTGATTTCCTGGCCAAACAGACTGCATTTATGCGTATCTTTATTGATACTGAGTCCTCTAACATCATACTCATGGACAGGGACATTCACAGTCTCGCTGTTGCCGTTGTACCTGACATACCGCCGCAACTGTGTCTTTACTCTTGCAACAAGCTCTAATGGGTTAAAGGGCTTTGTAATATAATCGTCAGCACCGATTGTAAGCCCCATAATCTTATCGGTATCCTCCACCTTTGCAGTCAGCATAATGATAGGGTAGAAGTATTTTTCACGGATTTTTTGGCAGATATGAAATCCGTTAACATCTGGAAGCATTACATCCAATATTGCTAAATCCAACTTTGTAGATTCGATGCATTTAAGAGCGTCTATGCCGTTATAAAACTTATATACGGTATAACCGTCATTTTTGAGGTAGACCTCAATCAGATCGGCAATTTCCTTTTCATCATCTACAATCAGAATGTTTTCACTCATATAGGTTCTCCCTCCTTGCTTTTATCTCGGGTATTGCCACCATAATATTCTCAAAATCACAATTTAGATAATTACATATGGATAGCAGAATAGGAAATGTTACATTTTCGTTTTTTCCAAGTGTTACAAAGCTACTCTTGCTTGCACCTATGGTTTCCCGAAGTTGACTTTTTCTCATATTTTTATCAATCGGCATCTTCCAGAGCTTATGGTAGCTTATCCTCATCAAAATAGCCTCATTGGTATTTTGAATAAGGATATTCCCTATGACTAATTTTACATCAAATACTTACAGATTGAAACGAAAAATTTTAACTTTTACAAACAAAATTTCCAGACATTTTGCAAAACCAGAAAAGAAATTTCCGGCAGATTTTTGTTATTTCTTTTTAGCACGATATTCTCTTGGAGAAGAATCCATATATTTACGAAAAGATTTTGAAAAATTATTAGAGTCACTATATCCTACCATTTCTGAAATTACACTAATAGAATATTTGGTCTCTGAGAGTAATTCACACGCTTTCTTGATTCGAAATTCTTGAATATAATCAAAGATTGATATATTTATAGCTTTTTTGAATAATCGACAACATTCTCCTTCGCACAAATTAATATGATTAGAAATATCTGCAAGAAAAATTTTTTGTCGATAATTAAGTTCTATATAAGAAATAATAGACCTTAATCGAGAGAGAGTAAGTGAACTTATTTCATTATTTTCATATGGAATAATGGAATGATCAAATATTATTTTCCATATTCTCAATAAAGCAATAGTTATATCAATTTCACAGGAAGATGACATTAAATTATATAGTGATATTATTTTTTTGATCAGTTGAATAGTTTCTTGTGACCATTTTTCATTATGACAATAATGCAAATAACCAAATGAAAAATTTTGAATAACAGGACATACATATTTCAAATATATTGAGCTACTCTCATATCCATAAATGATTTTCGGATCAAATGTAATTGAAACATAATCACAATCATGATTATTAAGCATTTTTCCTGAATGCAAAGCCCCAGTATTACAAAAAAGAGCATCGCTTTCTTTTAGAATTATTTCATTTCCATTAATATTGTAAATCATTTCGCCATGTATAATCAGTGTTAATTCGATTTCTGGATGCCAATGGAGTAAAAAAGATCCAGAATCATATTTAGATATAGTTTCGTAACTAACAAGAACAGGAAAGTTAAAAGAGCCATGAGCTTTTTGTTCTAATAAAGAATTGTTTGTTATTATTTGCATAAATTCCTTCCCAAACCTAGATAATGATAAAAAATTATAAAACAAAAATATGTTAAAGTAAATAAAAACCTCAATATAATACTAAAATTATATCAATATTGGAATGATAATTAAAATAATCTCAAAATACAACTTATTATAACACAATATTTGCAAGGAAATGAAGCTATTTTAAAGATATAATTAGCTCATACAAAATAAACAATATGAATAGTATAGTTTACGTTGGAATGGATGTCTATAAGGAAAGTTACACAGTTTGTTGTTATAGCTTTGATACAGATAAAATTATGTATCAGCAAAAAATGCCATCTGATTATACGTTGATTCTAAAATATTTAGAACAGCTCAAAAACTGTTTTACAGAGGAAATTGATTTTGTGTGTGGATACGAAGCTGGCTGTCTTGGATATTCACTCTATCATCAGCTGACATATCATGGTGTTAAATGCATTGTTTTATCACCAACGACAATGGCAATAACTAATAAAAATACGAAAAGTAGGAGCAATTCATGTTTAAAGAAGAAAAAACATTAGTTAGCATATTAATAGCGGCTTATAATGAAGAAAAATATATTAAAAGATGTATCGAGTCTGTTTTGCATCAAACCTATAAAAATATTGAGATAATTATAGTTAATGATGGGTCTAGCGATCAGACAGAACAGATATGTAAAGAGTATAAAGGTAATGATAATAGAATAAAGCTGATAACACAGATGAACCTTGGAGTGTCTATGGCGAGACAGGTAGGATTGAATAATGCAAGTGGTGAATTCATTCAGTTTATAGATAGTGATGACTGGTTGGAACCAAATAGAACAGAAATATTGGTTAATACAATTTTAAAAGATAAAACAGATATAGTTTTTTCATCGGCATTCAGGCATAGAGATGACGGAACCGCTGTGATATCCAATATTCCAATTCAAGAAGGAATATACGATATAGAAGAAATAAAATCATTATATATTAAGTCTTTATTTGGAGATATGAAAAAGGATGAGATTGTAACAACAGGATATGTATGGTGCTGTTTGTATAGAAGAAATGTATTGAATGAAATACAGTTTTATAGTAAAATCACCCTTCATGAAGATGAAATACTTAATCTTCAAGCCTTGGAAAAAACGTCAACAATAAGTATAATTAAAGACCCATTATATAATTATAATAGAAGAACTAATACATTAAGTAAGAAAAATACATATTGGAATGGATATTGGGAAAATATGGTGGAAGTATATTGGGCAAAAAAACAAATTGGAGATAATATTTTTTCTGTTGATAAAGAATATATGGAACGTTTATCAACGGCTATGTTTCAAAAATATTTTAGAACTATCAGAAATGAAACCCATTATTTGAATCCTTCACATTTTTGGGGAGGATTACGGAATTTGTATAAATTAAAAGCTGAAAACGTAATTAACGAAATAGATAAGTACAAGAGTATAGGAGAATTTACATTCGAGGAAAAAATATTAATTTATTTAATCAAAAAACGAATACTATTTGTTCCATATTTCTATTATGCAATAATAACTGGAAGAATGAGAAATTTTGAAGAGAAAACAAAGAATTAAACAAAGGATGTATTTTATGAATATAAAAATTAAAAAGCTCATACTTTTGGTAATAATAATATGTTTTGGTATTGGACTAATTTTCAACATGCTTATTAAAAAGAAGAGTAGGGGACAGTAATACTGTTGAAATTAGCATTATTCACAATGTCTTTCACTGAAGCGTGCATACATGCGGCTTATAACAGTTCGCTTCAGCGATATGGATGGCATATAGGACTGGAAAGAAATGAAAGGAGCAAATAGATGCTTGGAATTTATTTTAGCGGAACAGGAAATTCAAAATATTGCGTGGAGCAGCTCGTCCGCGAGGCAAAAATCAAGCTTGTTGATGCCGCATGTCGGCTAAAAAACGGCAAACCAACACGCGATGGACTTGGATTTTTAGCGCATTTGGCAGGATTGTTTGGGCAGCGGCTTTGGTTTTACAATAAGACAAAGAATTATTCTGATAGGTTGAAAATTGACACAGACAAGTGCGTGGGTTGCGAACAGTGCACCAAGCTGTGCCCTATGGAAAATTTAGTGATTAAAAAAGGAAAGGCCTATGCCAATGGAACATGTACCCTGTGCTATCGCTGCATCAGCAATTGCCCCAAGCAGGCGATTACACTGCTTGGAAATACGGTGCATGAGCAGTCCAAGATAGAAAAATATCTTTAATATGAGGACGTAGCTGCAGGCAAATTACTGATCCTTTCTAGATGGCAAAGTTTCCATGAGCGCATAGAAATATTCAGGTTTACCAGTGCTAAAGTATTCATACCAAGCCTCGAGGGTGTCTGATTGAAACACACCTAAATGCGCAATGATTTGTTTGGTCCACAATAACCCTCCAGTCGAACCTGCGGTAATGAGATTGTTATCTGCTACAGAGGGCTCGTCGATATAAAAGCTCTGCCCTTTATAGCAGGGAGAAAACAGTTCAAGAAATCCCGGTCCATTGCTGGTATGTGGACGATTATCCAAAATTCCAATATTGGCAAGCGCAGCAGTCGCTCCACAGATTGCACCTACCACAGCACCTACCGAAAGGAATTCCTTCGCTTTTTCAAGGATAACTTCATGCGTTTGGTCATTCCAAGTATTTGCACCCGGCAATAGCAATACGCTTGTTGCACTCACAACCATATCGTCAATGAAACAATCAGGGACAATGGTTAGTCCGCCCATGGTACGGATTGGCTCCTTAGACTTAGAACAACTAACCGTTTTAAGAGCGATATGCGGTGCATCCTTTTTGAAAAAACGACCAGAATTTAGCTCCGAAGTAACATAGCCTAATTCCCAGTCTGCTAAAGTATCAAGAATATAAACATAGATTGTAATCATAAATTTCCTCCACCTAATATGAAATATTGTTTTTTTGCTTGTTTATTGTATCATATCATTATTGACAACAGTATGGCAACAATTACAGAAGGAGAATATTGGGTTCAATGAAAATAGACAGACTTGTTAGTATGATTATGATACTTCTTGATAAAGAACGGATAGGCGCACAGGAGTTAGCGGAGATGTTTGAAGTTTCGCCCCGTACCATTTACCGTGACATAGATACCATCAATATGGCAGGCATCCCCATTCACTCCACATCGGGAGTGGGTGGCGGTTTTGAAATTATGGAAAACTATAAACTTGATAAAAAAGTTTTTTCAAACGCCGATCTTTCTGCTCTGCTCATGGGACTTTCCAGTCTTTCAAACACAGTGCGAGGTGATGAATTGGTAAATGCTCTCGCAAAAGTCAAAAGCTTTATTCCTGCCGATAAAGCGAAAGAGATAGAATTAAAGGCAAATCAAATTCATATCGATTTAAGCCCTTGGATGGGCAACAGAAATATAGGACCGTATTTAGAAATCATCAAAACAGCATTACAGGAAAGTAAATTAATTTCGTTTCAATACGCAGCTCACCACGGAAATAAAACGAAACGAGTAGTAGAGCCATACCAACTTGTACTCAAAAATAGCCATTGGTACTTTCAAGGGTACTGCCATATGAGGAGTGATTATCGTTTATTCAAATTATCTCGTATCTCAAATCTTCAAATGCAAGTGCAAACATTTATGCCACGCGATTATCACAAGCCAATTTTGGAATTTTCTGATGTTTTAGAAACAATGCAGGTTAAAATTAAAATTCGTATTCATAAAGCTGTAATAGATAGGGTTCTTGATTATTGTTCTTATGAAGAATTAATTCCCGATGGTGATGAGCATTATATTGTGGATTTTCCTTTTATAGAGAACGAGTACTATTTTGACATCCTTCTTAGTTTTGGAGATAAGTGCGAGTGCTTAGAGCCGATACATATTCGTGCAGAAATAAAGCGCAGAATACAAGAAATGGCGCTCTTATATGAAAAATAAAATAAAGGGTCGTGAACTAGTTTTTCTTTTTTAACACTACAAAACTTACAACGATATTTAATGAAAATATACTTACAACCCGATAAACATCTAAACCTGTAATTTTTTTCAAATTCATTTATTTTTCAATTCCTCTGCATTGCGATTTAAATTATCTACTAATATAGTGACTCTTTCCATGCTTTCCGTATCTTCTTTACTGCTAATTAATGTTTCAGTGGCATGACCTGTTTGGGGTCGATTTTGATACCGACTTTATTTATCATGGTTTTGCTCCTTTCAAAAGCGATTTGTTTATAAATTCTTCGTGCAATGTATTGTGTTTTTCGTGCGATTGGCATATACTATAAGTAACCAGTTAGAAGGGAGTTGATAATATGGCTGGCAACACAACCAACATCAGCATTCGTATGGACGCTGAACTCAAATCGCAAGCCGATGACCTATTTGCAGAGCTTGGCATGAACATCTCAACAGCGTTTAATATCTTTGTTCGTCAATCGCTCCGAGAGGGCGGCATTCCCTTTGATGTTTCGCTTAATCAGCCAAACAAGGAAACCATTGCCGCAATGCTCGAAGCAGAAAGGATTGCGAAAGACCCTGCTGTTAAGGGTTACACTGACTTAAATCAGCTTTTCGCAGACCTTAAAGAATGACAAAATACACGGTTAAAATCACTACGCAGTTTAAAAAAGACTATAAGCTTGCCATCAAGCGTGGACTGAAAATTGACCTCTTAGAGCAGATAGTAGCAAGCCTTGCCGATGGGGTGGCTCTGCCCGATACGAACAAAGATCATGCCCTTACAGGAAATTGGGTGGGGCATCGTGAGTGCCACATCTTGCCCGATTGGTTGCTTGTCTACCGCATTGAGGGTGATGTCCTCGTCTTGACCTTGGCTCGCACAGGCACACACAGCGATTTGTTTGGAAAATAAGAACCTGACCCATTGGAAAAATCAGAGATTTTGAATGGGTGTCCCAGAACCTTGTTGCGCTGCCATAGGAAATGCCGTATGGAGAAATCTGCACAGCATTTTTCTGTGTCAGCGTTCCATGTCTGTCTTGTTTTTGGTGGTATCAGCCTTGACAAGCTGCTCCGCATTTTTGCGTATCTGTTCAACCGTCTTAATGTCCTCACGCATGGCTTTCATTTTTTCATAAAGCACATTTTTATGGGCGGTTAGGCGGTTTTTATCGGCTGTCCATTTCTTGGGAGTGATGCCCTCGCCCTTTGCTTTGAGCTTATCAAGATACTTGACTGCACTATCAAGCAAGGCTTGTCCGCTGTCCGTTTTCGGTGTCTTATATCCCAGTGCCTACGTTGCTCATGGGCAAGGTTCTCGTTGGTTATCGGCTCTGCGTCTTAGCGTCTGGCTCTGTAATTACTGACATATTTAGTTGTTTTATATTGATTAAGGTTTCCTGCCTGCACCTATGTAGTAAGCGTGTAGGTGGAGATTTTTTCGGGCAGTAAAGTTGCCATAAAAACAGGGATTGCGCAATGGTATGGATAATTCCAGTAAGCGATACCGTATTTCAGAATGAGCCTATCGCTAGATTGAGATTGAGGATGGAAACAAAATGACCTGTAAATATCCCCAAATTAGTAAAAAGTCGACTAATCATTTGATTAATCGACTTTTTACTAAAGTATTTATTTAAAAGCAAAAGTACATTTTATAAATGAGAGCAGAGGTTATACGCATCCCAAATACCTTCCATAATATTGTTTGGACATTTACTATCGCCTACATTATAAAGTTCCGTCACCTTGTTGGCTATTTTTTCATACAGTGTGTCATTTGGTGAATATCCAAGAGCTAAAATCACCTGCTGAGCGGGAATTTCCCGTGTGCCATTGCTATCTTCTATTAGAATTGAGGTATCGTTTACTTCCATTAATTTAGAAGAAAGGATACAATTTACGTGATAATGTTCTAATAATTCTTCTATCATCTGTTTATTCATATCAGGTGGTGCACCTACAGCCATAAGCTGACTAGCCATTTCCACAATGGTAACTTTCTTGTGATGCTGTGACAGCCAGATAGCCATTTCGCATCCCACAAGACCGCCGCCAATAATGACGGTGTCCTCTTTAACAGCATCAGGGTGCTCCAAAATAGTAATAGCTTTTACACAACGTTCAATGCCTGGTAAGTTAGGTACGAAAGTGGTTCCACCAGCAGCATGAATTACAATATCGGCATGGTATAGTTTGGAATCATCTTCTGTTACTTCATAATTATAGGTAATGCTTACACCTAATTCTTTCAATTGCCGTTCATACCACTTTAGTAATAATTTTCCATCATCTTTAAATTCAGGAATACTGGCATAATAATATAGTCCACCTAATTTATCTGATTTTTCTAATAATTCTACTTGATGACCGCGTAATGCAAGTACACGGGCAGATTCCATTCCTGCGGGTCCACCACCAATAACAAGAACTTGTTTTTTCTCATTTGCGGGGAGAAATGCGGCTTCACGTTCACGATTACAAGCAGGATTTACAGCACAGGACGAGGATCGCAGTTGATGCCCTCTGCCCAAACATCCATCATGACAGGAAAGACAAGGACGAATGTCATATTCTTTTTCAGTGCGCATCTTATTTACAAAATCGGGGTCAGCTAAAAGTGGTCTTCCAAGAACAATCATATCAGTCTTTCCTTCATTGATTGCAGAGGCTGCAAGTTCGGGATATCCTAATCGTCCGGCAGTTAGAACAGGAACATTTACCACAGATTTTACTTTTTCAGCGAATGGAAGATATAAACCACGTTCAAAGAAAAATGGTGGATGTGCCCAGTACCAAGCATCATAGCTTCCGGCATCTACATCTAATCCATCATAGCCAGCTTCAGTTAATATTTTTGCAAAAGTAAGTCCTTCTTCAATATCTCGTCCTAATTCTGGAAAATCTTCTCCTGGAAGAATTCCATGGCGTTCTTCTTTAATAAAACTCTTAAGGGAAAATCGCAGAATAACTGGAAAATCTTCTCCACACGCTTGTTTTACAGCTTTTAAAATGGCAAGTGGAAAACGTAGCCGTCCCATCATATCTCCACCAAATTCATCTGTCCGATGATTAAAATGTTCAATGGTAAAATTATCCAATAAATAACCTTCATGTACTGCATGTACTTCAATTCCATCTGCTCCTGCCATTTTTGCTAAACATGCACTAGTTGCAAATTGCTTAATAAGTGCATATATTTCTTCAGTGGTAAGTGCACGGTGGGTAATTGCAGGATTCCAACGATTGGTGGTTTCACTTGGAGCTACGAAAGTATTGTCCTCAATCATATCCGGAATGGCAGAACGACCAAGACCTGCTGATAATTGTACAAATAATTTTGAATCATAGGCATGTACGCCATCGGTTATTTTCCGTAATCCACGCATATAGGTGGCAGGGTTTACCGTAGGACAAGGAAAGGACGCAAGCAAATGCTTTTCAATGTTATTGTCGACAAAGTTGGCTCCTGTAATAATCAGACCGGTTCCACCTTTAGCACGCTCTATAAAATAATCAGCAGATTCATTTGTGTAAGCCCAGTTCTCATCCACTTGTGGCATAGCCATAGCAGACAGGGCAAAACGGTTACGAATTTTAATTTTTCCAATCTTCATTGGAGTGAAAATTTTCTCGTATTCTTTTCTCATAGACAGATTGACCTCCTCTTGTTCTCAAGTTATGATTTTATATACTATTTTGAGTATAACATCAGGAGAAATGAATGTCAATTTACGGTTGCAATTTCAGATAATTAAGTGGTTTGGTACAATTTTGCTCATAGCTCTCCTAGACGTATTTAGTTATGTGGGCATGATTGTTCTTTCTAGCTAAAAGGTTACCTTAAATAGAATTTTATTCTATACTTTATGTATTCAAAAAGCACTATTTTGTGATATGATAGGTCAGATGAGGATTTTCTGAAAAAAGGATGATACCTTAGTAAAATAGAAGGTGTGTATCATTCGTGGCTTGAAGAAAGCTTTTTTTAAGCGGACATTATCGTTATTTTAGATATTTCAAAATATAGTTGTAAACTTAGAATTGTGTGTCGATTTATTAAAAGAAAATTAGATAAAGAGGTAAAAGATGTTTAGTACGATAGAATTATTTGCAGGAGCCGGCGGATTAGCATTAGGGGTAGAAAAAGCAGGATTTAAAACACTAGGACTAATAGAAGTTGATAAAGAAGCCTCGGAAACGTTAAAGAAAAATAGACCCAAATGGAAGGTAATTAATGAGGATATTGCAAATATTTCATGTTTAGATTTAGAAAAATATTTTTCTATAAAAAAAGGAACGTTGGATTTACTTTCAGGGGGAGCACCGTGTCAGGCGTTTTCATATGCAGGAAAGAGATTAGGACTAGAAGATGCAAGGGGAACGTTATTTTATCATTATGCAATATTTTTGGAAAAATTACAGCCTAAAATGTTTTTATTTGAAAATGTAAAAGGACTGCAGACACACGACCATGGAAAAACATATAAAACAATGCTAAGCATTTTTTCCCAAGCTGGATATTCTATTCAAAAGAAAGTATTAAATGCATGGAATTTTGGAGTTCCTCAGAAACGCGAACGGTTGATTACAATAGGAATTCGGAATGATTTAGTGGATAAAATCACATTTGATTTTCCAAAGGAACATGAATATAAGCCTGTTTTGAGAGATGTGTTACTAGATGTTCCAGACAGTCCTGGAGTTCAATATGGTGAAAATAAAAGAAAAATATTTGAACTTGTACCTGCAGGTGGATATTGGAAAGATATTAATCCAGAAATTGCAAAGGGATATATGAAAAGTTGTTGGGATATGGAAGGTGGCAGAACTGGAATCTTAAGAAGAATGAGTTTAGATGAACCGTCACTTGCTGTTTTAACATCTCCGTCCCAAAAGCAGACAGAACGTTGTCATCCACTTAGCTCTAGACCATTTACAGTTAGGGAAAATGCAAGATGTCAGACCTTTCCAGATGAATGGGAATTTTGTGGAACGGTGTCTGCACAATATAAGCAAGTTGGAAATGCAGTTCCTGTTAATCTGGGATATGAAATAGCAAATGAAGTAAAAAAGGCACTAAAGAGGGAGAAAAAATAATGGATTGGAAGTTAGATTTTATCTCAGAACAAGATTTTGAAAAACATGTTCAAGCCACTATTTTAAAATATGGAGAAAAGTTGCAGTCATATGATTTAAAGAGATTTAACAGTAACCTGATTGACCCAATAAAACTTATTTTTGATAAATCTGTATATAAAACATCTTGGGAAGAAATGGTTAGTAACGAAATTTTTCGTCAAAGAGATAAATCAAATAATAATGATATAGGATATTTTCATCAAAATATATTTGGATATTTTCAGGGTTGCGAGGTTCCAGACACAGGCTGGGATGTGATTTACAAAAATCCAAACGGAATACAAATGCCAGATGGAGATATTGTTCATACCATTTATGTTGAAATGAAAAATAAGCATAATACCATGAATTCGGCTTCGTCTGCAAAAACATATATAAAAATGCAGAGCCAGATATTAGATGATGATGATTGTGCATGTTTATTAGTAGAAGCAATTGCAAAACATTCCCAAAATATAAAATGGACAACTAAAGTAGATGGCAAAAATGTACAGCATAGATTAATTCGTAGAGTGAGCATAGATCAGTTTTATGCATTGGTAACGAGTGAAAAAGATGCATTTTATAATATGTGCATGGAGCTTCCAAATGTGATAGAAAGAGTAGTTTATGCAGGGGAAAATATAAAAATGCCACAGGATACGGTAATGCCAGAACTTTATAAAATATCAGAACTATTCAAAGAAGAAGTGGTGGAATCATCTATGGCAATGGCAGTTTACATGCTAGGATTTAGTTCATACCTTGGTTTTGACCGATCGGTGGAAATAGAAAATGGTGAAAAGGGAGAGTTGTCCTTAAAACATTTGTATGAATATGTAAGGAAAATGAAAAACAAGGAACTTATATAATGTGTTTGGATTAAAAGTTAGATACATCGATAAAACGATTCCTTGCTGCAAGCTTTTGCAACAAGGAAGGATTCTTCATTATACATCTCCTAAAAACACAGTTTTTCCATTTTTAATGGTTTCCAAAATCCTGATTTTTCCAATTTCATCTTTAGGAACGGTAAGAGGATTTTTTTCCAAAATTACAAAATCTGCCTGCTTTCCCTCTTTTATACTACCTTTTGTAGTTTCTTCAAAATATTGAAAGGCGGCATGGATAGTAATAGCTTTTAATGCATCTAGAACTTCAATACATTCACTTTCCCCTAGAAGAACGTCGGATTTTGTTTTTCTAGTTACAGCACATTGAATAGTTTCTAACATATTTGGTTCAATCACTGGAGCATCTTGATGGAACGTATAAACCAGACCATTACGCTGTGCAGAGTTGGCAGGGCTGATAGTTTGTGCTCTGTCATATCCCAAATTTGCAATATGAACATCTCCCCAATGCAAAATATGTGCAAGGAAAAAGGAGGGAATCATATGAAGTGCTGCGGCTTGTGCCAACTGTTTTGCGGTCATAAGCTGGGCGTGAATGAGAACAGGTCTTATGGCGGTGATGTTTTCTGTTTCCAGTTCAACTTGCTGGACGGCATCAATATATTGTTGGATAGCAGCATCACCATTGCAATGTGCAAGAATTTGAAATTTGTCCATTGCTGCTGTTTTTACTGCGGATAAAACATCTTCATCACTCATGGTATTATAACCACAGTAGTCTTTGCTATCTTTATAAGGTGCTTTCATCCATGCGGTTTTTAATTGTGGAGAACCATCTAAAAATATTTTATAACCACCAATTTTAAAGTGCTTGTCATATTGCTTTACGGAATGAGGAAAAGCCTGCGTTAGTGCTTTCATGGACTTTATCTCCGAGTAGCCTACCACATCTATGGCAAGAAGGTTACTATTCAAAAGTCCTTGATAGAGGGGAAGCATTTCTGCAACCATCATGCCCTCTTGAATAGTGGTGATTCCATAAGAAAAATAATTTTTCTGTGCTTGCTCATAAGCGGAAAGCATGGTCCCAAAATCTGCCATAGGAATTTTTTTAATAGAGGAAATGTAGGCTGTTTCTTCTAGATATCCGTTCAGTTTTCCATTGCAAAGTCCAATTACACCGCCTTCTGGGGAAGGGGTCTGCTCGGTAATGCCTAATAGTTCCAATGCCTTAGAATTTAGCACGCCGCAATGACCGGATTGGTGCTGCAAAATGACAGGATTGTTAGGGGATATCTTATCTAAAAATTCCCTTGTAGGGTGTTTTTTGGAAACAAGCATATTGTGATCATAGCCTTTTGCCACAATCCAATCTCCTTTGGGTGTATGATGGGATTGCATGAAAAATTTGATTTTCTCCGTAATTTCTTCCAGTGAGGAAGTTTCTTCTAAAGATACCTGCAGCTGGGCGTTTGCATAGGAGGAAAAATGACCATGTGCATCAATAAATGCAGGCAGCATTGTCTTGTGTTTTAGGTCAATGTGCAGGGCATTGGGTGCTTGAGATTGTAGTTCTTGAAAACTGCCAATTTTTTCTATTTTATCTTCTCGTGTTAAGATAGCAGGTGCCAATAAATCGGGCTCCATTGTTAGAATAGTGCCATTATAAAATATTTTTTCCATGTGTGATTCCTCCATTTTCAATTCATTCTCTGAGTATATCATTTAAAATCACCTCCATTTTTATTATTGCCAATATCAGATACTGATACAATCAATTTACACAAATCTATTCTTTTACGATTTTTTCTAAAATCTTGTATAGCTTTTGTGCTTCATCAAGACTAAGTGTGATTCCTTTACCCATCTTCTCATGGTTCGGTGCCCAATCTCTTAAATCATACTTAGCTTCTGCGCCATTCCATGACACAAGATTTAGTTCCTTCTGCCAACCTTTCACACTCTCTGACAAAACTCCGAGTTCTTTCACAATTTCATATTTAATATCTGCCATTTTCTAATCCTCCAAATCTTGTTCTATTATACTACAGAAAGTGATGTGATTCACTTAAATCTACAAAATACATGAAATTTTCAAGGCTCGAAAGAGGACATTTTCCCTTAGGGTATATAAAGACATTATTATAAATGGTTCATAAAATTACGGAAACTCAAGAAAAAATACATTGACAAATAAAAAATCATAGTATATTATAAAAAAATAATTTCCGGTAGGTGAGGCTCCTACAGGGATAAGGACTGCTGCCGCGGAGTGATGGAGACATCATGAGAAGGTTTGAACAGGTTATATCGAAGATAAGGTATAGCATAATGCAGTTTCATCGCCCTGTAAAGTTAAAGCTCAAACGGATGCTGTGAGCGCGGTAGCGCTTACCTATATTCGTGTATGAGAGTTTTATAAGGCCAAAGCCATCACTATAATGTGGTGGTATTTTTTTGCCTATTTGAAGTAAGAAAGTGAGGTGAACAGAATGGACGCAGGGAGTAGTAGCGGCGCAAAATCAATAGGACGAAGTATATGCAGAAAATGGCGTCAGCTTTTTTGCGTCCATTTTCTGTTCTAAATAAAATAGAATAATTTATCCATGATTGCGCCGTACTTCCAAAATGGAGCCTAAGGATTACTTGGGCATAAATACAGAATATGAGGTATGGACAATGAAAAACAGAAACGAAAACAGAAATGGAAACGGAAACAGAAACAAAAACAGAAACGGAAATAGAAATAGAAACAAAAACGAAAACAGAAACGAAAGCAGAAATAAAAACAGAAACGAAAACAGAAATGGAAACGGAAACAGAAACAAAAACAGAAACAGAAATGAAAACAGAAACAGAAACAGAAACGAAAACAAAAACAGAAACAGAAACGGAAACAGAAACAAAAACAGAAACAGAAATGAAAACAGAAATGAAAACAGAAATGAAAACAGAAATGAAAACAGAAACGAAAACAGAAACAGAAACGAAAACAGAAACAAAAACAGAAACAAAAACAAAAACAGAAATGAAAACAGAAACGAAAACAGAAACGAAAACAGAAACGAAAACAGAAACAGAAACGAAAACAGAAACAAAAACAAAAACAGAAACGAAAACAAAAACAGAAACAGAAACGGAAACAGAAACGAAAACAGAAATGAAAATAGAAATGAAAACAGAAACAAAAGAGAAATTAGAAATATGTCTCAGGAGACAGTGCGTAAAAATCGAGTAAATGAAAGAATGTGGTTTGCAGCCAATCATAAAATAGAAGAAGTTTATGATATGACCGAGACAACAAAGATGGGATTATCAGAAGAATTGGTAAAAACAGCAAGGGAAAATTATGGAAGTAATGCCGTATCCCATGGAAAGAAAACCCCCTTGTTTTGGCGTATTTGCAGTGCATTTATCAATCCATTTACAGTAATATTGGTGGTGTTAGGAGTAGTGTCAGTAATAACGGATATTGTACTGGCAGAACCTGGAGAAGCAAATCCCATTACGGTGATTATTATTGCAGCGATGGTATTGATTTCAGGAATGTTGCGTTTAATACAGGAAACACGTAGTGGAAATGCAGCAGCAAAACTAAGTGAAATGATTCGTACTACGACCTGTGTAGAGAGAATAGAATGTGGAAAACAGGAAATTTCATTAGATGAAGTGGTAGTGGGAGATCTTGTTTATCTTTCAGCAGGGGATATGGTTCCGGCAGATATTTGCATTGTGGCTGCAAAAGATTTATTTGTGAGTCAGTCGGCTCTTACTGGGGAAAGTGAACCAGTGGAAAAAAATCCATTTAGCAAGGTTAAGAAAGATAATCTCACAGAATGTCCCAACTTAGCATTTATGGGGAGCAATGTAATTAGTGGAAGCGCAAAAGGAATTGTTATTGCCAGCGGAAATGATACCATGCTAGGAGGAATGGCAAAAGAACTTTCTCAAAAAGTGCCAAAAACCAGCTTTGAAAAAGGTGTAAATTCCGTTTCCTGGGTATTGATTCGCTTTATGCTGGTAATGGTTCCCATTGTGCTGTTTCTCAATGGATTCACCAAAGGGGATTGGATGAATGCCACACTTTTCGCCATTTCCATAGCGGTTGGGCTGACACCGGAAATGCTGCCCATGCTTGTTACTACTTGTCTTGCCAAGGGTGCAATGGCAATGTCTCATAAAAAAGTAATTATTAAGAACTTAAATGCGATTCAAAATCTTGGTTCCATTGATATTTTGTGTACTGATAAAACAGGAACACTGACCCAGGATAAGGTAGTATTGGAATATCATTTGGATTTACATGGCAAGGAAGATATTCGTGTATTACGTCATGCTTTTTTAAATAGTTACTATCAAACAGGACTTAAAAACCTTATGGACACTGCAATTATTGAACATATGAAAGCAGCACAAGCAGAAGAAACAATATCATACAATACGGAAACAAAATATAATACAGAAACAAAATACAATATTGAAACGGAATACAATAAAATTGATGAAATCCCTTTTGATTTTGAGCGACGCAGAATGAGTGTTGTGGTAGAAGATCATCTTGGTAAAACGCAAATGATTACCAAAGGAGCAGTGGAAGAAATGCTTAAAATTTCTGCTTTTGTGGAATACCATGGAAAAATTGAACCATTGACTCAATCATTAAAAACTATGGTTTTGAATCAGGCAGAGAAATTAAACGAGAAGGGAATGAGAGTAATTGCCGTAGCACAGAAAAATAATCCGTCTTTGGTAGGTGCATTTTCTGTTGGAGATGAAGTTGACATGGTGTTGATTGGATATCTTGCATTTCTAGATCCACCTAAGGAAACAACAGCAGAGGCCATTCGTGGACTAAATAATAACGGTGTATCAGTTAAGATATTGACTGGGGATAATGATAAGGTGACTCGGTGCATCTGCCACCAAGTGGGTTTACCGGTGGAAAAACTTCTGCTAGGAACGGAGATAGAGAAATTGACGGATAGAGAACTGGCAAAACAAGGAGAACAAACCACGGTATTTGCGAAGTTATCTCCTAGTCAAAAAGCAAGAGTTGTTCGCGTCCTTCGGGAAAATGGCCATTCTGTGGGTTATATGGGAGATGGCATTAATGATGCTGCGGCAATGAAAGCTTCCGATGTAGGAATTTCAGTGGATACTGCCGTGGATATTGCCAAAGAAAGTGCTGATGTGATTTTATTGGAAAAAGATTTAATGGTTCTAGAGCAGGGAATTATAGAAGGTAGAAAAACATATGCCAATATGATTAAGTACATTAAAATGACATCATCTTCAAATTTTGGAAATATGTTTTCTGTGTTGGCAGCCAGTGCGTTTTTGCCTTTTCTTCCAATGGCATCTATTCAATTGATTTTATTAAACCTGATTTATGATATGTCCTGTATAGCAATTCCTTGGGATAATGTGGACCGTGAATTTTTAGAAAAACCACGTAAATGGGACGCATCCTCCGTAAGCAAATTCATGATGTGGATCGGTCCCACCAGCTCGGTATTTGATATTGTAACGTATTTATTGATGTACTTTGTAATCTGTCCTGCTATGTGTGGCGGTACGTTGTTTCATCAGTTAACAGATACACAGATGCAGTTGCAGTATATTTCTATTTTTCAAACCGGTTGGTTTGTAGAGTCTATGTGGAGTCAGACATTGGTAATCCATATGATACGTACGCCAAAGATTTCATTTATTGAAAGTCGTGCTTCTTTGCCCGTTACGGTACTAACGTTTACAGGTATTGGAGTATTGACGGTTATTCCATTTACACCACTTGGCATTGCGCTTGGACTGATACCTTTGCCCATGATATATTTCGGATGTCTTGCAGCTATTATTGTATGTTATATGATACTGGCTACGGTAATGAAAAAATGTTATATAAAAAGGTATGGAGAGCTACTGTAAAATATATTCAAATGGAGATATATCCAGCATATAGTATGCTTTCATGTTGAAACAACGTTATCAGTAAATTATGTTATATAAAAAGGTATGGAGAGCTACTGTAAGATGTATTCAAATGGAGATATGTCCAGCATATAGTATGCTTTCATGTTGAAACAACGTTATCAGCAAATTATGTTATATAAAAAGGTATGGGGAGCTGCTGTAAGATATATTCAAATGGAGATATATCCAGCATATAGTATGCTTTCATGTTGAAACAACGTTATCAGTAAATTATGTTAAAAATAGACTGGATTTGGTGTTTGTGATACAATGATTATAAATTTTAAAGAAAGAAGGAAAAGCCATGATTTATTCTATCTATTTTAGTCCTACGGGAAATACCAAAAAAGTTGCAGATATTTTTGCAAATGTCTGGCAGGAGAAGGTAACAGAAATTGATTTAAGCCGGAATCAGGAAGATTTTGCAAAATATCAGTTTCAACAGGAAGATTTGTGTATTGTAAGTGTTCCATCTTATGGAGGACGTGTTCCCCAAACAGCAGTAAAAAGAATTCAAAGTATATCAGCATCTGGTACAAAAGCTGTTTTGGTTGTAGTCTATGGAAATCGTCATTATGACGATACATTGTTGGAATTGAAAGAAGTACTGGAAGAAAAAACATTTCAGGTCATAGGGGCAGTTGCAGCAGTTGCAGAACATTCTGTAATGCGAGAAATAGCCGCAGGGCGTCCGGATGAGAATGATAGAAAAGAACTGGAAAGTTTTGCTTTTAAAATAAAGGAAAAATATGAATCTAAACTGTTTACTATTGTGGAAGTACCGGGAAACCACCCATTTCGTGAATACAATGGAATTCCCCTAAAGCCAGAAGCAGAAAAAGGATGTACAGCCTGCGGATTGTGTGCAGAAAAATGTCCAGTGGGCGCAATTTCAACAGAAAATCCGAAAATTACCAATAAGGAAATATGTATTTCATGTATGAGATGTATTTCAATTTGCCCACAACATGCCAGAAAGCTGAATAGTTTAATGCTGAAAGTGGCAGGAGCTAAGTTAAAGAAACAATGTGTAGAAAAAAAAGAAAATTTTTGTATTCTTTAATTAAGCAGGAAGAGAAATTCTGTATTCTTTAATTAAGCAGGAAGAAAAATTCTGTATTCTTTAATTAAGCAGGAAGAAAAATTCTGTATTCTTTAATTAAGCAGGAAGAGAATAAATGTTATAGCAGGAACAGACTTTCATTAAGAGCTGTTCCTGCTTTTTTAAATGCTGTAATCCAATTTCTCTTCAAATCTCCTTCCATAATAAGTATAGGAGCTTCCTGTATACTATAAATAGATCAAGAAGTTGACTAAAAAGAATACCTCAAGTAAATTTAGATTATTACT
>JAVVUO010000034.1:0-26503 GCA_036653135.1 Lachnospiraceae bacterium
ATAAAAAAGTGGGGGATTTTATAAAAAAAGAATCTGAAAGCCTTATAAACACTGGCTTAGAGATTCCGAGAGATTATATATATCACAGGAGGTTTTATATTAAAATCCTCACCGTCTCCGACTATTCCATTCTCCCCAGCATAGCTGGGGGATTAGTATTTTCATTTATAAGGCATTTGGGTATTTTTTATTTTTATTTTATGTCTGTTCCCTATTATCTAGTATGATATAATTAGTATTATATGAAAGGTTGGTAATGCTGATGTTTTTTAAGAAAACTCCTAATCCAAAAGGTAGAATTAATCTTGCTATTGTAGATGGCTATTACGATAAAGTTGCAAAGAAAACCAAACATAAATGATTGTCTCACCTATCGCCCTAACTTTGGCAGAATAAAAAAAGAATTCCATCTGGGACGTGTCATCTCTGTTGCTGAGAAAGGGATGACCACTGGAGATAATATCTGGTACACAATTAATACTCCAACAAAGGATGGATACGTGTTTAGCATGTCCGTTCGTGGAGCTGAAAAATCCAGGAAGCTATGCCAGCGCAACTTTTTATGGTGCGGCCAAATACATAAAAAAAGTGGATTATGATAAAGAAACTGGGGAAATATTGACCGCCTCTTCTGTGCTTGAAATAGATGAAGAAAAGCTTCGCGAAGAAGCACTTGATGGCTATTATATTTTACTAACAAGTAAAATGGAAGAATCCGACGATAAGATGATTGATATTCACAGAAGGCTTTGGAGAATTGAAGAATCCTTTAAGGTAACTAAAAGTGAATTAGACGCAAGACCTGTTTATGTATGGACAAAAGAACACATTGAAGCTGTAAACGGGTCGAAGTCCGACCCGCCGTAGGAAATTGCCGACTCACAAAAACGAGGGTACGCTTTTTTCAGATGCCGAATGGGAATCATTTCATCACCACTCCTTTCACGGTGCGCCCCCGGCGCTTGGGGGCAAGGCTGACTTCCAGCTGGAATAATAGCATCGTCAGAACATTTGCAACAAGGAAGTAAATAATCGCCGTGGTAATGAGCGGGAAGAATGCTTCCATCGTGCGGCTGCGGATAATGTCGGACACCTTGGTCAAGTCCTGAATAGCGATGTAGCCCACCACCGAGGTCATCTTGACCATGGAAATAAACTCACCCTTAAAGATCGGCAGGAAATGTCGGGCGGCCTGTGGAAAAGTGATCTTCCAGAAGGTTTTTGCTTTGGTGAAGCCCAGAGCATACGCCGCCTCAATCTGACCCTTGTCCACCGCATCAATGCCGGTGCGCATCATCTCGGATACATAGACGCCGAAATTGACCGCGAAGCCGAAAATCGCCACCAGAACAGCAGGGACATCTACCTTACCAAAGACAATATAGTAGAGAATCATCAGCAGCACCACGATGGGCGTGCCCTGAATGAGCCGGATAAATCCCGCCGTCAAAAGAGCCGTGATACGCTTTTTACTGCGGCGAAGCATGCAGATGCCAAAGCCCATCAGCGAACCCAAAATTCCGGAACAGACCGAGAGGAACACTGTGACCCCAAGCCCATCCAGTACCAGCTCCCAGCGGTTTTCTATCAGGAAGGTGCGGGTAAAGCTGGCCTTCAAGCCGTCCCAGAAACTGGTGAGCGGGCTTGCCGCAGCATCGCCGTCCCGCACCAAGAGGGCTGTATGTGTCTGGTAGAGCGGCGTGGAAAAATCCATCATCTCCCGACGCTCCGGCGTGGCGTTGAGGTATGCTAGGATGCAATCGATGCTCCCAGCCTCCGCCGCCGAAGCGAAACCAGCGTAGTCGTAAACCTTGATTTCAAGGTTCGCATTTAGGAAAAGTGCCAAACGCGCCGACAATTCCAAATCATAACCGGTCAGCTCGTTCCCCTTGTAATAGCTGAACGGCTGCATAGTGCCCGACGTGCCAACCTTCAGTGTTATGGTAGGATACTCGGCTTTTGGAATATCTGGCATAGTGTCGGCAGCGTTCATGACCCATCGCTGAAACATGTCATCTAGCGTGCCATCGGCCTCCAGCGCGGCTAAGCAGTCATTGATCTTCTGCTGCAAGTCTGGGATGCCGGATTTTCTGGAAATTCCGATGGCCACATCATCAGAGACACCCACGTTGTCGGGGAGCACCTTGACACCTGTGAGCCCATTTGCAATGGCAAAATCCAGCAAATACTGATCAAACGCAATGGCATCCACCTTTCCCTGCTGGACGGCGAGGTATGCGTCCGGCAGACTGTTGCAATATTTTGTTTTTGCTTTGGGCAGCGCAGTTTCTACCGCGTTTACCGCCGTCGTACCGGTGCCCACGCCGATGGTATAGACCGCGTCGTTCATCTGTGAGGCCTCGGTAACAGCAGGCTTCGCTGTATCCTTACAGCCCGCCATTAGGCTTACAAGTATCAGTAGGGTCAGTGCAAGTGTGACTGCCCGAGTAAATTGGTGTCTCATGGTGAATCACCTTTCTTTGCTGTTTAATTTCGCTTGCTGCTATTTCGCCTAATGTGGACAGACTTTGTCACTTAGCTCTGCGCCCCCATGCTTTGCAGATTGCCTCTGCAATTTCTGTGTTTTCAAGTAAGCCTGTCAGCAGCTCCATTCAGGCTTTCTTATTTTTCTGCTTCCGTCGAAACCTGAGGCTTTACCACAATTAGGCATTTATCCCGAATATGATCCGCCGGAAGGAAGTCGTAAAATGTAAAGTTGTTGATAAACCGATCTGCACTGACTACCCCATAACCGTCCTGATTATGGTCTGAGGTATCAAAGGAGTCGGCAAAAATCAGCACATCATCCCACTCGTGCTCAGTACCCATGGTGTCATAGCCGATGATAACCTCCCAATGTCCACCCCAATCATTCCAGCCTACCAGCACGGGGTAGCCCGCCTGAATCTGCTGGCGAAAGAACGCCATGTTGATTTCATCCGGATTGTCCCGATAATCATAGGTTGTCACCAAATCAAACCCACCGACGCCGTCTAAAATCTCTATCATTTGATCCAGACAGGTGCCGGTGTGCTGCTGAGAATGGTCGCTGCGTAGTGCAGCCAGGCTCTCCTCGTTCCAGTCCCCCAAAACGCCGTAGTATTCCAGCACCATCATGATGGATGCAGGACCGCAGGACCACCACGAGCTTTGCTGCAATGTCTTGAACTGGGGAAGGAGGGAGAGGGAGTCGGTGGATTTGAGATTGTAAAAATCTAAATTATAAAAATAGGGCGAAGACGCATGATCGCACACCCGATCCCAGACGTCGGCATCCTGATCATGCAATGGATGTGTGTTTGGAATCTTCATTTCATTTGTAAAATTGCCTGTGGGAAGTGCCAAACGGATGGTGAGCAGCAGTGCGCAGCAGGCCACGCACAAAACGAGACACCCGCACATTGCTGCCCATAGTGGAATTTTTTTCTTCATTTCTGTTCTCCTTCTTAGTTGTGCGAAACCAGCGTTTCTCGATTTAACCCCATATCCTATCTATTTTAGCGTGTTGCTTGACATAGTATGTTTTTTTCTGTATCGTCATAACGGTTACCATGGTTCTAACAGCCAGTCTCCGCAGCTAAATACTGTGAACAGTGGTCATTAGAATAGGGTGTGAGACGATTCTCACAATTAGAACAGCTCGTCATTATCCCACCTACGCTGCACCCGCACTCGCAATATTGCTGTCCCTCTGCATAAGTCCCACAGAAGAAACAGTGCCAATTTTTACAATACGCAGAAGAATCTTTAGAACTCTCTCCTGGGATGTCTCCTCCTGTAACGGTATCCAGCTCTTCCAGCGAGAGATCGCCTTCCTTTTGGTTCACCAAAGAAAAGTAGAATTTTGCTTCCTCCTCCGTAAGGGGATTTCCTACATCGGCTGCCATTTGCGTTAGTTCTTCGAGCGACTTTGCTTTTTTAGCTTCGTTTAATAATTCTGTCTTGTTCATGATAATCCTCCTGTTATGTTGTTTTTTAGTTTAAAACTCATTCAAGCAATGAAATTTATACGGTTCAAAAACCGCCTGTAAACGTTTGGTGTACCCATCATTGAAGAAGATACATTTCGAAGGATCGTGTCCATTCTGCTCCCCGGTAAGTGCCCATGCACAGGCGCGACAGCCACCTGTACAATACTTCCACCATTTACAGCTTCCACATGTTTCATTCTGCACTGCAAATTCTCCCACGGTTGCTGTTACCGCTTTTAGATAGTCGCTGTCATAGAGCAAGGATTGTAAGGACTGCTGGTGCACATTCCCCAGATGTACCCCATGATACTTCATCGCCCCGCTCATCTGGGTACAAGGCACAAGATCTCCATTGGGAGCAACAGAAACCAGCCTTCGATTCACTTTGCAAATAGGAGTGCTGTCACAATAGGTATCATGGTTTGCTTTTACAGGCACAAGTTCATATGTTTTGCTTTTTCCATATATATTAATAAACTGCCATACGGTCAACGAGGTTTTCAAATTTTCCTTGGCATACTGCTTCGCAATCTGAATTCCTACTTCAAAATATTCCTCGATGGATAAGCACATATCTCCTGCATTTTGCGCCCACCTCGGAGATTCTGTTGTTCGGATAACTCGCATTTCCTCCACACCTATCGCATCCATCATTCGGATGGTAGGCATCATTGTGTCTAAATTTCCGCGGTGAATATTCATCTGTACTTTCACCTGGAATCCCATTTCATGGCAAAGCTTGATTGCAGAGAGAACCTTTTTTTCACTCCCATTCACGCCCCTAAGCCAATCATGGTGTCCAATTCCATCAAAGCTGATATAGAACTTCGGAGAAATTACCATTTCGGTAAATTCCTCCAGCATTTCTTTTGTGAGCATACTTGCATTGGTCAGAATGGATTGAATCGTAATTCTTCGTTTATGGCACTCCCTGACGATTTCCATAAAATTGGGATGTAGCATCGGTTCTCCGCCATTGAGATAAATGTTTTGAATCCCACAACGCTCTAGCTCATCCAGCATCGTCATGCACTGCTCGAACGTAAATTCATCGGTAAGAGCGGCATGATCCACCGCCATAAAGCAGTGCTTGCAGTTATAGTTGCAACGTCCGGTAATCGCCCAATTTAGTTCGGGAAAATATCTGTTTTGACAGAAACGGTGCTGCTGCCAGGAAGAAAGCGTCTCTCCTTGCTTTGCCTCTTTGCAGTAGCCGCATTTTAGCAGATTAGAGAGTATGAGATTGTCCGGCAGCTCCACGCTTCCATCGCACTGGAAGAGCTGCAGATATGCTTCTTTGCTCACCGCAATGGCTCGTCTTTGTCCATGAACATACATTCCATACGGAAATCCCTTCCAGGTTCTTAACGCTATATTGTCCTCTAATATGTATTTCATCTTTTTCCACATTTCCTTTTGTTTTTTATAGGAGTTCCTTTTTAATGACCTTTCTTATAGCCAATTCTACCATATTCCCCCCTGTAAATCAATGAAATCCATGTTTGATTATATCTGATATCTGCAGCAGATAATGCTTCTTTTTCGCTGATATTCTCATATTCCTCCTGAATGCTGTAAAGATGGTTGATAAATAGTGTCACTTTGTTATTTTCCTCATATAGTATAAAGAACATTCAACTTGGAGGAACTCTATGACAACCTCATCTGCTGCAATTCTAGGCGGTGGCCTGCACCACTGTTACGCCGGGGAATATCTCTTATCACTGGGATGGAGCATTACTTATTACAAACCTCTGGACTTTCCATACTCCACTGAAATTCATAAAACTGATTCCTTAATTGATGCCTTAGAGAATGCCTCTTTGGTATTATTTTCAGAACCTTTATCAAATGATATTTTAAAGCTGCTTCCTCCTGCCCTGACTTTAGTTGGCTGTAATGTTTCTCCGAATACTGTCACACAGCTTTCCGAAAAAAATATAGTAGTATATGACGTAATGTCCTCTTTGGAATTTGTCCGTGAACATACCATTTTAACGACAGAAGGTCTATTATCCCAGCTAATTTATACCACACCCTTTTCTCTTTCCCATGCCAATTTACTGCTTTTGGGGTTTGGAAGATACGGTGCAGCAATAGGTAATGCATTACAACCTCTTTTTAAATCTATTTCTGTTATAGAAGAAAATGAACATAATAAAAAACAGGCACAGGACGCAGGATTTCATGTTTTAAGCAGTCTGGAATTTCCGTTTTCCTTGCCACAGTACCAGATAATTGTCAATACCGTTTCTACTTCTATTTTTCCCTTACACTACTTACCTTTGTTGCCAAAGGACTGCCTAATCTATGATATTTCCCCTGCCCCCTTTGACTTTCCGGTTACTGTAACAGCAGAATACAGCTATCCATGTTATCATCTGACTAATCTTTGGGAAAACTTCAATCCAAAAACTGCAGGCCACATACTTGCCCGAGCCATAGAGCGAATGTCCCTTATTTCTAGTTAAATCCCTTTTATACTGCTCTATTATTGTAGTATTCCAGTTTTATTTTGCGTAATCATGCATTTTTTATAGCAGCTTTTCGCTTATATAGTTTAACACCATATCCGAGAACATACTTTTTTTGTCATGTACCAAGGTTGTGCCTCGCCTATGTAAATATCTTTCACTTAATTCTTTGGGCATCCATGCAATGTCTGCTTCTGAGAACATAGAAATGTCAAACTCACTATCTCCTGCTGCAATGATTTTTTCAGGATTCAGGATTTTTTTTAATCTTTTTACTGCATTTCCTTTGGTTAACTTTTTAGGTACTACATAAATTTTACTTCCATTATGAAATATATCCACCACATGGGTGTTCAAGCTGGTTTTTAAATAAGATATCGTTTCTTGTGGCCGGTCACTTTTTGTAAAAACAAATAACTCATTAATTAGCCTTATTTCAAAACATCTATGATCGTCCTGCTCCAATAACTTAACTGCAGCATTTAGTTCTCCTTTACTTTCCGAAATAATTTCTAAGGATTCCTGATACCATACTTTTGAACTTTTTCCATGTTCCAGTAAAACCCCCCCATTACATACCAACGCATATTTCGGTATTTCGATTCCTAGCTCGATTCTCTCATATTGTTCTTTGGTTCTTGTAGTGGTAGGAATTACCATTACCCTGCTGCTGATTTCTCGCAGCAGGTAATAGGATTCTTCTGTCATAAAGGATATTTCACGTCCTTGATAATGTTCCACACATTTTTTTTTTTGTCCAATTTCTTTTTTGTATGAATAAATTAATGTATTATCTAAATCCGAATGAAATGCTATCATCTTTTCTCCTAATGAAAAATGGTATGCGCACTGTAACATTTCGCATACCATTTTTATGGTTACTGATTGTTTTTATTTTCTTCCTATGATACATTTTCTTATCATATCCACTGGAATCATTAGAAATGCCAATGCATATACTAAAATCCAGCCTTTTATTCCAAAAGGAACACAGCTAAACATACGTCCAATCCAGCTAAATGCCGGAATCAGTGATGCATTTACAATCACTGCCTGTACCGCTGCAATAATGAAAAATACTTTTAAAAATCCTGTATTTTCATTTAATCCTTTGAAAATACCAAATCCATCATCTCGTACATTAAATCCGTTAAACAATGCACTTGCAATAAATAATACAAAATAGGAAGTCAGTAATTGTGCATCATTTTCAAAAAAGGTCTTAACAATAGGTAATTTCAAATAAACAAAACTCAATGCTGTAAGCCACAAACCCATGGTCACTATCTGTGCCATCATCTTTTTACTTATAATATTTTCATCTCGTCTTCTTGGTTTTTCCTGCATATACTTCTCAAGTGCCGGCTCATTTCCAAGCATAATCGCACCCAGTCCATCCATAACCAGATTTACAAATAAAAGGTGGGTTACCTTTAATGGTTCTTCTATTCCAAAGAACGGAGCAAGTGCACTCACTACTACTGCTGCCACATTAATTACTAGCTGAAATTTACAGAATTTCAAAATATTATGATAAATGGTTCTTCCATACCAAATTGCATCTTTAATAGATTTAAAGTTATCATCCAAAATTACAATTTTTCCGGCTTCTTTGGCAGCTTCTGTTCCACTTCCCATTGCAAATCCAACATCTGCCCGCTTTAATGCAGGAGAATCGTTTACACCATCCCCTGTCATACCTACCACAAGATTCATTTCCTGGCAAAGTCTTACCATTCTAGATTTATCCGTTGGCAGTGCTCGTGCAATCACACGAATATTGGGAATCATCTTCTTTACTTCTTCATCTGACATTTCATTTAGCTGTACAGAAGACAACGCTTTATCCGTAGGTTCTTTTAGCAAGCCTGCATCTTTTGCAATAGCAACTGCTGTTTCCAGTCTATCTCCAGTAATCATAACTACCTGAATTCCTGCTTCACGTACTTCAAAAATAGCGTCCTTTGCTTCTAGTCTGACATCATCTCGAATGCCTACCAAACCAATAATAACCACATCTTCATTGATTTGATTTTCTACCAGTTCTGATTTTGAATACCCAAATGCAAGGACACGCATGGCACGAGATGCCAGTTCATCAATTTTTTTGTTTAATGCATCTTGATTCAAGGGTTTTACTTCTCCATCTGCATCTAAATAGCTAGTTGCCTTTGCTAATAATCGTTCCGGTGCCCCCTTATAAAATGTTTTTCCCAATTGATCAATTCTTGCCTGACTAAATTTATTGGTAGAATTAAATCCCTGTTCTTTCGTTATAACACTTGTTTCATTGGAGTTTAATGCAATATAGGTCTCTTCTCCTAAGAATTTCATCATTGCCTGGTCAGTGGCATTTCCACCTATGACCTTATGCTCTGCATCATACATAGACTGTGTATTTTTTCCAATTGCCAAATCCACAAGTCCCTTTACTTTGCTGTGTTTGCTAAGTTCCGGCAGGGGAATAGATACTCCATCTGCTGTAAAGAAATCTACCACTTCCAAACGACCTTTGGTGATAGTTCCTGTTTTATCACTAAAGAGAATATTTAAGGAACCTGCTGTTTCAATTCCTTCGGCTTTTCTTACTAATACATTATGTGCTAACATCTTACTTGTATTTTGCATTAATACAAGTGAAATCATCAGTGGCAGCCCTTCTGGAACTGCACATACAATAATAACTACTGCTAAGGATACTGCCTCTACAAGATCTTGAATTACCTTGGTAGCTCCCAGTGCAAAGTATTCTGAAAATCCTCCTGCATGGATTACAAAAAATGCAAAATACAATACTGCAATTACAACGGCTCCAATGTAGCCAAATTTTGAAATTTGTCCTGCCAGTTTAGAGAGTTTTACTTTTAATGGGGAATCCGGATCCTCATCCTGCATTTCTTCTGCCATCTTGCCCATCATAGTCATTAAGCCAACTTTTCTTACATCCAAAATACCATCGCCGTCAAATACCACAGCTCCACGGAACAAAGAATAGCTGTCTACAAATGTTTCACCTGTAATATCATCTACTAGCTGAGCGCTGGCATCTGCACAGGTTTTCTTACATTCTTCTGCCTCACCATTTAAGGCTGAGTTATCTACTCTTAAATCTCCAGAAACTAAAATTCCATCTGCTGGAATCTTATCACCAGACTGTAAGAGCACTTTATCTCCTACTACTACATCGTCTACATCAATGACCGTAATCACACCATTACGATACACTTTACAGCGGTCTTTTTTCGTGCTGTCCTTTAATTCTCGATACTTGCTGTCACTGGCAACACCTGTTTTAGCCGATACTATTGCCACAATAAGCACTGCCACAATAGTACCAAGTGGTTCATAAATTTCTGCATAGCCAAAGAAAAACATGACAATCATCAGTGCTGCAATAGCTAATAATATCTTAATCATTGGATCTTTGAATGTTTCCTTAAACTCCTGCCAAAATGTGGTAGGTTCTGAGTCTGGTATATCATTGGAACCATATTTTTGTCTTGATATTTCTACTTCTTTATCTGATAGTCCGTTATACTTCATTTAATTCTCCTATTAGCGATATTTGTTTGCGAGTTCTACTAAACCTGGATCTGTAGTTGCCTGTCCAATGGCATTAAATTTCCATTCCTTGTCATGACGGTATACTTCACCAAAAATCATAGCAGTCATTCCTTCATAATTTTCTGATAAATTATATTTACACATTTCCTGATTGCTTTTTCCATCAATAAGACGAATAAACGCATTCTCAATCAATCCAAAATGCTGTTTTTTCTGAATTGCTTGATAAATATTTACTACTAATACAATTTTATCATATTGTTCTGGAATTTTAGATAAATCAACCAGAATTTGTTCATCATCTCCGTCCCCAGCACCGGTTAAATTATCTCCCATATGCTGCACGGTTCCAGAACTATGTCTGAGGTTTCCAAAATAGATGATATCCTCTTTTCCCATGAGTTTTCCACCTTGTAACATCAATGCTGAAGCATCACAGTCTACCTGTTGAGGTTTGGGTGCAAATAATCCCCCTTTTTTCTGTTTTACCTCATCCCAGCCTAATCCAATCAATACATTGGACAGTCCCGGATTGTCTTTTGACAAACTTACTTTTTGTCCTTTTTGCAAACTAATTGACATGATTATGTTCCTCCTTATTCTGTCTTGCTTATCAGGTAACATTTCTGTTTGCTACTCTACGTCTACCCCATAGTTACCACATATTGCTGCTAAACCACCTTGATATCCGCTTCCAATGGCATTAAATTTCCATTCATCTTGGTTCTTGTATAATTCTCCAAATACTGCCGCTGTTTCAATGGAAAAGTCTTCTCCCAAATCATACCGCAGTATCTCTTCCCCAGTTGCTTCATTATAGATACGTATAAATGCATTGTTTACTTGTCCAAAGTTCTGACGTCTTGCTTCTGCTTCATAAATAGTTACGGTAAATGCAATCTTTTTAATCTCTGCTGGAACCTGTGACAAATCAAATTTAATCTGTTCGTCATCTCCATCTCCTGCACCAGTTAAATTGTCTCCTAAATGCTCTGCACAACCTGATGGATGCTTTAAATTACCAAAAAACACAAAATCCTCTGGCTTTGATACTTTACCACTATCTGTAAGTAAAAACGCTGCTGTATCAAGGTCAAATGCACCACCTGTATCAAATTGATTTACATCCCATCCTAATCCTACTATTACTTTTGTTAATCCTGGATTTCCTTTGTTTATACTGACTTTCTGTCCTTTTTGTAAACATACTGGCATTTTATTTTCCTCCTTTTATGCTGTTTCGATTCCATAATGACCACATAATGCTGCTAGACCACCTTGAAATCCACTTCCAATTGCATTGAACTTCCACTCTCCATTATTTCGATATAATTCACCTACCACTACCGCTGTTTCAATGGAAAAATCTTCTCCTAAATCATATCGTATTAACTCTATATTGGTAGCTTCATCCACAATACGGATAAATGCATTGGATACTTGTCCAAAATTCTGACGTCTTGTTTCTGCCTCATAAATAGTTACGGTAAATGCTACTTTGGAAATATTAGCAGGGATTTTCTTTAAATCAATCTGAATCTGCTCATCATCTCCTTCTCCTTCTCCAGTTAGATTGTCACCCATATGCTTTACAGATTCACTGGAATGCACTAAATTTCCATAAAACACAAATTCTTTTTCTGTGGGGCACTTTCCATTTTCTCCTAATAAAAATGCTGCCGCATCCAAGTCAAAAGCTACACCGGAATCAAATACATTTACATCCCAGCCTAGTCCCACCATAATATTATTTAAAGATGGGTTTCCTTTGGTCAAATCAACTTTTTGTCCTTTTGATAAATTAATTGGCATATTTTTTTACCTCCATTTTGTTATTTGTTTGGTATTTTATGCATATTATTGAACTCAGTTTTCATAGTTTCAAGCTTTGCTTGATCTTCTATACGCTGCTTTTTAGCATTTTCTTGAATCTGCTTTGTCTCATCAATTCCTGTGACAATGGTTTTCCAAGTTGTTTCTAATGTCTCTATTTTAATGGAACTGCCAGATGCTAATTGAGCGGTCATCTTAGACTGTTCTACTGTATTTCTTGCATTTTTAAGTAACATTTCATTGGTCTTTTCATCTAATGCAGACATGGCTTCTGCCTGAATTTTTTGTCTTTTTAACATAATGGCCTGTGCCAGCGCCTGTTTAAAAATAGGCAATGTAATAATAAATGCAGAATTGATTTTTCGAACTAAATTCATATTGCTAAATTCCATGGTTTTAATCATAGGAATTGACTGCATGGCAACATTTTCTGCAATTCGCAAATCCTGTGTACGTTGCTCTAACATCATCAGTGCCTGCTGCAAACTCTGCAGTTCAAATTGAATGGAGTTATCCCCAGTAGTTTGCATATCTTGTGTTCTTTGGGCAATATAATCTTCAATTTCTTTGCAGCCTTGCTCTCCTGCAAGAATATATTTAACTAGTTCGTGGTAGTAATTTACATTGGATTGAAACATGTCATCTAATTTCCGATTTGACTGTTTGATTTCTTCTTCATACTGTTTCAATTGCACATAAATTTGATCTACTTCTCCTCCCATAGTTTGATATTTTGCAAGAATTTTATCTACCTGCTTTCTTAGGTTTCCAAATAATTTGCCAAATAAACCTGGATTTTCTTTAATTTCTTCAATATCAAATTTAGACATTACCTTGGCAAGAGTATTTAGCATCTCACTAGAATCATCTAGCTGAGACATATTCATACTGTTTAATACCACATCAGAACATTTAGAAATTTCTTCTGCTGCCTGACTTCCAAAGGATACAATTGTTTCTAAATTGTTCACTTCAATCTGACTTACAATGGCATCTACTTCTGCTGAATTTGTTAATTCCGTGTTCATTTGCTGTCTGTCTGCCACAATGTTATACTGTGGCACTACTTCTATTTCACTTTTTTGACTTTCTGGTGCTACTGTTTGTTGTGTTTTACTAAAATCCAATCCCATCTTTAATTACCTCTCTTAAATATTTTTTCACGCCAAGAATGATGTACATTAGAGGAACGGCGTTCCAAATTCGGTAGCTGCAAATCATACAAATAGTCACCGATTTGATGTTCTTCCATTCCTTTTTCATTAAAAAACTTTTCTACATTCTGATAGCCTGTTGGAATAAAAAATGTAATATCAAATCCTACTAAATTTAAAAATCCAATCATAATGCTGTCTTCCAAAGAAATGATTTTCTCCGTTGTATTTATATAAATTATTTTTGGATTCTTTTGGGTAAAATCAAAGTTCTGTATCTTTCTAATAATTTCTTTGTTCAAATTGAGTACTACGGAAATAATTGTATACTCTGTGCCATTTTCACCGGTTCCCCTTATCATCTTCTGTTGAATTAACAACTGGAGTTTTTCTAATATATAATCTTGAATTTCTTCTCGTAAATAGCCATATGGATAAGATGGATGATTTTTTATTTTTTCTTTTTGAAGTTTTCCATTTTTATAAAATTCAGCTACATATGGCTTCATAGGATTCTCATCTGTGGCATTCAAAAAGGGTGTCTTTGTTATTAAGAAGGTGTCTTCTGTTACTAAGTTCCGGATTCCCTGCCAATAAGGCGAAATCAAACCATCCTTTACACCAGAAATCTTTGCAAAAATCACTGGAACGTTAACCACAGAATCTACTACACTGAAGTTAGGGCGATATTTTACTTCTTGATTCCATAAGATTGCTATTTCTTCATACATCGTTCGCAGTGATACAGAAATTGCTTTGTTGTATTGGCGATTACGGTACATACCGGAATCTTGATACATTAAAGTATCCAGTTCTCGTTCTGCATGATATGCGGCAGTTCCCATCTGTATTTCTGCATTTTCTCTTGGAAACTTGTCCACAACCATGGAGTTTTGATTGTTCTTTTCATAAAGACTGGTATCTTCCAATACACACACTATATTCAAATCCGGTTTCAGCAGCAGCACATCTATGGGTAATTTTGACAACATTTTAAGGAACATTGCCTGTGCTTGGTTTTTACAGCCTCCTAGGTAGATAAAACAAGATAATTCCGGCATTTTCCAATTGGAAAATAACTGAGACTGATAACGTTTTAGCCAGCATAATAAATAAACAGCTAAATTGGTAAGTTTATGAATCGTGATATCTGTTCTCTTTCCTTCTTCTAGCATAATATCAACAAAACTCTTTACCATCATTCTTTGTAGTTCTACATTGGCTGTATACTGTATATTCTTAGACAATTCTAGGAGCATCTGTTCTGGATTCAAATAATTACTCCGCACAATGGTGGCAATCTCATCCGGCGTAGGTTGTGGTATCTCATGCTCTGCTACCACAAGATGACGCTTGCTGTTTTTCATCTGCAGTTGAAACTGGTATAATTCATTGATATAGGTAAGTTTATCCTCTACCCCATTGATTCTGCAAAAGCAATTGTAATACAGCTTAGGATCATTCCCTCTTGCTTGATTATCTTTTAAAATATTTTCTAGTATTCCACCGGTTATCCAGGTGTTGGTACAATTTAATATTTGTGGCTGTCTTCCATATAACTGCTCTACCTTTTTCTCTCGTTCTAACCCTTCTCGTAACCATTGAATGTTAAATTCTGGTGGAAATTCCTGTAAATTATGTTCTTGATACTGGTAAGACCACTTGGATTCTTTATCTAGTTTCAGATATTCCTTGTCACCATGATACTGTAATAAAACAATATCGCATCCAGCATTTGATAAAATAGTAAGTAATTTTAATTCATAATTGCTAATGGTTCCTTCGTACAGTATTTTGGGAATCTTCTCATTCCCTAATTGATTTAGTATTCTTTCAAATTTATAATATAACCAACACATAAATTTAATATATGCATTTCGCAGGATAGCTTCATTTTTGCCTTCTTTCATCATATCATTTAAGGTATCATAAATAGCACCGGCCACCTGATTCCGCTGCATTTCATTCATACGAGGCAGCCATTTCTTTAAACTGGCTGTGAAAAACCCCATACTCATCTGAAACTCCATTCCCATTATTTCTTCATAATAGGACAAGTTTTTTTCATCTGGATTTTGAATTCTGCCTTCAATTACAGCTCCTGATACTCTTGCTGCTTCATAATACTTAGAAATAAATTGTCCAATAGAATCGTTATATCCTGTAATACGGTAAAAATAGATTCCTTGACTGCTTCTATCGCTAAGCTGTGTAAAATATTCCTCTAATTTTTGAAGAGTTTTATGTTCAAACATCGTTTATCATAACCGCCTTCATGTGTCTGCTCTAAAGTTATCTCCTATTGTAACAAATGTCCTGATATAGTTCAACATTTTTCTGCTATTTTCCATAATTGATCCTATAATAATAGAAAAAATCGAAATTCAATCCTTTGTATCCTTATCGCCAGCTGTATGTCAAAAAAATCACTATCATTCTTATTCTCAAAATGATATAATTAAAAAAGCTTGAAAAAAGGAGATATTTGTATGAAAGATACGATACTTTACTACAGCATTGGCGCTCTTCTCTATTGCCCTGCAAATAATTTAAGTATTGTTCCATCCTTGGTAAATGAAACTTTCGGAACCCAGTTTTCACTTGCTTTGTGTTTGGAAGATACCATTCGTGATGAACTTGTTATGGAAGCAGAGAAGGATTTAAACCATTCCTTACATCAATTATCCGAAGAATCTCAAACAAAAAATTTTTATCTGCCTAAGATTTTTATCCGAGTAAGAGAACCCCGCCAAATTGGCAGAATCTATCATCTGTTACAAGATGTGGCTTCCTTAATTACCGGATTTATTGTTCCTAAATTTTCCCTTGCTAATGCAGATGATTACATAAGCGAAATATTACGTGTCAATGAAACTTCTTCCCACGCTATTTATATGATGCCAATTTTGGAAAGTCCTACCATGATAAATTTACAAACAAGGTATGATATTTTATATGGTCTTAAAAATAAATTAGACCACATTTCCCAATTAGTGCTTAACATTCGAGTAGGTGGAAATGACTTATGCCACAATTTTGGATTCCGTCGCCACAGTAATGAGTCTATCTATGAAGTACTTCCAGTTGCCGGTATTCTAGCTGATATTTTTACCGTTTTTGGCATGGAATATGTGGTTTCTGGTCCGGTATGGGAGTATTACAGTGGAAAGAACTGGAAAGAGGGATTGGAAAAAGAACTGCGTTTAGACCAATTAAATGGTTTTGTTGGAAAAACAGTAATTCATCCCAATCAGATAGCAATTGTGAATCAAGGTCTTTCTGTCGCAGAGGCAGATTATGAAGATGCAGCATCTATTTTAAATTGGAATGCTGATTTAGCTGGATTAGTATCTGGAAGTTCTCACAAGGAACGCATGAATGAATTTAAAACTCATCATAATTGGGCTAAAAAAATAATGATGCTCTCACAGCTTTATGGAATTAAAAAGTAATTCAATATAAAATTCAATATAAAATTCAATATAAAATCACAATATTACGAGGAGAAAACATATGAAAACTGCAGCAGGTAGTAGAGAGAATATTCAGGTAATTGAAGAATACACCAGTGGAGGATTGCGGGTAGAGGTACTAGAGTATGAAAAACTTTTAGGAATTTCAAATGCCTCTATGGCACAATCTGTGTATTTTATGGAACATCAAAACATTCGAGTACGTCAAATTGCCTTATATCTGAATCAAGAAAAAGTCACTATCGAAAAAGGTGCTATGAGCTATTTTCAAGGTAATATTCAAATGATTAGCGGTGTTACCGCCGGCAATGCATTAGGACGGTTGGTAAGAGGTGCTGTAACTGGTGAACAAATGGCACAGCCAGAATATACTGGCAGTGGTCTTTTGGTGTTAGAACCTTCCTTTAAACATTTTCTTGTGTTGGAATTGGCAGACCGTGAATCCATTATCATTGACGATGGTATGTTTTATTGCGCTCAGGGCAGTGTACAGGTCAAAACCGTACCTCTTCGCAGCATTTCTTCTGCTGCACTAGGTGGAGAAAGCCTATTTCAATCTCAACTTACAGGTCCTGGCATTATTATATTGGAATCTACGGTTCCCATGTTGGAAATTGATGTGATAGATTTAGATAATGACACTTTAAAAGTAGATGGTAATTTTGCTGTTCTTCGCTCTGCCAATCTGGATTTCACTGTAGAACGAAGCGCAAAAACCTTAATTGGCTCTGCCGTTAGTGGAGAAGGTTTGGTAAATGTATATCATGGAACTGGACAGGTTTGGTTAGCACCTACCATAAAGGTATACCAGACCTTAGATGAAGCCCAAATGCTTGGCATTACAAACACTAAAAATATGGCTATGAATACTAGTCACTCTTAAGCAATTCCCCAAGTGATACTATGATTTTATCACTTGGGGAATTTTATTTTTTGCCTATGCATCTGCCAGTTTTTTTATCACACCACATGCCTTATAATTTTTCAAAGGATAATATTCAATCGGCACATTTTTTTCTTTTGCCAGTCTGATAATATGCTTTAATGATTTATCCTCTTTAAATTCCATGCCAATGAGAATTTTCCACGGCACTCTTCGAAGCAGAACTCTTGTAGTTTCACCTATACCAGGTTTGATAAGATTTATATCTTGAACTGCAAATTTCACCCCTATTCTCTTTACTTCCTCAATTCCTTTTTCACTGGAAATACTCTTTTTCTCTATACATTCCAATTGAAACTCGCCTTGTATGGCTCTAATAAAGGCATAGGACAAATCCTCTTGCTTTAATTTATCATAATACACTGCACCATGGAACTCATCCTTTCCAATGATGTCTTCTCGTAGAAATGTTCTACTAATCAATCCAGAAACCGTGGCATTTAAACAGGAGCTAGGAATTAAAATGTCTTCGTGGGTACCACACAGCCTTGTAATATTTGCAGGATCTGCTAGAACTGCCAATTGTTTGGACACACCCGGAAAATCTATCATATCTTTTTCTAATTCCTTTAAAATGGCTCCTTTTCCTGTCCAGCCATCTACAAATAAAAGGTCTTCTGCCTGATGACGCTGTAAGATATATTTCATTGCATTAGTATCAATTCCTTTTCCTCTTATAATGGAAATAGAATAATGTGCTACTTCTATTTTATATTTAAAGCGAATATATCTTTTTAATAAAATTCCTATGGGAATTCCAGCTCTTGCTAAAGACACCAGTACTACTTGGCTTCCTCTTTGTTCCATGATTTTATCTGCAAGAACCCCTATTGCTAATGCTGTGGATTTGGCATTGTTTTTAATTGCCTGTTCATACGCTTCCATATAATTTTTGGAAGGCACATATTCAACAGGCAGCATTTCACAATAATGTTTTCCTGACTGAATAAGGCGTTCTCGCTCTTTGGTTGACTGGGGTGCCACCATTCCGGTAATGTCCTTTAGCAGCAATATCACATCTTTTTCTTGATAGGAACTTCTCACTCTTTGCACCACCTAATTACATTTATTTTACAGTTTCCAGCAGAATGAATTGCTTCTTGCAAACTCGCCATTCCCTTACTGCTTTCTTTTTCAGATGCGTCTGTAATAATGTAGCATACATCATATTTTTCCAGCTCATACAGATAAGTTATTCGTTGTGATTCATAGAGGCTGCGTAGCTCAAATCTATGATGCAGAGGATATTCCGTTTCTTTACTCACTGCAATAGGGCTTCTTGTCGTTGCATGAAATCTAACCTCATTTCCCAATTTTTCCATTTCTCCTGCTACATATAACGCAGGAAACATAAATTCCTCTGTTCCCAATACTAAAATATGCTGTTTTTTTGTTTCATTCCTTATTTGTTTCATACTGTTCCATAGCTGAACGCAAGCTTCTTGATAGGATTGTCCAAACACCAGTCTCCTTGCATCTTGATACCCCGAAAATTTCCATTCTGTATAGGAGTACTCTGCTTCACATTCTTTCATTTTTGTATCTTCCACATATGGCTCATATTCTCCATCTTCCACATAATTCATAGCAATTTTTTCATAATTGGAATGATCTGTTTTCACCAAAAAATGTAATGGAATATCACTATTTTCAAACTCGGTCACTGCTTCTAGATTCATTCCATTTAAAATAGATGCTATCGAAAATGTAACTTTTTCTTTTCCATATTCTTCTTGTATTAAATGGATTATATTTTTAATTGTATTTCCCGTAGTAACTTCATCTTCTATAAATATAATACGGTCTATTTGATTTAATATAATATCTAAATCATCTTTTACCAGCTTTTGCTCTGTTGCATGACTATGGCTCTCTGAAAAAAACAAATATTGAACATTTGGAATAATTTCTCTTGTAGTTTGCATATAAGCACAATTTAATGCTACCGCAGCTTTGGCTCCTATTGCTGTGGCGGTTTCTGCAAAACCAACTAATAGCAACTTTTCTCCTTCATAGCTTTTTTTCAATAACTCTGCCAAAGTGTCAAATAAAGTCAGTGCATCCAACGGTTTTACTGGAATATGCTTTCCCTGCAATTTATTCACTACCAAATATTTTCTTTTTTGATTATTCTCTCTTTTTGCAATTCCCACTAACTCTTTTTCCAAATACATTCTGGCACCTCATTTTTTTCGATAAATTTCATGTAATCTTGCATATAATGGTGCTAATCTTCCATAAATATTTTTAAAAATATCCTCATACAGCGTTTTATAGACTGCATGTTGCTGCATATCCGGTAAGAACGCATCCTTGTCTTTTACCATATTTTTTACGGCCTCTTGATAATCTGCAAATTCTCCCAGACCTACAAAACACGTTAAGGCACTTCCAATTCCAGATACTTCGTAGGTTTGTGTCCGTTTTACCGGCAGTCCAAACATATCTGCTGTAATTTGACAAATTTCATCACTTTGTGCACCGCCTCCACCTACATATAATTCAGAAAATACATTTCCAGACTGCTTTTCTAGTAAATGCATTCCTTCTAGCAAAGCAAAATTGATTCCTTCAATAATGGCTCTGTAAATATGTAGTCTGGTATGTTTGTCCGAAAATCCAATGATTGCACCTCTAGCACTTGGCATAGTGGTATTTGGTGTGAAATAGGGCTGTAAAATCAAGCCTTCGCATCCGGGTGGAATTTCCTTCAATCGTTGATTTAATATTTCTTCCGCAGAGCTTCCCGTTTTTTCTGCCTGTACCAGTTCCTTTTGGGCAAATTCTTTCTTAAACCAAGATACTAACCAATATCCTCTGTATATTTCAATTTCCGGATTGTAATGCTGATTTAAAATAGAAGCATACGGTGGAATAAAGCGCTCTGGTTCCACATATTTATCTGTAGTAAAGGTAATGGTTGCTGTGGTTCCAAAGCTGATTGCCGCTTTTTCTTTTGTAATACAGCCTAGTCCTAATATTTCACAAGCCTTATCGGAACCAGTGGCAATCACTGGTATTCCTTGCGGTACACCACATTTTTCCTGAGCCGATTGAGTTATTTTTCCTAATTGACTTCCCGGCTCTACGATTTCACATAGCATTTTGTCTGGAATATTAAATACGGGACGAATCAACGCACTCTCTTTTTGCCACCCTCGTCTGCGGTGGTCAAAGGGGATATGACCTACCATACTAGCAGCAGAATCCGCCATTCTTCCGGTTAAACAAAAAATAAGATATCCACTGATTAGTAGAAATTTATCCGTTTTTTCCCATAGTTCTGGCTCTTGTTCCATCATCCAGTTACATCTGGATTTACGATATTGTAAATCCGCTGTTTTTTCCATTCCTACCCCTTTTAACATCATTCTAGTCATTCCAGAAAACTTTGCTTTTCCCTGTGCATTGCGATTATCCAGCCAAAGAAATGCATTTCTAATGGGAACTCCCTTTTTGTCCACACACACTGAGGTATCTCTTATAGTGGTAACCGAAACTGCTTCTATTTTTTTGAAATCCTCTGGAAATTGTGCTTTTAGTTTTTGAGAAGCTGTACACACTTTCTCATAATAGAAATCTGCCCTCTGCTCTGCCCAGTCCGTTTCCAATGAAAAATAAGGTGGGTCATGTTTTTCTCTAACCTTCCCCAAGATTTCACCACGATTATTAATCAGCAGTGCTCTAGTGCTTTGGGTTCCTACATCATATACTAATACTATTCTTTCCGGCTTCAGCTCCATATGCACCTTCCTTTCCGGATTATTTTATCCCCTCTTTCAGAAAATGTTTTTCTTCTTCTGGGGTATCTAATCCCAATGTTCCTCCTGGATTCATATTGTAATCAGGGTCAAAATATTCTTTTAGCACACGTAGTACACCATATTCTGTTCGTCCTAGCTGTCCTTCTAACCATGGTCCAAACATTTTTCCGATTCCATGATGATGACTCATGGCTGCTCCGGACTTTTGAATTGCATCTAAAATAGTAGCATGATAAGCTTTGAATTTATCAGCATCATCCATTTTTGTAATAAAAATAAAATACAAATTTGCTCCTTGTGGATAGCAGTGAGACATATGTGTGGTTACAATAGTATTGGGCAGTTTATGGCAGACTTTGCGCACTTCTTTATGTACTTTTGCCATATTAGACCAATGCACCGTACATTCCAAAGTATCTGTCATAATTCCAAAATCCAACATGGTATCTCTTAAATAAGGATCATTAAATCTTCCCTTTTCCCAGCTCTTGGTTACATAAGAAGTCAGACTCATTCCCCCATATTTTCTGGCAATACCTTTGATATTCTTGGCTACATTTTGAGAATATCCTTTTTCTCCATCGGTAAATCCTAAGAACAGACACCGCTCCATATCCTTATATCCACGGATATCAAATAGATGGCGAAGAGGCGTTTCATCCACATTGTAAAGTTTTAGCATAAGATTGGTTTCTTCTGGGTCAGATAATCGAAATACAGAAGAAAAACCGGCTTCACACTGCATCATTTCTCTGGTTGCCCGCATACCTGTTTTCCAATCCTTAAATATAAAAGAAAATCGCTTTCTATTTTCCGGCATATAACGAAATACCTTTAATGTTACCTCTGTCAATACACCAAATGTTCCTTCTCCCCCCATCATAATCTGGTTCAAATTAGGTCCTGTCGATTCTCTAGGATACGTGCTGGTTACAAAATTACCAATGGGAGTTGCATATTTTTGTCCTACTACAATATCTGTAATGCAACCGTAATACGTGCTGTTTTGTCCTGCACCTCTAGTTACTACCCAGCCACCCACACTACTATATTCAAAAGACTGTGGAAAGTGACCACAGGTATAACGTCTGTGTGCTCCAAATAACTCTGGTGCCCGATTCAACGCATCTTCTAATTGAGGTCCTGACATTCCTGCTTGAACTGTAATAGTCTGGTCTACTTCATTAAAATGAAGAACCTTTTGAAAACGCTTTCTCATATCTAGGGATACGCCACCCTTTATGGGCTCTACACCTCTAGTAACACTGCTTCCTCCACCATATACATATAATGGAATATGATGTTTGGTACAATATGCTACAATCTGTTCTACCTCTTGTGAAGTATCAGGATAAATGACCACATCCGGCACACTGTCTACTCTCTTTTTACGAAGTCTTAATGCATCATAACCGGTCTTTCCGTATGCAACTGCCAGTCTTGCATAATCTTTTGTGGTCACATACTTAGCTCCCACAATAGCGCGTAATGCTTCTAAATGTTCTTCTGCTAATTTACACGGAATATCAAGTTTGACTTCATCCATGCCAATATCCCCATCATACTGTTTAAAGTCCTGATCTGTCATATTAAATTTTTCTTTTATCATTTTATAAAGCGTTTCTTTGGGATACTTTACAAATTCCGGATCCCCCCAGCGAAAAATAGAACGATAGCTATTTGCAGGTGCCGCTTCTTTTACCCATTTTGGTTCAAACCCTTGATATGGTTTACTCATCTTATCTCTCCTTTTCATTTTCTTCCATTGATACTAATACATTACTGGTTGCAATGATATCTACTCCTAGCCCCAATACATTTGAAATAATTATGCTTCCCCTAGGTATTGGGGTAGTTACTACTGCTTGATTGATTTGCACCATCACGTCCTTGATTCTTTCCTTTGGTATTTCTGCCGATACTCTTACCGGCAATACCGGATTCTCGTAAAATGTTGTTCGTACTGTGCTGGTAATCGTTCGCATGGGATGACTTAGTTCGTCTTTTGCAAACTGCTCTCCGCGTTTACAGCGATTCCCACTTATTTTCATGATACCTGTTTTATCTTCTACTGTAAGTGTACACCCATTAGGGCAAACAATACATGTTAATTTTTTCATGTTAACACCTCATTATTGTACTAGGTCATTGTAAAACTAAGTACTATTTCTACTCTATGGAAAAGGAAATCGTGGAATCTTCTTTTATATTATATTTAGAAAAATCCAGTTCCAAACGTTCCATTTCTGGTGGTCTTAAATGTGTATATTTTCTTGTAAATACCTGTTCTTCATCCACACAAAGGGAAAGTATGGATTCTTCTCTCACCTGTCTGCTTCTAAAATAAAGGATTGCTTTCTTATTTAAGTCTTCCACACAGATTTTCTGTGGTACTAAATAGGAAAAAGAATCTTCTGTTTGAAACGTAATACATTTTCTATGATGTGTTTGTTTTTTTTCATAATGTGCTGCCCATTTTCCTGCCCATTCTCCACTTTCTGATACATAGTCTACAAGATCATTTACATGAAGTGCATTTCCACAAGAGAATACACCGGGTACTTCTGTCATAAATTTTGTATCACAAATAGGACCTTTTGCCGCCCCATCCATAGGAACCTTCAATTGTCCAGCCACTTCATTTTCTGGAATCAGCCCTACAGATAAAATCAAAGCATCACATGCTATGGTGTATTCTGTTCCTTCTATTGGCTGCATTTTTTCATCTACTTTTGCAATTTCCACCCCAGTAAGACGCTCTTCTCCAAATACACGAGTTACGGTATGAGATAAGTGAAGGGGAATTCCAAAGTCTTCCAAACATTGTACTAGATTTCTAGTTAAACCAGAAGGAGTTGGCTTTACTTCAAATACACCCTCTACCTTAGCCCCTTCTAGAGTTAGTCTTCTTGCCATAATCAAGCCAATATCTCCACTTCCTAGTATAACACATTTGTGAGTTACCATTTCTCCCAATAAATTTGTAAAATGCTGCGCCGTACCTGCGGTAAATATGCCTGCCGGTCTGGTTCCGTGAATAAAGACCTGTTTTGCACTTCTCTCTCTGCATCCAGTAGCCAATACCAGTGATTTCCCCTGATAATCAGAAATTCCATTTTTATTTACTACACGAACCACAAATCCTTCTTCTATTTTATGTAATTCTGTTACAAAAGACAAGGTGAGATATTGTATTTTTCGCTGATATAGTTCTTCTATAAAGCGTTCCGCATACTCAGGACCCGATAATTTTTCTCCAAATCGAACTAAACCAAATCCATCATGAATACATTGTTTTAAAATACCACCCAGTCTTGCTTCCCGTTCAATGAGAAGAACACTGGCACCTTCTTTATCTGCTTGAATGGCGGCTGCAAGCCCCCCCGGACCTCCACCAATTATAATAACATCTACTTTTTTCACCCTGCTGTCTCCTCCTTATTTGGTTCTTCCGTAAGTAATCACAGAATCTGTACCTGCTTTTCTCACTTTGGACATAGGAATTTCTTGTTCTTCACTAATAATTTGTGTTACAAGGGGCAGACAAAATCCACCCTGACAGCGTCCCATTCCCGGTCTAAGCCTTTTTTTAATTCCATCTACGGTACAAACCGGAAGTACAGAATGCAGTGCATCTAATATTTCTCCCTTGCTGATTTCTTCACATCGGCAGACAATAACACCATAATTAGGATTTTCTTGAATCAAGCGGTTTCGTTCCTCTTTGGAAAGTTCTTTTACTCTTGGTATTCCTTTGCGAATAGGATTAAATTCCTGATTTCTTTTTACTATTTTCTTTTTCTTTAACATTTCCACTGCCATTTTTTCCACATCCAGCGCTACTGCCGGTGCTGTGGTAAGGCCTGGAGATTGAATTCCTGCACAGTGTATTAAATTCTTGGTTTTTCTTCCTTTTTCTATAACAAAATCTTCTTCAAAAGTAGCTGCTCTTACTCCGGTAAAATAAGTGATAATATCTCCCTTATTCAGCCCCACCGCCGTCTTTTTTTGCTTATCAAATACTAAATCAATCGAAGATTGTTCTGTTGCAAAGTTCTCTTTTTCCCAAGTTTCCACTGCATTTGGTCCCACTAAAATATTATGGTCTACCGTATGAAGCATACCACCGCCTTTTGTATGTCCAACCGTCTTTTTTAGCATTTTAACTGATGCAATGGTATTTACCAAGTGGCCTGCCTGCTTATCTAAAATAGAATTCGTTCCTTTCCTTGGATGAATGGAATAAAATCTATCCTTTGCCATTTTAGCAATATCTTCTGCAAAAGTACCTGCTGCATTAATTACAATTTTAGGATATATTTTTCCCCGATTGGTTGTTACACTCTTAATGTTACCATGCTCTACTTCCATTCCAAGCACTGCAGTATTTAAGGAAATCTTGGCACCGTTGGCAATGGCATTTTCTCCATAAGCAATGGTTAATCCATAGGGACACACACATCCTGCACTAGGGTTATACAGTGCAAAATGAAATTTGGGATTTAGTTTGGGTTCCCGCTTGTGAAGTTCTTTTCTACCAATCACCTGGGTACCTGGAACTTTGCAAATATATCTTTTCTGCCATGCATACAATAAAACTACCGGGTATGCCCACCAATCCAAAAATCCTACATATTGTCCACACCTATTAAATGATACATCTAACTCTTTGCATAGATTATCGTACATTTGATTCCCTAAAAGTACGTAATGCTGCTTAAGACTTCCTTTCTTTAAATCCACCCCTGGGTGAATTTCTCCATCGTTTCGTCCAGATGCCTGTACTGCTAAGTCCGCCTCCTTTTCCACTAATAAAATATCCAGTTTCCATTTAGACAATTCTCTAGCAATACTGGTTCCCGAAATTCCTCCACCAATAATTAGCACATCCGGTGTTTTTCCTTCCAATGCCGCATCTTGTATGGAAGGCTGACGCATTGGTGGAATATGAATTCCTTTGGGTACAATACGATTTACTACATGCTTCTTACTATTTTTCTGAACACACATACTGCAAGCTTCCACAATATCTGCCCAGGAAGATAATGTTCCAATCACTACAATAGAATTTTGTGTTTCCTTTGCCTGTACTTTTCCGTCAAACCGTTTTGCCAGTCTTTGATTTGTCTTTTCTAAGTTCATACTGTCACACGCCTTTCTAAGTCGTCCATGCGACCGACTTATTATATGCATATATTACCAAGATTTTGATACAATGTCAATCTTTTTATACACTTTATACAAAAACTGTATGAACCATTTATGATAATGTCTTTATATACCCCAAGGGAAAATGTCCCAACTATGCTATACTAACTTCTGCTTAT
>JAVVUO010000035.1:0-24084 GCA_036653135.1 Lachnospiraceae bacterium
TAGCTTTGCGATGGCGGCATTCACTTGGTCGGTCAAGGGGCTGTCCTTTTGTAGCGCTATACCATAATGATCTTCCACGATTTGTTCGGGCAGTAGGGCTAAGTCCGTATTTCGCGCTACCGCCAACCGTGCCAACGGCTCGTCCAACGGCACGGCCTCCACCTTTCCATTTTGGAGTGCCGCAAGTTCATCGGTATACGTGTTGAAGTAACTGAACGTCACGTTCGGGACGACGCTACCCATGAGAATATCCGAAACTGAACCCGCTAGACAGGAGACAACCTTGCCGGAGAGCTCCGCAAGGGTGGTGTACTGGGGTACCTTTGAGTCGGTCACGGTATTCCCACGGCTGACCAATACCTGGGGATTGTCAAAATAACTCTGGGTGAAAGCAAGCTGCTCCGCACGTTCCTCCGTTATTGACAGATTGGAGAGAATCACATCCGCTTTATCGCTCTGCAACGCGGCAATTACGCCGTATGTAGCGGTTTCCAAGGGCACCTCCCTCGTATCTGCTGTGGTGACGTCGTCCGGTGCGGCCTCGGCAACAGTTGGCTTCGCGATATCCTTGTAGCCTACTAGCAGGCTTACAAGTGTGATTAGGATCAGCGCAAATGTGGCTGTCCGGGTAAATTGATGTTTCATGGTAAATCACCTTTCTTTGTGTTGCATTGGGTATTCTTTACTGTGCATAGCCGTCATAAAAAAGAATTTTGGCGTGTGTTTTTTCCATTATTCTTCCTGTTTATGTGTTTTCGATTGCATGCTTATATTTATATAAGTAAATAAGAAATCCGATAAAAATTAAAAAAATATAATATATTATAAGACATATGGATATAAAAATCCAGCAATTTTAGAATATTGCAGAGATTTAGGTTTTGATTTTTATATTTGTATTTATGCAAAAACATAGAAACAACCATTCTACAGCAATATTTTCTCGTTTCTGTTTATCTTCCCAAAATTGCACGAACTTTACCGACTCGGCAGCTCATTCTGTGAGGTTCAATCATATATATGAGTATAAAATCTTTTTCTTCATTTTTCTGATTTTAAAACCTAAATCTTTGAGTTTCATTTCGAAACATTTTATAAATGAAATTCATGATTTTTTTAAAACGTTTAAAAATGTAACGTTTTTATAGTTTTTTTTAATGCGAAGCACTATAAAATGGCACATAATGATAACATAAATAAAAAAATAATTCCAGCAGCTTACTGTTGGGTAAAAAACAGAAAGGAGGAGAGGTATCATGAGCTTTCTTCTAATTATTGCAGATGATTTTACTGGTGCACTGGATACCGGTGTGCAATTTGCTGCTCGTGGGGTTCCAACACGCGTGGTTGTGAACTTAGATGTGGAGTTTACCACTTCTGATGTAAAGGTACTGGTAGTGGATACCGAAACCCGCCATTTGCCTGCGGCGAAAGCTTATGACGTGGTTGCCAAACTTACAGAACGCGCATTACAGGCTGGTGTCAGCTATATTTATAAGAAAACCGATTCTGCGCTACGCGGCAATATAGGTGCTGAACTGGCCGCCGTTTTAAAATCTAGTGGATACCAGTATTTACCATTTCTTCCAGCTTTCCCGCAGACAGGGCGTACTACTTGTAATGGTATTCATTATATAGATGGGGTGCCGGTAACAGAAAGTCCATTTGGCATAGACCCGTTTGAGCCAGTAAAACACGCAGTGGTAACAGAATTGATTGGGGAACAATGTGGTCTGCCGACTAAAAGCTTACCCGCATTGACGAAGGAAGACGATTTACTAAAGGAAGAGGGCATTTTAGTGTTTGATGCAGCAAATGTTGATGATCTTTACGCTACAGGCTACCAGTTGTTACATCAAGATGGACTGCATATTATGGCAGGTTGTGCAGGGTTTGCCGCTGTATTACCTGAATTACTTGGTATTGCTGTAAAAAATTCACTTCCTTTTCCCAAGCTGGACCCACGGCTTTTAGTTATTTGCGGAAGTGTGAATCCGATTACACGAACTCAGCTTGACAAGGCTGAAAAGGAAGGATTTATTCGTCAGCGATTGACACCTTATCAAAAGCTGACGTTAGATTACTGGCAGAGCAGCCAAGGCAGAACTCAACTAATTCAAATAGAAGAAATGCTGCGTACCAACCCTCATTGTATCATTGAGACCAACGATTGTGGCGGCAATGAGAAGACGGCAGATTATGCAGTTCAACTGGGTATTGACCACGAAACATTGCGTGTGCGCATTGCTAGCAGTCTAGGTCATCTGGTTGGTGAAATTTTTACAAGCCCTTTCTTGGGAACACTGTTGCTAACAGGCGGCGATACTTTACTCCAATGCATGAACTGTATCGGTGTTGGAGAACTAGAACCACTTTGCGAAGTGGAAAGAGGTGTTGTATTAGCCAGCTTTACCTATCATGGATGTAGACGCCATGTTATTACGAAATCTGGAGGCTTTGGACAGGAGAATTTGCTTGTTGATTTATCATCACGTATTGTAAACGGTGAAATACCATAATTTCAATTCAATCATAAAACAAAATAAAAATGGAGGAAAAAATATGAAATACGCAAAGCTTCCCGGTCTGACCTGGGACGGAACTATTTACGAAAATGAGGAGATGGGTATCTGCGAGGCGCTGCTTCCTAATGGTGGATATCCTACAGCCCATGCTCCTGCTATGGTGGAAATTCCTTCCGGTGACCTTTTATGTTGTTGGTTTGCTGGCTCTTACGAAGGAAGTGCCGACATCCATATTATCTGCTCAGTTCTGCCAAAAGAAGGTAAGGCGTGGCTGCCACCGGTGGATATATCTAACGATCCTGCACGCAGTGAGCAAAATCCTTCTCTATTCTATGGTCCAGATCATGCAGTATGGGCAATGTATACAGCTCAGCTTGATCGTCAGGAGGGAAAGGACAATATGCAGTTTACCGCAGTGGTACGCTGTCAAAAGAGTATGGATGGTGGTAAAACGTGGGGAGATTATGAGACTGTTTTCCCAGAAGAAGGAACATTCTGCCGCCAGCCTATTCAAATTCTTTCCAATGGACGTTGGATTTTTTCCAATTGGCTCTGTAGTGATTCGGGAAATGATCTTTCTGGGGATCCTACGGCATTCCGTATTTCGGATGATGAGGGGAAAACGTGGAGCACGGTTATGATGCCTAAGAGCAATGGGCATGTTCATGCCAATGTCGTGGAACTAGAACCGGGACATTTAGTGGCTTTCATGCGTAACCGTGAAGCCTATCGCATTCATCGCAGTGAATCTTTTGATTGGGGTGAAAATTGGAGCAGTCCCCTTCCAACACCCCTTCCCAACAATAACTCTAGCATTAGTGCCATTAAGTTACAAAGCGGCCGTGTTGCTATTGCATATAATCCGACCTGTTCCCCTAACTATCAGCCCGGAAAAGTGGCATGGCCAGGATTACGCTGTCCTATAGCAGTTGCTTTATCGGAAGATGGAGGTCTGACTTTTCCAGTGATTCGCTGGATGGAACGGGGAGAGGGTTTCATGGGCAAGGAAAACCGAACCAATAACAAACAATATGAATATCCGTACCTTATGCAAGACAGCAGCGGCATACTACATTTAGCTTATGCATCACACACTCGCCAGGGAATTAAATATATTCGTTTCCACGAGGAGGACGTACTAGGCGTTAAGCGTGAAAGCATAGGAGTATATAACCCAACAGCTGCTCAAGGCAGATGATATCTATCATAATGAAAGGAGGCATATGTTATGCTTAGTACTTATAATTTAAAAATGCCGCATGCTGTCTATGGCGGTGAAAATGCGATAGAAAATATTACCACCATTATCAAAAGCAATGGTGTGAAATGTGTAGCAATGTTTACAGATAAAGGGATTGAAACGGCAGGTTTGTTCCTTTTACCTGAAAATGCAGTTAAGGCTGCCGGTGTGGATTATTATATATTGGATGATTTGCCGGCAGAACCAAGCTATCATGCAGTACAGAATTTAGTGGATCAATTCAAGACGAGTGGTGCAGATATGATTATCGCCTGTGGTGGCGGCAGTGTTATGGATGCAGCTAAGCTTGCCAGTGTGTTAGTCACAGAGGAATATGGTGTGAAAGAGCTGCTTGATAATCCAGGATGTGCACAAAAGTGTGTACCCACTATCTTGATTCCCACCACGGCAGGTACGGGAGCAGAAGTTACCCCTAATGCAATTGTAGCTGTTCCGGAAAAAGAATTGAAAGTTGGCATTGTTAATGAAAATATGATTCCTGATTACGTTATTTTAGATGCACGTATGATTAAAAATCTTCCACGTAAAATCGCTGCGGCAACTGGAGTAGATGCTTTGGCACACTGCATAGAATGCTTCACCAGTAATAAGGCAAATCCCTTTAGTGACCTTTATGCCCTAGAAGGTTTGGATTTGATTTTTAACAATATTCTAAAAGCTTGCGATGATACAGAAGCTATGCAGGAAAAAAATCGTATGCAGATTGCTGCGTACTATGGTGGTTTGGCTATCACAGCTAGTGGCACCACCGCAGTACATGCACTTAGCTATCCTTTAGGTGGGAAATATCATATTGCACACGGCGTTTCCAATGCCATTTTGCTAGCATCGGTTATGCGTTTTAATGAACCAGCCTGTCAGGAACGTTTTGCCATTATTTATGACAGATGTTGTCATGATCAGGTAAAAGACTGTAAGACTATGGCCGAAAAATCTCAGTGGATCATGAACCGATTGGAGGAAATTGTAAAACACTTAGATATTCCTTCCAGTCTTAAGGAATTTGGTGTACCAGAGAGTGATCTAGATGGTTTAGTTCAAGCAGGTATGCAGGTACAGCGTCTACTCAATAATAATCCACGTCCGGTTACACCAAAGGATGCTTTAGCACTTTATAAACAAATTATATAACAATATTAGATAAATTAAGGAGGATTCTAATGAAAACAATTGAACTAAAAGGTATTATTCCACCAATTCTTACCCCAATGCACGAAGATGAAAGCATTCACGTAGAAGAGTTGCGCCGGCAAGTTGACCGTATGATTGAAAGTGGGGTCCATGCACTTTTTCCATTTGGAACGAATGGAGAAGGTTATATACTTAGTGCCAAGGAAAAACAGCTGGTATTAGAAACCGTTATCGAACAATGTAATGGCCGCGTTCCTGTTTACGCAGGCACAGGCTGCATTTCAACAAAGGAAACCATTCAACAAAGTATCATGGCTCAAAAGGCAGGTGCAGATGTGTTATCTATTATTACACCTAGTTTTGCGGCTGCAAGTCAAGATGAGCTGTACTCCCACTACAAAGCCGTAGCGGAAGCGGTGGATATGCCTATTGTACTTTACAATATCCCTGCGCGTACCGGTAATGCTTTAGCACCAGCTACAGTAGGACGTTTGGCTGAAATTGAAAATATTATTGGTGTCAAAGATTCTGGGGGCAACTTTACTAATATTTTAGGTTACCTTGATGCAGGAAAAAAGAAAACCAATGGAAAATTTTATACCTTGTCAGGAAATGACCAATTGATTATCTGGACGCTCATTGCAGGTGGTACCGGAGGAATTGCTGGCTGTGCCAATGTATATCCACATACAATGGCTTCCATTTATGACCTTTTTATGGAAGGAAAAATTGAAGAAGCAAAGGCTGCAAATGCTAGTATTCAAAGCTTTCGTGCTTGTTTCAAATATGGTAACCCAAATACAATTGTTAAAACAGCAACTCGTCTGCTAGGCTATGATGTTGGTTTCTGTCGGGCACCATTTAATCAAGTACCAGAAGAAGGCATCGCAGCACTGAAAAAAGTTTTGGCAGAAAATGAAGCCAAAGGTATGCACTAAAAAGGAGGCTCGACCATGAACAAAAAATCAATTGTCGGAATTACGATGGGGGATCCAGCGGGCAATGGACCTGAGATTACAGTTAAGGCACTGGCTCATACAAATCTCTATGACCGCTGCTGTCCCATTGTAGTTGGTGACGCTAAAATAATTCAACAGGCGATTCGTTTTGTGGGTCGTTCCGATATTAAAATCCACCGCTGTGAAAAAGTCAGCGATGCACTGTTTACACCTGGAACCATTGATGTACTACACTTGGAATTGATTTCAGATGTGAATACATTTCTCATTGGAGAAATTAGTAAAGAAGGCGGTAATGCTGCATTTCAATGTGTCAGAAAGGTTATTGAACTGGCTTTGTCCGGTGAAGTAGATGCAACTTGTACCAATGCGCTGAATAAAGAGGCTATGAACAAGGCGTTGGAATTTTATCAAGGAGAAAAATCCGATGGTCATATCCACTTTGACGGTCATACTGAAATTTATGCAACCTATACAAATACAACAAAATATACAATGATGCTGGCGCATCACGATTTACGAGTTGTGCACGTTTCCACGCATGTATCACTGCGTGAAGCTTGTGAACGAGTTAAAAAAGAGCGTGTTCTTGAGGTGATTGAAATTGCCTATAAGGCCTGCAAGGATTTGGGTATCCCAAACCCCAAAATTGCTGTTGCCGGTCTAAATCCCCATTGTGGTGAAAACGGACTTTTTGGCAGGGAGGAAATAGAGGAAATCAAACCTGCCATTGCGTCCGCCAAAGCCCAAGGCATCAACGCAATTGGTCCTATTCCACCAGACAGTGTTTTCTCCGAGGCACTGGGAGGCTGGTATGACATTGTGGTCTGTATGTATCACGATCAGGGACATATTCCCCTTAAAACAGTTGGTTTTGTCTATGACCGTGAAAAGCAGGAATGGAAGAGTGTGGAAGGCGTTAACATTACCCTTGGTCTTCCCATTATCCGCACCAGCGTGGATCACGGCACTGGATTTGCTTTAGCAGGAAAGGGAACTAGCAATGAATTAAGTCTTGTAAATGCTATTGAGTATGCAGTTTGCATGGCAGATGGCAGCAAGGCATGATTTGATTTAGAAAGGGCGAGGTAAATCCTCGCCTTTTTAGTGCAATAAAATTCAAATTTGAAACTAAAGTATTTTTAATATTTTAAAGTGTTTCAAAAAGTTACATATTTTGTTGAATATTTAAGAAATTTTAGTATATGTTTCTAAATACAACACATAGGAATGTTTATTTTATTGTTTGTATGTATTGCATCTTATATAATAAATTTAAATTAAATCATATTTGTTTGTGCAAAATGTAGTAATTCACACAATATGGTAAAAAAACGTAGGAGGAAAAAATATGACAACTCAAATGATGATTGCTCTAGCAATCACAATCGTCATGATTATTTTAATCATGGCTGACAAGCTTCCTTTCGGTGCACCGCCTCTGCTTGCATGCCTGCTGCTTGTCGTTTTCGGTATCGCTGATATTAAAGCTGCGTTTGCCGGATTTTCAAATTCTACCGTTGTTATGCTTGCTGAATTCATGGCAATTATGGCAGCACTTCAAAAAACCAGTTTTATTGCTGGCTTTAAGAAAACAATGTTCAACATGGCTAACAAAGGGGGATTCAAGGCTTATGTATTTATGATTCTCGTTGTTATGCTAGGCTGTAGCGTGTTTGGCACAGGATCTACTGCATACTATGTATTAACCATTGGTTTGCTTTCAACCTTGCCATACAGCAAGAAACTTCCACCATCTAAAGTTATCATGACGGCAGGATTTGCAGCCAATCACCCATTAATTCCATTTAATACAGCATTACAGTATGGTATTGTACTTGCAGTACTCAACAGTACAGGAATTATTGCAGAAATTTCTCTCGTTAAGTTTGCAATCATCAATGTGTTCCTTTCGGTTGGATTCTTGGTAAACTGCCTTATCCAATATAAGTCATTGCCGGATCATCCTATTGCAGAAGCAACAGAGGAAGCGAAACTTCAAGGAACAGAGGAAGCAGGCAGCACTCTTCCAAAGTGGAAAGAACGCGTAGTCTATGTGGTATTTGCTGTAGCTGTTGTCGGCATGATTCTTCAGAGCACCATAGGAGATGCAGGCTATGCAATTGCCGGTCTGTCTGTTGCAGTTATTTTAATAATCGGTGTTATGGACTTCAAAGAGATTCGTAATGCAATCAGTGCACCTATTATCCTTATGTCAGCCGGTGTTATTGGTGTGGCAGATGCACTTGGAAGTACAGGCCTTACAGATCTTGTAGGTTCTACTGTTGCAGGTATGCTTGGCAGCAGCATCAATCCTTTTATCATGATATTTGCATTCTGTATCCTAACCAGTTTACTTGCAACTTTAACCGGCTCTACCATTGGTACAGTTTACGTATTTGCACCTCTTGCTATTGCTACCTGCACAAGCCTTGGACTAGATCCAACAGCAGCTGCATGTGCGATTGTAATATCCGGCTGGTGTGGACATTTTCTTCCTATCGACGGAATGCCTGCTATGGTTATGGGCGTAGGAAACTACAAGCTTTCTGAATTTTGGAAATTTACGGTTCCCCAGTATCTTATTCGCTTGGTGTTTTTAAGCGCAGGCTCGCTGTTAATGTTCCCTATGTAAATTCATTACAGCTATGAAACTTAAATAATAATATAATAAGAAAGAAGGTATCATAATGGAAAATAAATTTGAATTGGAACATATTGGTATCAATACTTCCAATACGGAGGACGCAGAAAAGTTGGCGCAGCTTCTAAGTATGATGTTTAACTTAGAACCGCGTCATGGGCAGAAGTCTGAATTTAGCGGTTCCTACTTCGAATGTATGAAATCTCCTTTTTTAGGAAAAAATGGTCATATAGCCATGGGTACACCAAATTTAAGTGCTGCTGTGGAAGAATTAAAAGAAAAAGGTTTTCTATTTAAAATGGAAACAGCCGCTTATACGGAAGATGGAAGCTTGAAAAATATTTACCTAGATGGTGAGTTCGGCGGTTTTGCTATTCACATTATGCAAAAATAAGAAATATAAGAAATATAAGAAAAATAAGAAATATAAGAAATATAAAAAATTAGAAAGCCCAGACATTGACAATTTGCCAGTGCCTGGGCTTTTTAGTGCGGCGTTTCCTGAATGATTGTTTTGCGCAGCATCCAAATACAGAACAGATTGGGAAGAGCCATAAGCAGATTCAGCAAATCCGAAATGCCCCATACAAGGTCCAAAGACATAACAGCACCTAGATAAATAAAGAGAATATAGAGCAGCTGATAAGCGGGGATACCACGTTCCCCTAAAATAAAACGAACACTGCATTCCCCATAATAACACCAGCCAATAATCGTGGCAAATGCAAATAAAATGAGAGAAATGGACAAAATTTCATATCCTCCAAAAGGAAGTGCAGAAAAAGCAATGAAACAAAGATGGTTGGGAGCCACATTTTGGTAGAAAGAAGGAGATTTTAACATACTGCTGACAATGACTAGACCGGTTATGGCACACATTACCACTGTGTCCCAAAAAGGTCCAGTCATGGAAATTAATCCTTGTGTAAAAGGAGAAGAAGTTCTTGCAGCAGCGGCAGTCATGGGAATAGAACCTAATCCGGCTTCGTTGGTAAATAATCCCTTGGAAATTCCGGTGCGCATACCAACGATAATTCCAGTTCCTGCAATGCCGCCAATTAGGGATTGAGAGGAAAAGGCAGATGTTATAATGACACCAAGAGCTTTTAGTAGAAAGGCGTGGTTTAAACACAACAGATAAAAACAACCGGCAAAATAAAAAATACTCATAAAGGGAACGAGAAAAGTACAAACTTTAGAAATTTGTTTTACACCACCAAGCATTACAAATCCGGCAATAACAGCAACAGCTATGCCTACAAGGTGAGGAGAAATATTAGTATGTGAAGTGATTGTGGTACAAATAGAATTTGCCTGTACACTGCTGCCAATTCCAAAAGAAGCCAGCACAGCAAAAATAGAAAATAATAAAGCAAGACCATTTTTGTGTAAACCATATTTTAAAACATACATAGGTCCACCCAAGTATGTACCCATTTTGGTTTTTACTCTATATTTTACAGATAAAAAACACTCACAATAGCAGGTAGCAATTCCAAGTAAACCGGTAAGCCAACACCAAAATACGGCACCAGGTCCTCCCAATGCAATGGCGGCAGAAATACCGATAATATTACCGGTTCCTATGGTGGCAGCTAAAGCAGTTGCAAGAGCTCCATAGGGTGAAATTCCTATTTCCTGCGTCTGTGACTTGGAAAAACAAAAACGAATTCCTCGGGGAATCCATTTTTGAATAAAGGAAAGTTTGACGGTAAAATATAAATGTGTCCCCAAAAGCAATAAAAGCATAGGAAAACTCCACAAATATTCTCGCATAACGGCTACAATATGTAAGAAAGAAATCATAATCAACTCAATTCAACGGGCAATCATCTTTAAAAGTATATACATTTAGTGAAGGAGATATGAGTCTATCTGTTATAAGGATACAGATATTATTTTTTCTTAGTACTTTTCATTTCCGCCTTATTCAAGTACATATTATCATCTGCGGATTTAAAAATCTTATCCACGGTATTTAATGTTTCAAAGTCCCAAAAAGCATATCCAAAAGCAGCACTAATGGAAAGTTCACCTTGAACTTTTTGTTCTTTAGATTCCTGCAATAAGTTTTGCCAATAAGCTAAAATGGCTTCTTCGGATAAATTTTCAAAAATAATGGCAAATTCATCGCCACCAATACGAAATACAGGGCATTGGTAAAAAGCGCGGCACAACATTTCTGAAAAAGTTTTAAGATATAAATCTCCTGTTTGATGTCCATATAAGTCATTGGTAGACTTTAAGTTATTCAAATCAAAAATACCAATTCCAAAATTAGAATGTTTGTTTAAAGAAGTGGCATAGGTTAGAATTTCTTGTTCATAGCTGGTGCGATTGCCAATTCCGGTTAATTGATCCTTTTGAGCAAGATGTAATAAATTCCGATTATATCTGTTCATGACATTGGTTGTAATCACTACAATTACAAATACTACAAATAACATAAATACAAAATTAAGACCAAGGTGTGCTAGCATCTTCCACTTAAATTCCTCTGTATTTTTTTCAACCACAAGGTACCAGTTTAGATTTGGAACATATTTGGTAATAATATATCCGTTTGCCTCACTGCTATGGTACCAGCATTGCTTTGAAGTAGTGGTTTCTGTGTCAATAGCTTTTGCCATAGACTGAAAGGCATCATCTTCAAATAAATTCACTTGCTCAAATTCTGTTAATTGAGAAGAAATCTGAATATTTCCTTTCCTGTCGATTAAATAGGCATGTACTCCATAATTTTCTTCGTTTTCAATTAAAAACTGTTGAATATAAGGTGTTTCCATTCCGACACCTACCACACCTAGTATATTATTATTTTCATCATAAAGCTTACAGTTTACAAATATGGTAATCACATCATCCTTTGTTTCATCGTTGTCAACGTTTAAAGAACAATCCGACGAACTTTCCAAAAAATCAAAATACCATTCATTTTCTAGATTATCCGGTGTCATCACACGGTCTAGACCAGTTTGATAATGATAATAATCTCCTGTTTTTGTAGAAACAAAAAAGACAGAATCAAATTGATACTTTTTTTGATAAGAAGCTAAATAAGAGGTCATAGTATCTAAATTATTAGGTGCCAGTCCTTCTGCTGCTTCAGTGGCAATAAAATCACGCAAAAAGGTATCGTGTGCCATGGTAATAGACACATTAATAGGACGATCCATTAGGTTGTTAATATTTACATATATATTTTCAGAAGTTAACTCCGATACGGCCTCTACATCTTTTTCAAATAATGCTTGAAAGGAAAAGAAAGAGGAAAAGCCGGAAAAAAGAAATCCGACAATAATAATTAATGAAATGGTTAAAGTGATAGTGGAATAATTTTTCTTTTGCATGTGCTGCTCCCTTTAGCATTAAATAATAGTTCGAATGGTGTACCAGGTTCTAGAAATAGCTTACTATACAGTCTTAGTATACCATGTTTTAATAAATAGCGTAACCCATAAAATAGGACAAAAGTCCCACCTCTAAATCTAAAAAAAGAATAAACTTGTTGACAATTTGTTCTTAAAAAGAGTAGAATACTCTACAATATAGGCAGATATGATACGGTAAAGGACAATGTAAAGAAGAAAGTCAGATTCTTCAACATGCGTGGATCAGGATTGTTTGTCATCTTTAAGAGAAATGATGCGAAAGTAACAGCAAGAGAATAGGAGAATTTATATGGATCAAAATATCAGAGAAGAAATAGTAGAAATATCCCATAAATATGAACGAGAATGTTTACAAAAGGATTACATGGAAGAGGAACTATATGAACAGTTTGACGTGAAGAGAGGTCTTCGTGATAAAGAAGGAAATGGTGTAGTAACAGGACTTACTCACATTTCTAAAATAAAAGCATTTGAAGAAAAGGACGGAAAGAAAGTTCCCTGTGATGGAGAACTTTTATATCGAGGATATAATGTAATTGACCTTATTGAAGGCTCTAGAGGAAAGCGATTTGCATTTGAAGAATCTGCATATCTGCTGATGTTTGGAAATCTTCCCAATGAAGAGGAGCTAAATGAGTTTAAAAAAGTACTAGGAGAAAGCAGAACACTTCCTACTAATTTTACAAGAGATGTTATTATGAAAGCTTCTAGTAAGGACATTATGAATTCTATTACCAAAAGTGTTCTTACGCTAGCATCTTATGACGAACGGAATATGGATTTAAGTATTGATAATATCATTCGTCAGTCCCTACAGTTAATCAGTGTATTTCCAATGCTTGCAGTATACGCTTACCATGCTTATAATCATTATGAATGTGATGGAAGCTTATATATTCATCGTCCGGAACCGGAATTATCAGCAGCGGAAAATCTTCTGCTGATGCTGCGTCCCGACAAAAAATACACGCAGTTAGAAGCTAGAGTATTAGATGTTGCCCTTGTACTTCATATGGAGCATGGAGGTGGAAATAACTCTACTTTTACTACTCGTGTCGTATCTTCCTCAGGTTCAGATACCTATTCCGTAATGGCAGCGGCATTGGCATCTTTAAAAGGACCAAAGCACGGTGGCGCGAATATCAAAGTAATGGAAATGATGGAAAACATCAGAGCGAACGTAGACCAAAACGATGAGACTCAAATAAAAGAATATATTGAAAAAATGGTAGATAAGCAAGCTTTTGATAAGAGTGGTTTGATTTATGGAATGGGACATGCGGTATATTCTATTTCAGACCCAAGAGCCATTGTATTTAAAGGATTTGTAGAGAAGCTTGCCATTGAGAAGGGAAGAGAAAAAGATTTTAAACTTTATTCTTCCATTGAACGCCTAGCACCGGAGGTGATTGCAGAAAAACGTCACATTTATAAGGGTGTTAGCGCAAATGTAGATTTTTACAGTGGATTTGTATATGATATGCTGGAAATTCCGGTAGAACTCTATACACCAATTTTTGCCATTGCAAGAATTGCAGGTTGGAGTGCCCATCGGATTGAAGAACTGGTAAATTGTGACAAAATTATTCGTCCGGCATATAAAAGCCTGGTAGAAAATAAAGAATATACCTCTATAGAAGAACGCTAAAAGAAATAAGAGCGAAGACATTTGTTAAGAAATGTCTTCGCTCTTTATTTCTATGCTTATTTCTATGCTTATTTCAACGCTTATGTCAGCTTTCTATTTTTTGAATTTCATTTAAAAGAATATCTTTGGCATAAGAAATTGCCTGCTTTACACTGCCTTCTTCAAAAGGAACAGAAAGATGAGCATTTTTTAATAAGCTAAGATAGTTTAAACTGCCTCCTGCATTGCAAAGAGCCAAATAATCCTGCCATGCTTGTTTTGGATTTTCTGCATAACGTTTTTTGAACTCCATGGCACCAATGGTAGTAAGTGTGTAATTAATATAGTAAAAAGGATAAAGAAAAATGTGGATTTTGTGGTACCAATATCCACCGCGTTCCATAAATGCATCATCTTCATAAGTTCTCCATGGCATATATTTTTCTTCCAGCTTGTGCCATTCATAGGTACGTTCCTTAGGAGTAAGAGAAGGATTTTTATAGATGATATGTTGAAATTCATCTACTGCAACACCAAATGGCACGAAAGTAATTGCATCCTGCAAATGTGCAAAACGGTACTTGTCGGCATCTTTTCCAAAGAATTTATCAGCATAAGGGTAAGCAAATTGCTCCATGGCCATGGAATGAATTTCCATAATATCAGTGGAACTGCCACAGTAGGAAGAAAGAGGCTGGTGACGCATTGCCTGATAGCCGGCAAAAGCATGCCCTAATTCATGACTTAATACCTGCATATCTCCAATGGTTTGATTAAAACAGGAAAAGACATAGGGAGCATTGTAATCAAAAAGAAAAGTCATGTATCCAGTGGAGGCTTTATTGGGTGTGTTCTTTAAATTCATTAACTGATGGTCAATCATGAAATCAATAAATTCCCCTGTTTCGGGACTTAATTCATGATACATCTCTTTTGCTTTAGCAATCATATAGTTATCATCTCCGGCGGGAATTGCGTTTCCATCCGGAAAAAGAAATTGTTCATCATATACCTTGAAATCTTTGATACCAATGCGTTTGGATTGAGCCTCATATAATTTAGTACAAAGAGGAACGATTTCGGTAAGCACCTGTTCACGAAAAGCAGCAACTTCTTTTTCCCCATAATCACTGCGACCTTGCAGCTTATAGCCTAGAGGAATAAAGTCGGCATCTTTCAATGCCCGACCCATTTTGGTTCGAACATCTATAAGTTCTCCGAAAATTTCCTCCATTTTAGCCTCGTTATCTTGAAAAAATCCGGAAAAAGCACAAAATGCCTGCTTTCGAATTTCACGATTAGGATGTTCAAAAAATTTTTGAATACCATATAAATTATGAACTTCATTTTGAAAAGGAATTTGTGCAGTAGCCATAAGCTTTTGATATTGATTGCATAAAAGAGATTCCTGCTGCAAAAAGGGAACCAAAACAGGGTTAAAGCTATCTAATTCTCGTTGAATTTGAAGGAATAATTCTTCCCCATATTCTTCTAACAGCTGGGAATGGTAAGAAGAATGCAGTAAAGCACTTTTATATGCCATCTCAGATTCCATAATGGTAGGATAGGAAGTTTCGTTATATTGATGTTCAGTTTCATAAAACTCATTGGTAGTATCTAACGTGTTGCGAATGCTTGCAATGGTAGTCATAGTGATGAAATGATTCTGTGCGTCTTCTACTAGGAGCATTGTTTTTTTCAATGCTTCATAAGTGGGGGCAGATGTTATCTGCAAAGCGGCTTGTTCATAAATCTCTTTCATGTGTGAAAAGTCCGGACGAACATAATTCAGTGTGTCAAATTTAAAATCTTCCATTAAATACCTGCTTTCTTAGAATAGTTAACAATATTGAGAACTAAAGTAATAGTACTTCTGGTAACGAAAATAGTAACTGCTGCGATACTTAATAATATATTTTTAGTCTTCCGAAAATAGTTTCGTTAACTGTTTTTTCAATCCAAAGCGCAGCGCCATCACCATCGCGCTTTTGAATATAGGACCAATGACGGTAAGTATTCTCATAGAGCAGTTTTGTTCCATAAAGAGAACAAAAATGTTCCCATAAGGCAAGCACCGGTACCTGAAAAGAGTGAAAAATCAGAGGAATCAACGTATTTCCAGAAAGGACAGCAAGTTCATGCTGAAAGGAAAAAGCAGCCTTGCTTGCTTCTTCATTAGAAGTGGCAAGACGTATATTGTCTACTTTGTGATGAAGCAAAGTGATTTCTTCATCGGTAATGCGTTTTACACATAACTGAGAAGCCAAAGAATCTAGAGCAATACGAACCTCTAAAATAGAGCGTATTTCATCCTCTTTCATTCTTCCGCCATTGTAATTCATAATAGAAATTAAAGTTTCCAGATTGCCGTTCCTACGATAATCAGCGACATAAGTAGCCACACGGGGCTTTATAATTAAAAACCCTTTTCGTTCTAAATCAGCAAGACCACTGTTTACTACAGCTCGGCTTACCTGCATAGATTCAGCAAGCTGGCGTTCCGGTGGAAGCTTTTCCCCTACCTTTAATTTTCCGGATAAAATCATATGCTCCAACTGCTGTATAAATAATTCCCGCAGGGAGGGAGCATTCAGTTTTTCAAATTCCATAAAAACCTCCAACGAATAGAAGTATCATAAATCACGGTAACCTCTTTGAACTTTAGCGTACTACGTTACAATTATATAACATAAGGTAGATGAAATCAATAGTATATCAAGGTGCATCTAATGGGAAATGGTACTGGTTCAACCACATACCAAGTTGGTAAAAATATACAATACACTGTAAGAAATAAATAAAATGTAGCTTAAAATACGTGAAAAACGTCGAAAATGCACAATGGATATTGACTTTCAATCAAAAGAATGTTAATTTTATATCAAAGTGAAATGCCGATTAGTATCTGGTTGTACCACAGAAAAAGGAATCGGACGGAAAAGGAGTGCAGTTATGTTTCTATTTAATTATGATGCAGGTGCATCAAAAGTTGGCGTAGTGCTGGTATGGTTTGTAGTTTTTGCAGCTTTATTTATTTTGAATGAGATTTCCAGACGAAATAAGTATTGTGGATTTGCGTGTTTTGTTGTATTACCAGTGGTGTTATCGATTCTTTGGTTTACGGTGTTAAGCGATACGGCTTATACAGACTGGTTCCATCTTGCCAAGGTATATTCTTCTACCGCTGGATGTATTGGTTTTTGGTGTATCCGTTACCTTCATGGAACCAATGCAAAAACTGGAAAAGAGTGGCGTTTGGCAGACAATAAAATTGCCTTATGTTTTCCACCATTGATACTTGCAATTAACATCTGTGAGGCAGTGGCTAGAGATTTCCAAGTGGGAAACTTATATGCAGGTCAGCTTACCACTGTAGAAGAAAGCAATCAAATTCAACAGCTATTAGGTGGTTCTTGGAACTACATGAATGCAATTGCAGGAATCTTGAATATTCTTACGATTGTAGGATGGCTAGGAATTTGCTTGAGAAAAGAAACGAACAAAGATAAAAGTAAAGATATGCTTTGGCCTGGAATGATGTGGTTTTGGATTGTAGCATATGATGTATGGAACTTTGCTTATACATATAATTGTTTACCAGGTCATGCATGGTACTGCGGACTTGCGTTACTGTTAGCACCTACCATATGTGCATTTACCATTGGAAAAGGAGCATGGTTACAGCATCGTGCCCACACATTGGCATTGTGGTGTATGTTCGCTCAGACATTCCCAGCATTTATTGATAAAGGAAAATATGCGGTGAATTCCACAAATAATGAAACAGCGTTATTTATCGTAAGTTTCTTGGCACTTGTAATCAATGCAGCAGTATTTATATTTATGATTTATAAAGCAGTGAAGAGAAAATGTAATCCATATACAACAGAATTGTATGATGATATGGCAAAATACAAAGAAATAGCAGAATTGGCAGAATAAGATAACGGGGAGCACATCGAAATAATGCAGTGATATGCAAAGGTGTACCCCCCTCTTTTTCAATTACAAAACAAGGAGGAATATGATATGAGTAAATTTAAGATTTTAGAAATTAAACAAAGTGTATTTGCAGACAATGATAAGCAGGCAGAAGAACTGAGAAATGAACTGAAACAGGAAAAAACATTTTTGTTAAATCTGATGTCATCTCCAGGTTCAGGAAAAACTACTACATTAACGCGAACAATTGAAGTATTAAAGGATCAATTAGGGATAGGGATTATGGAAGCGGATATCGATTCAGATGTAGATGCACAGACTATTTCTGCAACGGGAACAAAGGTAATACAGCTTCATACCGGTGGTATGTGCCATTTAGATGCAGATATGACAAAACAGGGAATCAAAGCCCTTGGAACAGAAAATGTGGATCTTGCAATTTTGGAAAATGTGGGAAATCTTGTTTGTCCAGCAGAATTTGATACAGGTGCATCTAAAAATGCGATGATATTAAGTGTGCCGGAAGGAGATGATAAGCCTTTAAAATATCCATTGATGTTTACAATTTGTGACGTATTATTGGTGAATAAAATAGATGTAATAGATTATTTTGATTTCGATTTAAAGGTATGTGAGGAACGTGTTAAAAAATTAAACCCCAACATTAAAGTGATTCCAATTTCTGCTAGAACTGGAGAAGGAATAGAAGAATGGACAAAATGGCTGAAAGATGAAGTGAAAAAATGGCAAACAGATGGAAAGGGTTAGGAGAGAAGGATGAAAGATTTAACAAAAATGATATTTCCGGATTGGTATCAATGCCAGTATAATGAAAAAGTAATGGCATTTGCAAATCATTTGGGACGTAAAAAGCAAGGTTCCAAAGGTGCATTCAAGTGGGATGATCCAGAATATGTGATTTTGGAAGCCGGTATTGACGATGCTATGGCAGAAGTTGGAATGGGACTTGGAATTTATGAAAAACGCAGTGCTAAGCAGATTGCAGAACAATTGCATATGCCAGAAGACGATTGCTATGAGCAGTTAATGAAGCTTGCAGTGTATGGGGCATGCTTTGTGAATACAATTGACAAAGTGGATATGTTCTGGGCAGAAACATGGATACCGGGTACTATGGAAATGATTGTAAACAGCAGAGAAAATTGTGAGAAATACCCTATTATTGGATATGCCATGGAAGCTTACGGACGTGTAAGAGGACCCAAAAGCTCAGGAGCCTTTCCAACAGGCGTAGGCTTGATGCGTGTGATTCCCATTGAAACCGCAATTGAAGGAAATACGCGTAGAGCATCTTATGAAGAGGTTTCCAAATATTTGAATGAAAACACAGTATTTACTGTGACAGACTGTTCTTGCAGAACTGATCGGGAAATTATGGGAGAAGGCTGTGGTCATTTAAAAGAAGATATGTGTATTCAGATGGGACATGCAGCAGAATATTATATAAAAACAGGAAGAGGACGGGAGATTACCAGAGAAGAAGCATTTGAAATTATCAAACGTGCAGAAGAAAATGGATTGATGCACCAAATACCAAATACAGATGGAAATGGTAAGACCCATGCAATTTGCAATTGTTGTGGATGCGGATGCTTATCTCTTCGTACCGCAGAAATGTTTAAAAATAATGATATGGTTCGTTCTAATTATGTAGCAAAAGTAGAAACGGAAAAATGTGTTGCCTGTGGCCAGTGTGTGGAATATTGTCCGGTTAACGCATTAAAATTGGGACAAAAATTATGTTCCTCTAAACCCATAACAGATGATATTACCACAATAGAAACACCTCGTGATACAGATTGGACAGAAGATAAATGGAATCCAGATTACCGTGTAAATCGTGAAAATGTAGTGGATACTGGAACCGCACCATGTAAGACAAATTGTCCAGCTCATATTGGAGTACAAGGATATATTAAACTGGCGTCTCTTGGAAAATATAAAGAAGCATTGGAATTAATTAAACATGAGAATCCATTGCCAGCAGTATGTGGACGTATTTGTAACAGACGTTGTGAAGACGCCTGTACCCGTGGTGATGTAGATGAACCCATTGCAATAGATGAAATTAAGAAATTTATTGCACAGCAGGAATTGAATAAAGAAAATCGTTTTATACCTAAGAAACGTCATAATTATAGTGATAAGAAAATTGCGATTGTAGGCGCAGGCCCCGCAGGCTTATCCTGTGCGTATTACCTTGCATTAGATGGATACACGGTTACGGTATTTGAAAAAGAAAAGCAATTAGGTGGAATGCTTACACTGGGAATTCCAGCATTTCGATTAGAAAAAGACGTAGTAAAAGCAGAGATTGATATTATTAAAGAACTGGGTGTCACCTTTCAACTTGGGGTGGAAGTAGGTAAGGATATTACATTAGAAGAACTACGTCAACAAGGATATCAAGCATTCTATCTTGCCATTGGAGCTCAGGGAGGACGCAAGGTAGGGATAGAAGGAGAAGATAGTCAAGGTGTGATGTCCGGCATTGAATTCTTACGCGTAGTAAATCAGAATGAAGATAAAAAAGTAGATGGCAAAATCGTAGTAGTGGGTGGCGGAAACGTTGCCATTGATGTATCTCGTACTGCTATTCGTGCAGGTGCCGAAAGTGTACAGCAATTCTGTTTAGAAAGCCGTGAGCAAATGCCCGCAGCCGGAGAAGAAATTGCAGAAGCAGAAGAAGAAAATATTAAACTCAATCATAGCTGGGGACCCAAACGAATTCTTACGAAAAATGGTAAGGTGAGTGGAATTGAATTTAAAAAGTGTACCGCAGTATTTGATGAAAATGGAAAATTTAATCCACAGTATGATGAAAATGATGTAATTACCGTAGAAGCAGATGGAGTATTATTGTCTATTGGCCAATCTATTTTATGGGGAGAATTATTAAAAGGAACATCTGCCGCAGTAAAGCCAAATGGGACAGTCATAGCAGATGAATTTACCTATCAGACAGGGCAGAGTGATATCTTTGCAGGTGGAGATGCTTATACAGGACCGCGTTTTGCAATTGATGCAATTGCAGCGGGGAAGCAGGCAGCAATTTCGATGCACCGATTTGTGCAAAATGGTCAGAGCCTTGTATACGGACGTGACCGTCATGTATATAAAGAATTGGATAAAACAGCAGTAAAAATAGAAGATTTTGATCATACCAAACGTCAATGCCCTTCCAATATTAAAAGTGAGAAAAAAGCAGAAGAAACCTTCCGAGATTTAAGAGGAACTTTTACAGAAGAACAGATGCGTAAAGAAACAGAACGTTGTCTAGGTTGTGGAGCAACTATTGTGGACTCCTATATGTGCGTAGGGTGCGGACAGTGCACTACAAAATGTAAATTTGATGCCATTCATTTAGAACGCGTATATAATGGAGAAGGAGTTCAATTTCTAGATATGAAACCAATTGTAGTAAAACAAATGGTAAAACGCAAAGGAAAAATGGTTGTTAAAAAAGTAAAGAATGCTTTTGGAAAAGAAGGAATGCAAAAATAGACCCAGAAAGTTTGCTGGCTGTGTTTCCTGATGCATACAGCTGCATAGAAGGGAAAAAACAGCAGAGAAAGGCAGGTGAACTGGTTGCATGAATTAGGAGTAGTACTGGAAGTGGTTCAGGTGGTAGAAAAATTTGCAAGAGAAAATCAAGTGGAGAAAATTGAAACGGTAGTGATTCAAATCGGAGAACTTTCCTCTATGATTCCAAAATACATTCAGGAAGTATACCCTGTGGCAGTAGATGAAACCATGCTAGAAGGTAGTAAGCTGAAAATCGAGATTCTTACCGCAAATGGAAAATGTGAAGAGTGTGGAACCATATTTCCCATGGTGCCCCAGGATGGAATTTGTCCAAAGTGCCAAAGTACCAATTGTGAACTGCTAGGTGGAAGAGAATTTTATATTAAAGAAATTATTTGTTATTGACAATAGGATAGAAAAATGCAAAAAAAGCAACAGCCGGTGCCCCCCAATACACAGCTGCTGCTTTTTTATTGGAAATATTTATTGAAAATAATGAAAAAATTTCAATTAAAAGGAACAGGAGAAGAAAGTCTGTCATAGAATAGAGTAATCCCAAAAACAGGAGAATGAAATATGAAATTACAATTTTTAATAGATTACTTTATACCAATTGTGGTTGTGGCATGCTTGATTGCAGGATATGTAATAAAAAAGTCTTTGGATTTTATTCCAAATAAATATATTCCGCTTATATTAACGGTGCTAGGAGGAGTGTTAGGCTGTGTCACAGCAAATACAATTACATTAAAAGCCATTGTATATGGTGCATTTAGTGGTCTTGCCAGTACCGGATTGCATCAGGTATTTAAGAAAATAATAGAAAGACCGGAGGAATAAAGCATGGGCAAAAATATAACACAACTGCATCCTGTACTGCAGGTGAAGGCGGCACAGTTAAAAGAATTGTGTGCAAAACAGGGATTAAAGATGGGAATAGGGGAATGTTTCCGCACAGTGGCGGAACAGGACTTACTGTATGAAAAAGGAAGAACCATAGAGCCTATTGGAAAAAGCTATACCGTTACAAATGCAAGAGGAAGTACTTACAGCTCACAACACCAATGGGGAATTGCCTTTGATTTTTATGAAAATAAGAAGGGACATGAATTTGAAGATATTTCATTCTTTAATCAGGTGGGTGGTATTGGAAAAGCAATTGGATTAGGATGGGGAGGTGATTGGAAAAGTCCGGTAGACAAAGCACATTTATATCTTCCAGATTGGGGAGATACTCCGGGTAAATTAAAATCACAGTATGGAACACTGGCAGAATTTCAAAAGACTTGGGGTACTATGGGATATTCCAATGATTCAGCAGGGGATTTAAAGAGTGCAGACACTGAGGTAAAAAACAATATAAAAACCGGACAGCAGCACGCCAATCATTTTGCAAATGCTCAGATTAACCTAGATGGAATCCGTGGAACACAGACCAAACGTGCAGGTATTAAAGTACTACAGCAAGCGCTTAACTTAGATTATCAGTCAGGTCTTACAGTGGATGGAATCTGGGGTAAAAAATCAGAAGCGGCATTGGGAAACCATACCGTTAGAAAAGGGGAAAGACAATATCTAGTTACAGCAGCTGAAATTCTGCTTCTTCTTAAAAATTATAATTCTGGTGGAGTAGAAACTCCTGGAATATTTGGAAATGGATTGAAAACTGCAGTGCGGCAGTTTCAATTAATGGAAGGCTTATCTATTGACGGAATTGTGGGAAAGAACACCTTTAAGACTTTGATTTTATAAAGTGTGGATTGCAATGCAGCCATAGATAATTGGCTGCTTTTCCATGTGTCATAAAATAATTCTTAAAGTAAAAACCCCATCTTTTGCCACAAATTGGCAGTTTCCATTTAACTTATTAGTAACATATTTAATACTTTGGGTTCCAAATCCATGTCCCGATTCATGAGTGATGGGGCGTCCATACTCCATTTCCGGTTTTTTAGTATAAGGATTTTGAAGGGATAAAAGTAATTTCGTATCCTTCATGTGTATATCTAATGTAATCGTACGCTGCTCTGGCTTAAGGTTTAAAACAGCTTGAATGGAATTTTCCAAAGCATTTGCTAAAATAGAGGTAAAATCTATATCAGAGCAGGGCAGAGTATGGGAAATTTGCACAGTGGCATGAAAGGTAATATTTTGCTTGATGATTTTGCTATGATAAGAGCATAAAATCATATTTACAAGCTCATTGTCACAAAATTTTGTGATTGCAGTATGGTCGGTAGCATGGATTACTTCCTTAATATATGATGTTGCTTTCTCTGTATTATCACTTTCAATATAGAATAGCACATTATTTAAAAAATGACGCATATCATGTCGAACTAAGGAAATTTCATATGCGGAACGCCTGATTTCTTCAATTTCTTTTATAGATTCTGTCTGCTTTAGCTCCATAAGCTGAGTTTCTTGTTTTGCAGTACGCTTTTCTTCATACTCCTTAAAATAGAGGATATTAAAAGCAAGATAAGCAATACATAAAATAAATGGCAAAAATTCAAAAATAATGGGCGAACCACTGTACAGCAATTTAGAATACACGTTAGTGGTATAATCAAAAATATAATAAGAAATAGGAAGGATACAAAAAATTAAAATTGTTTTTGAAGATGTTGCAAGAATTAGCATCATAGAAGAAGATGCATATTTTACAATGAAATACCAAGTGGGAATAAGGACTGCAATACATATGAGATATAGAAACCATTGCTTTTTGCTTATTGTTAAGGCAACAATTCCAAACCATTTGCTGATTTGACAGCAAAGATAAGCGGACATAATAGCAAACATACTAGGCAGCACCTTCTTTTTAAAATAGAAGACAAAGAACAAAAGAAGAGGTAAATGGGCCAGCAAGGGATAAATCATTTCAGAAGTGTCATAGCCCAAAAGGGAGTAACTAATGCCTTGTAAAGAACTAATAAAAAATCCAAATATAAATAAAACGAAATAATTACTTTTGTCTGATTCAATCCCAAGAAATGATGCGGAAACAAAAATACCAAAATAAAGTAAAATGCTAAAATAAATAAGACAAAGTAC
>JAVVUO010000036.1:0-23057 GCA_036653135.1 Lachnospiraceae bacterium
AATATTTGAAGGCACACCGGCTATATTTTAGCCGGTGCTAAAGTCGTTATTGTTCAGCCGAAGGCTGAACTGTTACCTGCTTTCAGAAAAATTAACAATATAGCTGTATACATAAAACTTCTTTTGTGCTAAAATAAAATGTAAAACTTTTTCCTAAACTTTGAGAGAGGGAAAGGAAAAGGATGGATACACACATTACCATGAAAGAAATGCCGGACTCTGAAAAGCCCTATGAAAAGTGCTTCCATTATGGAGCACAGATTCTGTCAGATGCAGAATTACTTGCAGTTATTTTACGGACAGGCAATCGTAATATGACCTCAATTCAAGTGGCACAGATTCTTTTGTGTCAAAAAGAGAAAAACCTTTTAAATCTAGTTCACATGAATATGGAAGAATTACAGCGTATTCCTGGAATTGGACAAGTAAAAGCAGCACAGCTGAAATGTATTGCAGAATTATCTGTAAGAATTGCAGCTGCAAGCAGAATTGGACAGGTAACATTATGTGAACCAAGAACCGTGGCAGAATATTATATGGAGACATTACGGCATGAGTCAAAAGAAAAAATGTTATTATCAATGTTTGATGCAAAAAGCAATCTTTTAGGAGATGAGATAATCTCAGTAGGTACTGTAAAAAGTTCACTGGTATCTCCAAGGGAAGTATTTCTCAAGGCGTTGGAATATAAGGCGGTACACATTGTACTCCTTCATAACCACCCAAGCGGAGACCCAACACCAAGTGAAGCGGATAAGCAGGTAACAAAAAGAATGGCATCTTGTGGCAGTCTATTAGATATTACGCTGGCAGACCACATTATCATTGGCGATAACAGGTATATAAGCTTTAGAGAAAACGGCCTTCTAGGTTGAGGAAAGGATAAGAGAAATGTCAACAAATGTTTATGGAATTGATTTGGGTACCTGTAACTTAAAAGTTTTTTGTAAGGCAACAGGAAAAGTAATCAATGAGAAAAATACCATTGCGATTATAAATAAGAACCAGCTATATGCATTCGGCAATGATGCATATGCCATGTATGAGAAAGCACCGGATGCCATTAAGGTATCCTTTCCAGTGGTAAATGGGGTAATTGCAGATTATAATAATATGCAGACCATGATAGGTGAAGTGCTGGACAAACACATGAAAAATCATACAAAAGGTGCAGAATTTATCGTGGCAGTACCCACAGACATTACAGAAGTGGAGAAAAAAGCGTTCTTTGATTTGTTCTACAAAAGCAGGTTTAAGCCCAAAAGTGTATTGTTGTGCGAAAAACCAATTGCAGATGCAGTGGGGATGGAATTAGATGTAAATTCACCTACCGGTTTTATGATTGTAAATATTGGAGCGGATACCACAGAAATTTCCGTTATTTCATTAGGAGGACTTGTTTTAAGTGATTTATTACATTTTGGTGGGAAGCGAATTGATGAATCCATCATAAGCTACATAAGACGCAATTTCAGTCTAGTGATTGGTCAAAAGACAGCACTATATCTAAAAGAAACGCTAGGCTGTGCTTTACCAGATGAAGTAGATCACACTGCAGTCATTGTAGGACGTGATGTAGTAAGCGGTTTGCCAATTGAAATGGAAATTTCATCTTTTGTTATTTATGAAGCAATTAAGGATAATCTGAATTCTATATGTAATGCTATAAAAATGATATTGGAAAAGACACCACCTGAACTTGCAAAGGATATTATTCATGCCGGAATTTATATTACCGGTGGTTCTTCCAAAATCAGCAAGTTAGATGAATTATTTAATCAGATTACCAATATCCGGGTAAATACTTGTGAATTTCCGGAAGAAAGCGCAGTTAGAGGATTGAACAAAATTGTATCAGATGATAAGTTCAATAGTCTAACATTTAATATGAAAACAAGAATTTATAGATAAGGTTGTTGCATTTTATGAAACGTAAATCAAAACATTCATTTCCAACAAAATATAGTTTGCTGATATTAACCGGGATTTGTGTCCTGGTTATGTTCGTTAGCTTTACCTTGAACCTATCCGGTGGGCCACTTAATACAGTCGCCGGATATGTGTTTGTTCCCATGCAGAAAGGAATTAATTCTGTTGGTTCCTGGTTTGTATCAAAAGCAGATGAACTTACCTCACTTCATGATGTAATGGAGAAGAATCAAGAGCTGCAAGCACAGGTAGATGAACTTACTACAGAGTTAGGTACCATTAAGTTAGAACAATATGAATTAGATAATCTTCGAAAGCTATTGGAATTGGATCAAAAATATCCAAGCTATAAAAAAGCAGCAGCAAGGGTCATTGGCAAAGATGCTGGTAATTGGTTTAATACCTTTACTATTGATAAAGGCACTAAAGATGGAATACAAATAGATATGAACGTAATTGCAGGAAGTGGTTTAGTGGGAATTGTAATAGATGCAGGACCCAATTATGCAAAGGTGCGTTCTATTATTGATGATGCCAGTAATGTTAGTGGTATGACGTTGTCCACCACGGACAGATGTATTGTCAATGGTGATTTGGAAAGTATGAATGAAGAACAAGTCATTGAGTTTACAGATTTAAGATGTGGCGAGCATAATATAACCGTAGGAGAACAGATTGTCACTTCTAATATCAGTGATAAATATCAAGAAGGCATTCTCATTGGATATATTAGCAGTATTAAAAAAGATGCTAATAATCTTACCAATTCAGGCACCATAACTCCCGCAGTAGATTTCCAGCATCTTCAAGAAGTACTTGTAATCTTAGATAAAAAACAAAGTACGGACAAGTAGAAGGAGTGGAGTATGAGACGTAAAATATCAGTATTTTTCATTGTGGTCATATGCTTCTTATTGCAGAGTACATTATTTCAAAGTCTGTCCTTTGCATCCATATCTCCTAATCTCTTGATTGTGGTAGTATCTTCTTTTGGCTTTATGCGTGGAAGAAAAGAGGGGATGTGGATTGGCTTTTTTAGTGGTTTGCTGATGGATGTTTTTTTCGGAAATGTAATTGGCTTCTATGCATTGATTTATATGTATATTGGATATATCAATGGATTTTTTCGGAAAATGTTTTTTCCCGAAGACATTAAACTTCCCTTGTTATTGATTTTGGCTAGTGATTTTATCAATAGCATTTTAATCTATCTATTTTTATTTTTAATGCGTGGTAAATTCAGACTGGGTTATTATATGATTCATATTATGATACCGGAATTGGTATATACTATTTTAGTATCCATTATACTGTATTTTATTATTTTAAAAATCAATCAAAAATTAGAAGTGATTGAAAAAAGGAGTGCAAGTAAATTTGTTTGATACAATAAAAGAATTTGGCAAAAAACTAATAAAATCCAGATTATTTGTACTTGGCGTTGTAATGACCATTTTATTTATGATTTTAATACAGCGTATTTTTGTGTTACAGATTATCAAAGGGCAGACTTATTTGGATAATTATACGTTAAGGATTCAAAAGGAACGTATTACTTCTGGAACCCGTGGTGGTATTTATGATCGAAACGGAACTATTTTAGCATATAATGAACTTTCTTATTCTGTAACTTTTGAAGATAATGAGGTTTATGATACAAATAAGCAAAGAAATAAGAATTTAAATGCAGAATTAAATTCACTGATTAAGATAATAGAAGAAAAAGGAAATGCCATTACAAATACGTTCAATATTCAAATGCAAGAAGATTTGGAATATCATTTTACAGTATCCGAAACGTCCTTAAAACGTTTTTTGGCAGATGTGTATGGTCACACAAAGGTGGACGATCTTTCCTATAATAAAAAGCTAGGTTATAACGAAGGAAGTGCAACTCCCATACAAGTGATGGATTACTTAATGGGAGATACAAAATTTCAAATTAAGATAAAAGGAACTGACAAGAAAGACACTCAAGAAGATTCTTTTGTATATGACTATTATACTCCGGAAGAAGCTTATAAAATATTGGTTCTTCGGTATGCAATTTCACAAAATAGTTATCAAAAGTATATTCTTACCACGATTGCTCAAGATGTTAGTGAAGAAACCGTTGCAGTTATAAAAGAAAATTCTCAGCAATTACCTGGGGTAGACATTTCAGAAGATAGTGTTCGCCGCTATGCAGACAGTAAGTATTTTTCACATATCATTGGATACACTGGGAAAATTTCACAAAATGAATATGATAATTTGGTAAAAAAAGATAAAGCGTACAACTTAAATGATGTGATTGGAAAATCCGGCATTGAGCAAGTTATGGAACAAGAACTTCAAGGTGGAAAAGGAAAAGAAACATTTTATGTGGATAGTTTAGGTCGTGTACTTGAAATTACGGACAAAAAAGATGCTACCTCCGGAAATAATATTTATCTTTCCATTGATGGTAAACTTCAAAAAGCAGTGTATGATATGCTAGAACAGGAACTGGCAGGAATTATATATTCCAAAATCATCAATGCCAAAGAGTATGATACAAGTTCTGGTTCTGCGTCTGATATTAAGATTCCAATTGATGATGTATATTACTCATTAATTAACAATAACGTAATAAATATCAATGAATTTACCAAAGAAGATGCTACTGGTACAGAACAAGAAGTGTATCGTGCATTTTTAAGCAAACAGGAATCTGCCATTGCGTCAGTAAAAGAAGAATTAAATTCTTCTGCTCCTATTAACTATGAGGACTTAGATAGTGAAATGCAAATTTATATGTCTTATGTTGCCACCATGCTTATGGATGATGGTATATTGATACGAGACAATATTGATACAGATGATGATACGTATCGAGCATGGAAAACTAATAAAATCAGTCTTTCGGAATATTTGAAATATGCTATTTCCATGGAAGACTGGGTTGATATTACCAGTTTTGAAACAGAATCAAAATATTCTGACACCACAGAAATTTACAATGCATTAGTAAATCATATTGAAACAGAGCTTAAAGTTAATAGGGGATTTAGCAAAAACCTCTATAAATATATGATTCGTCAAGACATGATTTCCGGTGCACAGCTTTGTTCTATTTTATTTGAACAAGGTGTTTTGGCTGAAAATCAAGCAGAATATCAGTCTTTACAAAATGGTACCTTAAGTTCCTACACGTTTCTTCGGGATAAAATCAAAAATTTGGAATTAACACCAGCACAATTAGCACTAGATCCTTGTACGGCATCTTGTGTTATGGTTGATGTAAAAACTGGAGAACTTTTAGCCTGTGTTACTTATCCAGGATACGATACCAATCGACTGGCAAATAATGTAGACGCAGCTTATTTTGCAGGTCTTCAGGAAGATTTATCTTTACCACAGTACAATAATGCTACACAGCAAAGAATTGCACCAGGTTCTACCTTTAAACCAATTACGGCATTTGCTGGATTAACAGAAGGCGTCGTAGGCGTAGATGAGCCAATTTTAGATGAAGGACAGTTCACAAAAATTTTCCCAAGTCCAAAATGCTGGATTTATGCCAATGGTGGAACGCATGGACTGATTAATATTTCTCAGGCAATTAGAGATTCCTGTAACTACTTTTTCTATGAAGTGGGATATCGTTTAAGTTCGGTAGGTGAAACTTATACCGAAGATAAGGGAATTGCAGCAATTCAAAAATATGCATCACTATTTGGTTTAGATGAACAAACTGGAATTGAAATTCCAGAAAATAGTCCTCAGATATCCAATGAGTTTCCCATTACCTCTGCCATTGGACAAGGTAATCATGCTTATACAACCACTCAGATGGCACGTTACTTAACAGCAGTGGCAAGCAGTGGTAATGTATATGGACTGACGTTATTGGATAAGGAAACAGCTTCTGATGGTACTGCAATACAGGATTTTTCACCAAAGCTAATTCGAACAATTGATGAAATAGCACCATCTTCTTGGAATGCGGTTCATCAGGGAATGCGAATGGTAGTAGAAAATAATGGGAATTTCAAGGATTTTCCTGAAAATATTGCAGTTGCAGGTAAAACAGGTACTGCACAACAAAATCCAACTCGTGCAAATCATGCAATGTTTATTGGATATGCACCCTATGATGATCCGAAAATTTCAATTACCACCAGAATTGCATATGGATATACTTCAGCCAATGCGGCAGAGGCATCTAGCAATATTTTGAAATATTATTTTAATCTTGCAGAGGAAGAAACGTTACTCAATGGACAGGCAGAGGAAATTGGAGATTCTGCAAATGGATTTACGGACTAAAAGTTTGGAGGGATAAAATTGTCACAGTCGGTAGTGCTAAAAAGCAATAAATATGGCATCAATTTAATATTAAATGAAGAAATGGGATTTGAAGAATTATTAAAGTGTATTATTGGAAAATTCAAAGAATCAGAAAGTTTTTTTAAAAATGCAAAAATGGCAATTTCTTTTGAAGGAAGAGCATTGACCCAAGAGGAAGAATTTCGAATTATTGAAGTTATTTCGGAAAATAGCTCTGTAAATATTATTTGTATTTTGGATAATGACCGTATAAAAGAAGAATTGATTCACCAAAAAGTAGAACAATTTGAACAAGAACAAACAGGGAAAACCGGAGAATTTTATAAAGGAACATTGCGTTCTGGTCAGGTGCTTGATTGTGAAAGCAGTATTGTGGTATTAGGAGATGTAAATCCCGGTGCCAAAGTAATTTCCAAAGGAAATATTATCGTACTTGGTGCATTAAAGGGAAATGCATATGCAGGGGCAAGTGGGAATGTACAATCCTTTGTAGCAGCCTTAGACATGGATCCGGTACAAGTAAAGATAGGCGATATTATAGGTAGAAGTGCAGATAAAATCATAGAAAAAAAACGTAGCAAAAAAGTAACATCTATGGTAAGCACATTTGATCCCCAAATAGCACTGGTAAAAGAAGGAAATATATATATTGAGCCAATTACAAAAGGGCTTTTAAACAGCATATAAAAAGCAGGAGGATATAGAATTATGAGTGAAGTAATCGTAATAACATCAGGAAAAGGCGGTGTTGGAAAGACTACCAGTACCGCCAATGTGGGAACGGGACTAGCACAATTAAATAAAAAGGTAGTATTAATTGATACCGATATCGGACTTCGTAACCTAGATGTGGTTATGGGACTTGAAAATCGCATTGTGTATAATCTTGTAGATGTAATAGAAGGTAACTGCCGATTAAAACAGGCACTAATCAGAGATAAACGTTATCCAAATCTCTGCCTTCTACCCTCTGCTCAAACAAGAGATAAAACAGCCGTAACACCAGAACAGATGGTAAAACTTACCGATGAATTGCGTGAAGAATTTGATTATATTATTCTAGACTGTCCCGCAGGAATTGAACAGGGCTTTAAAAATGCCATTGCCGGAGCAGATCGAGCATTAGTGGTAACCACACCAGAAGTTTCTGCAATTCGAGATGCAGATCGAATTATTGGATTATTAGAAGCAAATGATGTAACAAAAACAGACTTAATTGTAAACAGAATACGTATGGACATGGTAAAACGTGGGGATATGATGTCTATTACAGATGTTACCGATATTCTAGCAGTATCTTTAATTGGTGCTGTACCAGATGATGAGCAAATCGTTATTTCCACTAACCAAGGTGAACCATTAGTAGGAAGTGATTCTCTGGCAGGACAGGCATATGCTAATATTTGTAAAAGAATTATTGGTGAAGAAGTGCCATTTCTTGCGTTAGAATCAAAATCTGGTGTTTGGGAAAAATTAAAAGAATTATTTAAGAAAAATTAGGAGGAAGTCATAATGAGCTTAATGGACTTGTTTAAAAGGAAAAGTTCCGGCGACATTGCAAAAGATCGTTTAAAGTTATTATTGGTTTCTGATCGAGCAAATTGTTCTCCTGAAATCATGGAAAAAATAAAAAATGATATTATTCAGGTAATATCAAAATATATGGAAATTGATGCAGAGGGATTAGATATTCAGATTACTCAAACAGAATCAGAAGGAAATAATGGAAGTGTTCCGGCATTGTATGCAAACATACCAATTAAGGATTTAAAACATTCCGGGAGTTCCAGGTAAGGAAGAAATTTATGTTGAAACAATATCAGATTAAAGATTATAAGTTTCGTTTAATAGTATATGTAATTACGCTTACCATGATTGGAATTAGTGTGATTGGAAGTGCACAGCAGTCCGTACAACGTACCCAGATAATTGGATTATTATTGGGCTTAATGGTTATGGTAATCGTTTCATTGATTGATTATTCTTTTATTTTAAAATTTTCTTGGCTTATTTATTTCTTTAATATTGGCTTATTAGCTTTAATTTCATTTCATGTATTTGGAGATGCATCAGGTGGTGCGGCAAGATGGATTGATTTTGGATTTATCCGTTTTCAACCATCTGAATTATCAAAAATATTGATTATTTTGTTCTTTTCCTGGTTCTTTATGAAATATCAGGAACATGTAAATGCCCTGCTTTTTATTTTAGCATCAGGAGTACTGATTTTTATTCCATTTTATATGATTAAAGAACAGCCAGATTTGTCTACTAGTATTGTAATTGCCCTAATATTTATTGCACTTTTATTTTTGGCAGGTATCAGCTATAAAATTATAGTAGGAGTATTGGCTGTTTTTATTCCGGCTGTTACCATATTTATTTACCTCATTATGCAGCCTGGACAAAAGATTTTGGATCACTATCAATGGCTGCGTATTATGTCATGGCTTCAACCGGATAAATATGCGGAAAAAGCATATCAGCAGCAAAATTCTATTATGGCAATAGGCTCAGGTCAATTGTGGGGAAAAGGATTAAATAATGACGCGGTATTCTCCGTTAAAAATGGTAACTTTATTCCAGAACCACAAACAGATTTTATTTATGCTGTGGCAGGTGAAGAATTAGGCTTTGTTGGTGGAGCAATTATTTTGATTTTATTATTGCTAATTGTGATAGAATGTATTATGATTGGAAGAAAAGCGAAAGATACGGCCGGTAAATTGATTTGTGGAGGCGTTGCTTCTTGGATTGGTTTTCAGACCTTTATCAATATTTGCGTAGTAACCGGTTTAATGCCAAATACCGGAATTCCATTACCATTTGTAAGTTATGGTCTTACCTCCTTGGTAAGTTTGTTTATTGGAATTGGGTTGGTGCTAAATGTAGGACTACAGCCTATAAAATATAGAATGGGGGAATTTTAAAATGAATATTGGTTTGATTTCACATGATTCCAAGAAAAAACTGATGCAGAATTTTTGCATCGCATATCGGGGAATCTTATGTAAAAATGATTTATTTGCAACAGGTACTACTGGAAGATTAATTGAAGAAGTCACTAATTTGTCGATTCACAAATACTTAGCAGGACATCTAGGTGGTGCACAGCAGCTTGGTGCACAGATTGAACACAATCAGATTGATTTGGTTATTTTTCTGCGTGATCCATTGACACCAAAATCTCATGAACCAGATGTAAATAATGTGGTTCGTTTGTGTGATACTCACAATATTCCATTAGCAACAAATCTTGCAACAGCAGAATTGCTGATTAAGTCATTAGACAGAGGAGATTTAGAGTGGCGTGAAATGTACAAATAGAAAACATTTAATTAGAGTTGCTGCGTTATTAATTTCTGTTAGTATGCTTTGTGGATGCGGTGAGAAGGTATCCGTAGAGCAGCCTTATGATATTTATGATACGACAAGAGCATATGAACTAAATACCAGTGTCTCTGCTGCTTCACACACATATTTTGCTCAAAATTTATGTGTGGTCGGTACGGACAATCTATTAAGTGATACCGTTACGGAGAGCATTTCAGAAGCGGCTGGTCTTTTTAATACCCAAGATCACAGTATCAAATTTGCTAAAAATATTCATGAACGTTTATATCCGGCTAGTACCACGAAAATATTAACAGCATATATTGCCTTAAAATATGGTGATCTAAATGCAGTTGCCACGGTAACACCGGAAGAACTTCAATTAGAAAATGGTTCTACTACATGTGGACTTTCAGCAGGGGATACCATTTCCCTAGAGCAGCTTTTATATGGGTTAATGCTTCGCAGTGGAAATGATGCAGCAAATGTAATTGCAGATATGATTTCTGGCAGTACGGAGGCTTTTGCAGCTTTAATGAATCAAGAAGCTTTGGCATTAGGAGCAACTAATTCCCATTTTGTCAATGCTAACGGACTGCATAACGAAGAACATTATACTACAGTTTATGATATGTATCTGATTTTTAATGCGGCTGTTTCCAATGAAAAATTTTTAAATATAATAGAGACTCAGCAACATACAGGTACCTTTACAAACGCTGCTGGAGAATCCATAGCAAAAGAATGGTCTACCACCAATAAATATCTTAAAGGAGAAGTAACAGCTCCTCAAGGAATACATGTTTTAGGTGGAAAGACAGGCACCACCAATGATGCTGGCTATTGTCTTGTTTTGTATAGTAAAAAAGATGATTCCATTCCTTATATTTCTGTAATATTTAAAGCGAATAGTCGTGACAATCTTTATCATGAAATGACTGAATTGTTAACAGAAATTTCAAAATAGCAGTTGAATTTTCTGTTAACATATACTATAATTAGCACATGAATAAAAACTGTCGTTGTGTAAATAAATTAAGTAGTATCTTTACTCATAGGCACAACAAAGACTAGGAGGAGATTATCATGATACGAATTATTGCAGGAGAAAAAGGAAAAGGTAAGACAAAATATTTGCTGGAAAAGGTTAATATGGAAGTAAAATCAGCTTCAGGAAGTATTGTGTACTTGGATAAGAGTACAAAACATATGTATGAATTAAGCAATAAAGTTCGATTGATTTGTGTACCAGATTATATGATTTCCAATAGTGATGAATTTTTTGGATTTTTAAGTGGAATTATTTCCCAAGATCATGATTTAGAAGAGATGTATTTAGACAGTTTCCTTACCATAGCATCCTTAACGGATGATAAAATTTGTGATATCATTGAGAAATTAGAATCTCTCAGTGAATCTTTTCATGTGAATTTTGTATTAAGTGTCTCCAAGAATAAGGCAGAGTTACCGGAATGTATTCAACATAAAATTATTGTTTCTTTGTAACTGAAATAGTATTTTGGTGTTACATAACCTGCTGTAAATTAAGATATTTTGATTTCACATAAGACACAATGAAATTACGAAAGATAAGGGGTTGTTGCCAACTGCAATAACCCCTTTTTACTGTATTGATAGAACAATTAAGCCTCGTTCATGGAACGAATACGTCCATAAGCACTGCACAGATAGATACCACTGATTCCAACAATACCATAAATAATTCTAGAAAGCCAGCTCATGTCGCCAAATAGAAAAGCTACCAAGTCAAAACGAAAGAGACCAATTAGTCCCCAGTTAATTGCACCAATGATGACTATAGTTAATAACGTATAATCAAAACCTTTACTATTCATATGCATTCCTCCTTTTACTGAATTTAGTATGAGCAACTATGATTAAAATATGTTGGAAATTTGTGGAAGTCTTGAGTTTGCTAGAACAAAATGTTAAAATGGTTCTATGTGATTGCAGATAGAACAGGATGGAGCAATTTGTGAAGAAAAAGAAAAACAAAAAAATTGTTAAATTTCATAAAATATCCCAACTAAATATTGGTGTTATTATTTTTGGCATTATTTTTATTTATATGATGTATAATATTGTACAATATTTTACCACCAGTCATGTCTCGGTATATGAAGTGTCTCAAGGTAATATTGCGCAAAATAACATATTTACCGGATTAATTCTTCGAGATGAAATTATTTACACCACGGAAGCGAGTGGATATATTAATTATTATAATAAAGATGCCACAAAAGCAGGAGTTAATACCTATGTATACAGTATTGATGAAACCGGTGATTTTTATAATCAAATTACAGCGCAAAATCAGGGACAGCTGTTTTCAACAGACCGTTCTTATGACGAAATAGAAAAAACAGCTTCTAATTATGTTACAGAATACTCTAATGAAGATTTTTATAAAGTATATTCTTTTCAGTACGATATGGAAGCTGCCTTAATGGAAGCATTGGGAAAAAATGCATTATCCAATATTGGAGCAAATGCAAATACAGCAACCTTTCATTCTTATTTAGCGCCACAAGCAGGAATTGTAGTATATAATATAGATGGATTAGAAGGAATTACCTTAGATAGTTTTACTTTGGAATGCTTTGATGCTTCTACGCATATCAAAAATAACCTAATGGCAAGAAAAACCGTAGAAGCTGGGGATGCAGCTTATAAACTTCTCCCAAATGAACATTGGAATTTAATATTACCAATAAAGCCAAAATTTGCAGAGGATTTATCTAAAGAAACAAATATTCAAGTAAAATTCAAAAAAGATAATTCTACTGCTTGGGGAAATTCTCAAATAATAGAACGCGATGGAAGTTACTTTCTTGTCTTGTCTTTTCAAAATTCAGAGATACGTTTTGCACAAGAACGTTATTTGGAGGTAGAGCTGTTGTTATCCGATACCAGTGGGTTAAAAATCCCCAATTCTTCTTTAACAGAAAAATCTTTTTGGACTATTCCCAAAGATTTTATTACAAAAGGAGGAGATTCTAATGAAAATGGGGTATTGCGTCAAACTAAAGATAAAGATGGAAAAACAGTTATGGAATTTACGCAAGCTACTGTCTTTCAAGAAAATGAAACCAATTACTGCATAGATGGAAGTGAGCTTAAAAAAGGTGATATTATAATCAAACCGGATTCCAATGAAGCATATACTTTAACAGAAACAGCTAAACTGCAAGGCGTATACAATATTAATAAAGGGTATGCTATATTTCGCAAAGTGGAACTTTTATTTCAAAATGAAGAATATGCTATTGTGAAAAATAATACAAGCTATGGTATTTCGTTGTATGATCATATTGCTTTGGATGCGTCTGCTGTAAAAGAAGATCAAATGATACAATAAGGAGTGAATAAAATGGTACAGGATAATTTAAAGAAAGTGCAGGAAAACATAAGGACTGCATGCGAAAAAGCAGGGAGAACTGTCAATGAAGTCACCTTAATTTCGGTAAGTAAGACAAAGCCCATTTCTATGCTAAAAGAAGCATATGAAGCCGGAAGCCGTGATTTTGGCGAAAACAAAGTACAGGAAATCATGGATAAATGTGAGGTACTACCCCAAGATATTCGCTGGCATATGATAGGGCATCTTCAACGCAATAAGGTGAAATATATTGTTCACAAGACAGCACTTATTCATTCGGTAGATTCCTTACGTTTAGCAGAAGAAATCAGTGAACAGGCAAAAAAGAAACAGGTGGAGGTAAATATTCTCATTGAAGTAAATATTGCTCAAGAAACCAGTAAGTTTGGAATTTCAAAAGAGGATACCATTCAGCTAGTAGAATCCATTGCCACTTTACCCTGCATTCATATCAAAGGATTAATGACCATTGCACCTTTTGTTGAAAATCCGGAAGATAACCGCATGTTTTTTCGAGAAATCAAAAAATTATCTGTTGACATAAAGGAAAAAAACATTGATAATGTATCTATGGATGTGCTCTCTATGGGTATGACTGGAGATTATATGGTAGCTATTGAAGAAGGCGCCACTATGGTTCGTGTTGGAACAGGAATTTTTGGTCAGCGAAATTATAATAAATAATTATAATAGATGAAGTATGAAAAGGTAACAAGGAGAACTAGTATGGGAATGCTTGATAAATTTTTAAACGTTATGAGATTAAATCCGGATGATGATGATGATTTTTATAACGAAGATTATTACGATGACGATGATGATTATGAAGAAAAACCAAGAAGAAAAAGTTTTATGAAGGAAAAAGAACCAGAAGATGATTATTTAGAATATGAAGAAAAAAGACCGAAGCCGGTGAAAACTACACCTAAGGTAACACCAATGCGCGCTTCGAAGAAACAGGGGACTGGGATGGAAGTATGTGTAATTAAACCAAATTCCGTAGAGGATGCAAGAGAAATTACTGAGACATTATTACTTGGACGAACAGTGGTATTAAACGTAGAGGGGTTGGATGTAGAGATAGCGCAACGCATTATAGACTTTACATCTGGTTCTTGCTTTGCCATTAGTGGAAATTTACAAAAAATCTCTAATTACATATTTATTATTACTCCGCCAAATGTAGATATTTCCGGCGATTTTGCTAATATTATGGATTCCTTTGATGTGCCTCCTATTCAAACAGATTTTTAGGGGTCGCGTTTTATGACAAAAGAGGAAAGTTTATTATCAAAACGCTTTGTAGATTTGTCGCGTCAGGCGCAGCAAAAGGATATTGTACTATTTAGTGATTTTTTAAATTTGAATGAATTAAATATATTTCATCAAGGAATAAATCAGCTCTATTGTAGATTTGATTTTTTAGGTGGATATGAACAAAGTGAGCGTCAGATGATAGCGTTTTTGCCTGATGCTCTTTGTTATGCGTATCATGTTCCAATATGCTGTATTAAAATCACTCCAATTAATTGCAAATTTGCAGATGCCTTATCCCATCGTGATGTACTGGGCAGCCTTATGAACTTAGGAATTGAACGTAATTTATTAGGTGATATTTTGGTAGAGGAACATTTAATTTATGTGTTTTGTCAGGAAAAAATTGCATCTTACATCATAGATAATCTTACTCGTATTCGTCATACCGTGATTTGTTGCGAAAAGACCATACCGAATAAAGTAGCGATTGTACCTAAAACAGAATTATTAGAAGGAATTGTAGCCTCTAATCGACTAGACAGTATTGTAGCTTGTCTTTGCAAAATATCTCGCTCTAAGGCAAAAGAATGGATTCAAATGGGAAAAGTATTTATTAATAATAAAGAAATACTGCATGCCACCTACGAATGTAAGGAAGAAGTGATGATTTCCATACGTATGGTAGGACGTTTTAAATTCAGACAAGCATTGGGTGAAACACGAAAAGGGCGCATGAAAATTCAATATGAAAAGTATATTTAAAGCAAAAGGAGATAAACATGAGTAGCACAATTACAGTATCATATGAACAAAAACCTTGTTATAACATTGAGATTCAGCATGATTTTGCAGCTCTTTTTTCTGCATTAAAGTCATTGGGTTACGGAACTAATAAAGTATGCATTATTACAGATTCTAATGTAGGAGCTCTTTATTTGAAAGAGATATCTGATTTACTGATGCCGTTATTTTCAGTTTGTACGTCTTTCACCTTTAAAGCCGGAGAACTAAGCAAAAACACAGATACCGTAGGACAAGTTTATACACATTTAATAGAACATTCTTTTGACCGTAAGGACGTTTTAATAGCATTAGGCGGTGGTGTAGTTGGGGATTTAACGGGATTTGCTGCAGCTACTTTTTTACGGGGCATTGATTTTGTACAGATTCCTACCTCTTTGCTGGCACAAGTGGACAGTAGTATTGGTGGAAAAACAGGTGTTGATTTTATGCAGTACAAAAATATGGTGGGTGCTTTTTATATGCCCCGATTGGTTTATATGAATCTTTCCGTATTGAAATCATTACCAAAACCACAACTTGCTTCTGGAATGGGTGAAATTATAAAGCATGGATTAATTAAAGATGCTTCTTACTTCCAAAAAATCTGTCTGGAAAAGGAATCTGTGATTGTGCAAGAGCCATGCATAATGGAACAAATTGTGGCAAGAAGTTGTGAAATCAAACGAAATGTTGTAGAACATGATCCCAAAGAGCAGGGGGAACGAGCACTTTTGAACTTTGGACATACCATTGGGCATGCTATTGAAAAACTTTCCGATTTCACCTTATATCATGGTGAATGCGTAGCACTTGGAATGGTGGGTGCCGGATTTATTTCAAAAGAACTTGGCACTATAACACAAGAAGATTTACAGCAGATCGAACAGGTAATCGCAAGTTATCTATTACCTGTTCGATTACATGATTTTCCTCATACTTCCACAGAGATTTTATCTGTAACCAAATTAGATAAAAAAATGGAATCCGGAAAAATAAAATTTATTTTATTAAACACAATTGGCAGTGCTTATATTACAAAAAATATAACGGAAGAAATGATTCTTTCCGGCATTTCTTATGTGATGGGAGAATATGATGAAAATAAGTAAAAAAATCAGTTGTTTTTGGGCAGGAATAGGCGTACTTTTATTACTTGGTATAGATCAAATTACAAAGTATTTAGCCTCAGCCTTTTTAAAAGGAAGCAATTCTATTATTCTTATAAAGGGAGTTTTTCAGCTTCATTATCTTGAAAATCAAGGTGCGGCGTTTGGTCTTTTTCAAGGGAAAAAGTCTTGGTTTATTGTGATTACATTACTTGTTATTATGGCTATGATTGTTATTTATTTAAAGCTTCCCATGAAAAAGAAATTTAATTGGATGCGGGGAATTATTGTATTACTTATGTCAGGTGCCTTTGGAAATTTGTTAGACCGGATTCGTTTGGATTATGTGATAGATTTTTTCTATTTTGAATTAATTAACTTTCCTATTTTCAATATGGCCGATATTTATGTATGTTGCGGCGTAGGATTATTATTATTTCTATTTATCTTTTATTATAAAGAAGAGGATTTGGAAGAAATATGGCCTTCCAAGAAGAAAAAAAATGATGGAATTTAAGCAGCAAAAAGATGTCACTCAAGAATTTGAGGTTTCTTTGGAATATGTTGGAGAACGTTTAGATAAATTTTTAACAACCATTTATGAAAAGCAATCGCGTTCTTTTTTTCAAAAGCTAATTAAAGAAGACCATGTACTGGTAAATGGCGAAATTCGTAAATCAAATTACCGTTTAACATTGGAAGATGAAGTACAGATTACCATACCAAAAGCACAGGAAATTCAGATTTTACCGGAAGATATTCCATTGGATATCCTATATGAGGATGAAGACGTGTTAGTGGTAAATAAGCCCAAGGGAATGGTGGTACATCCTTCTGTAGGACATTATTCTCAAACCTTGGTAAATGCTGTAATGTATCATTGCAAGGATAGCTTATCTGGGATCAATGGTATCATTCGCCCAGGAATTGTTCATCGCATTGATATGGACACTACCGGTGCACTGATTGTATGTAAAAATGATAATGCACATAGAAAAATCGCACAGCAAATCAAAGAACATTCTGTAACTAGGCGCTATAGAGGAATTGTCAATGGTGTTGTAAAACAAGAGAAAGGAATGATAGAAGGTGCCATTGGAAGACATCCGGTAGAACGTAAAAAAATGGCAATCAATGAACAAAATGGAAAACCGGCCATTACCCATTATCGTGTACTGGAACGCTTTCCAAATTATACTTATATGGAATTTGAATTGGAAACTGGACGAACCCATCAGATTCGCGTTCATATGGCAAGTATTCATCATTCACTTCTTGGAGATACCCTATATGGAACAGGAAAGAATCCTTTTCACCTGCAAGGACAAACACTCCATGCGGCAGTTATTGGATTTATACATCCAGTAACAGAAAAATATATAGAGGTAGAAGCACCATTACCGGAGTATTTTGAAAAGTTACTATTAAAAATTCAATAAATGATATGTACTTTTTAGATGGGGTATATTATAATATAAGAAAGAAAGCAATTCACATTTGTGATTTCTACATAAATGACTTGTAATGGGAAAGATTATAGCTGCAAGATAAATAGATGACTATCATTCATAAATTACTTGAATCATATATCATTAGCAGGCGGAAGAATTGTGCTTTATAAAACCAAGGATTATCGTTTTAAAGTGAATGGTTTTGTTCTTAGAGCAGATAACTCTGTTGATAAAGCAGTTGAATACTTTCCAAACAGAAAGGTGGTATTTTTATGGATAATTTTGTTATTACAATTGGAAGAGAATTTGGAAGTGGTGGTTTAGAAATTGGTCGTATGCTTGCAGAACGGCTGAATGTAAAGTGTTATGACAAGGAACTGCTTGCCATGGCAGCGAAAGAAAGTGGACTATGTGAGGAGATTTTCTTAAATCATGATGAAAAGCCAACAAATAGTTTTTTATATTCTTTAGTAATGGATTCTTATTCCGTCAGTGGTTACACTTCAGCTCCATTTTTAGATATGCCACTCAATCATAAGGTGTTTTTAGCACAATTTGACACTATTAAAAAATTAGCAGAAAAAGAATCTTGTATTATTGTAGGGCGCTGTGCTGATTATGCATTATCCGAACATAAGAATTGTATTAATGTATTTATTCATGCAGATATGGATTTTAAAATTGACTATTTATTAAAGACTGACCGATTGGAGCAAGAAAAAGTCAAAGATATGATTCATAAAACAGATAAGCAGCGTGCCAGCTATTACAATTATTATTCTAGTAAAAAGTGGGGAGAATCCAAAAGTTATCATATCACCTTAGATAGCGGTCAATTAGGATTAGAAGGCTGTACCGAAATGATTTTAAAGTATATGGAATTGAAACAAAAAAATCAATAGCAGTACACAAGGAATAAGAGTGTGTGTTAATACAAAAAGATAAGAAAATTAGGATAATATGATTGTTCTAGATATTGATAGAACACGGACAAATGATAAGAAGCAAATAAACCCTAACACAAAGTACTCCTCGAAGCCTAGAAGAATGGTATAATTGTTCTTCTGGGCTTTTGGGCGTCCTATTACAAAACTTATAGGTATTAGCAAAGAAGTAGAGTTAAACATGCTCTCATCATACAGTTAAATCAGCAATTTATGAAAACATGATTTAATATTTGATTTCTTCTGTTTTATAAGAAAAATAAATCTAACGGAGCAATGTTTACAAGATTCTTTTTGAAACATACAAATAAAGATATTCCTGAAAAAGTAAGATAAGATTTATTAAAATATTTTCTTATAAAGTAGAGATACAAAATGTATTCCTGAAAAAGTAAGATAAGATTTGTCGGAATATTTTCTTATAAAATAGAGATACAAAATGTATTCCTGAAAAAGTAAGATACGATTTATCGGAATATTTTCTTATAACATAGAGATACAAAATGTATTTCCGAAAAAGTAAGATAAGATTTATCAAAATATTTTCTTATAAAATAGAGATACAAAAGGATTTCTGAAATATATTTATTTTTTTTCAGGAGGTAGTAATTCTTCCTGAAAGATACTTCCCGAAAATTTACCTGCTAGTTTTCTACGTTCGTCATCAATGGCTGCGTAATGTTGGCGGGTAGTTTCTACACTTTTATGTCCTAATGCATCGGCAACTAAATAAATATCACCCGTTTCCTTATATAAATTAGTACCGTAGGTACTCCGTAATTTGTGTGGAGTTATTTTTTTATTGATTTTAGCCGCACCTGTATATTTTTTAACTAGTAATTCCACAGCTCTAGTGGTAATACGGCTATACTTTAGAGATAAAAATAAGGCATCTTTTTGTTCTGGTAATGTTTTATTTGCGAATGTTTCACGTTCAGATTCTAGATAATCTAACAACGCATTAGAAACTTCCTCTCCAAAGTAAACAGTAGATTCATTACCACCTTTTCTTACAATGTTGATACAACTATTCTTAAAGCTTATATCATCTACATTTAATCCAACACATTCTGATACACGTATTCCAGTTCCAAGCAAGAGAGTTACAATGGCAATATCCCGATATTTTGTCTTTTGGTGGAATGAGAGTTGACGCGGTGTAAGATTCTCACCGTTGGTTACTGCTAACATAAGTTCTCCAACTTCATCTTTATCTAATCGAATAATATTATCCTCATGTTTTTTTGGTGTTTCAATCATAGATGGGGCATTGGTTTTAATAAATTCTTTTTTAAAATAATAATTATACATAGTACGAATTGCAGAGAGTTTGCGAGATTTTCCATCTTCGCCATTGGTTATTGCTTGACCATTTCGATTTTCATAATAGGAAAGATAAGTGAGATATTCTTCTATATCAATAGGCTTTATTTGATCTAAAATCTCAATTGGAAATTCATGCATAGGACGTTTTTTATAAATAGGATTACTTTCCTGAATAAATTCAAAAAAAATACGAATATCATAAGCATAGGATAATCTTGTTCGAGAAGAAGTATTGCGTGTATCTAAGTAACGGAAAAAATCACTTGAAAATTTAGGAAGTTCCTTTAATAATTCCAAAAGTTTTCGTTGATTATCTAAATTGATTTGTTTTGCATAATCCATAGAACATTTACTCCTTTTCATAGTTTATAGTGTATCACTTCGTAAAATCAACATTTCGCGAAGTGATACGTGTGGAATCTAATATGCTCTTTAACACATTAGAAATACTCTAAATTTCTAATGAATCTAATATTATGGTAAAAGGTCCATCATTTAGTAATGCTATCTTCATATCCGCCCCGAAAGAGCCAGTTTCTACCATTGAAATTTGTTTTTTACACTCAGCTATAATATATTCATACAATGTTTCAGCTAAAGATGGATTGCCTGCTTTTATAAATGATGGTCGATTGCCCTTTTTACAGTCTGCATATAGGGTGAATTGTGAAACTAATAACAACGCGCCAGCCACTTCTTTAAGTGCCAAATTTGTTTTGCCATTTTCATCTTCAAAAATACGTAGATTTATCATCTTCCTTATCAGTTTATCTGCAATTTCCTTAGTGTCATATTCACTAATACCAATTAATACTAAAAAACCCTTCTGTATGGATCCTATTGTTTCTTGATTTACAGTTACATGCGCATGAGTAACACGCTGAATTACAAATTTCATAAAAGGTACTCCCTCCATTACAATTCTTTACATATCTTAGAATATATACTATAATATCCTAGGTGATTAGTCAAGTTTCTTTATATAGTTTACATAATATAATTATGTAAACTATATAGGGATAATATGTAAGGAGGTATTTATGAAATTACAACAGTTGTTAAGTTACACACGAAGAGCCGTGGATGACTATCAAATGATTGAAGATGGAGATAAAATTGCAATAGGTGTATCCGGTGGAAAAGATTCATTAACTATGCTCTATGCACTACATGGACTACAGCGTTTTTATCCGAAAAAATTTGAAATTATGGCATTTACAGTAGATTTAGGATTTCATAATTTTGATACAGATGCAATTGGAAGTCTTTGTAATGAACTAGAAATTCCCTATGAAGTGGTGCACACAGAAGTTGCAGATATTATTTTCGAAAAAAGAAAAGAAAGTAATCCATGCTCCTTATGCGCTAAAATGCGAAAAGGTGCTTTAAATGAAGCCGTAAAAGCACATGGCTGTAATAAAGTAGCTTATGCACATCATAAAGACGATGTAATAGAAACCATGCTTATGTCTCTCATCTTTGAAGGCAGATTTCATTCTTTTTCTCCAAAGACATATCTAGATCGTATGGAATTAACCGTAATTCGACCCATGCTTTATGTATTAGAAGCAGATGTAATTGGATTTTGGCATAAATATGCGCTTCCGGTTGCAAAAAGCCCATGTCCCATTGATGGATACACAAAACGCGAATATGCCAAAAACCTGGTAAAACAATTAAATCAAGAACATCCCGGATGTAAAGAACGTATGTTTACTGCAATTATCAATGGAAATCTTTCTGGATGGCCTCAGAAATAAAGATTAGCCTGAGTCACAATTGCTGCTATACGTGATTGCACCAAAGCAGCAATTTCTGTGGTCTTCATTGTTTTATATTCTTCATAAAATAATGGTTTTAGATAATGCACCTGGGTTGTGACTTTTCCTAAGGTAAAACTATTAAATACTCTATAAGAATCAATTAAAGCTACTGGTACAATCGGTGCTCTAGATTTTAATGCACATTTAAAAGAACCCGCTTTAAACGTACTGATTTGATTCTTATTATTAAAAGTGTAATCGCCTTCCGGAAATAAGATAAATTTTTTTCCACATTTCACTTCATCTGCAACTTCATTGATAATCTTCATGGACTGGCGAAGGTCTTTACGATCTAGGCGCTTTCCCTGTACTAAATCTACAATTTCATTTACTAATACCATATTGGACTTTACCTTATCCATTACAAAGGAACATGGTTCTTTATGTGTGAAAATAATTCCAAGAGCATCATACTTCCCTTGATGATTAGGATACATAATGTAACCGCCCTCTTGTGGTAAATTCTCTTCCCCATATACTTTTGTATTAATACCACCAGTTCGTTTTACTAAATAAATTGCACGGCGTACTAATGCATAACGTTTCTGTTGAGAATACTTTTCAGGATGATTTGCCTGATATCTCATTTTAGGAATCATATATGGTGCACGAAATAGGTTCATCACAATAACATATAAAAATTTAATCATATCTTTTCTCCTATCGTTAAAATATCTCTATTTATTATAAAATGATATTGAAAAAAAGACAATATGAATTTATTTAAAATCATAAGAATAGTAAGAAATAGTCAAATATTGTCCAGCATGAATATCATCATCTGAAAGACCGTTTAATAATCGCAATTCTTCCATATATTCTTGAATACTGCTATACTCTTTTGTCTTATATTTAGAAGCAATACTCCAAAGGGTATCTCCACTGGTAAGTTGTATGCTTGTATAATATTTATATGAAACATGTTCATCAAAAGCACTGCTTCTGCTTGAAGATAACATGGTGCTGCCTACAAGAACACCTGATAAAATGATAATCCCTGTCAATAATCCCAGTAACAGGTTACCATGCAGTCCTAAATAGTACTTAAATAAAAGGATACTATATTGGCTACTCTTTGAAATTCTAATTTTCACTCTGCTGTTTGTTAAAGTTTTGTTTTTCATATTAATCCCCCTAAATACAAACTCCTGTTCCGAACACTTGTTTCCAATTAGATTATAATACAAGAACAAACGTTTGTCAATTGTCTTGTAAGAACAAAGTTTCGGAATATGTGTTTGCATTTTATTTTACGGTATGATATGATAAATACATTACATACGCTGTCATGGATAACACAGCAATTGGAAAAATCATTAGGAGCTTCCTGTATACTATAAATAGATCAAGAAGTTGACTAAAAAGAATACCTCAAGTAAATTTAGATTATTACT
>JAVVUO010000037.1:0-22632 GCA_036653135.1 Lachnospiraceae bacterium
AAGAACCAAAACCTAAAAAACAGTATATTCCTCCAATGAATCATCCTTGGCGAAAATCTATCTTAAATAAATTTGTCCGAAAACAAGAGCATCATTGGGATGACGAAGAAAAAACATCTGCATAAATAATTGGAGCGGAATTGTTGTCAAGAGAATCGTGGAATAATGGGGCTGCGAAAATCTCTTGACATAAGATTCACGGATCACCCTATTAAGTAGGATAATGAGTCAAGGGACAGGTCCCTTTTGGATACATAGGGCAGAGTCCTATGCCCCCAGAGGGTCTCATTGTGATACACATTTTTTTTTTGCTTAAACGAAAAGTAACAAAGTCCATAACAATTAAGTACACGAAAGCCCCAGCAAATGCCGGGGCTAATGTTTCACTTATTTTGGGACATTTTCAAAAACGCTTGACAGTCCTTTTTACTACTTTTCCCATCTTTTAACGGCTATCTACCGTATTACACCCTCAACATTCGATATCCCACTCCTACATGGGTTTGGATATATTTAGGTGCCGAGGAATCTGGCTCTATTTTTTTTCGCAGTGTTGCCATGAATACTCGTAAAGATGCCACATCATTTTCCCAGGCACTTCCCCATATTTCATTGGTGATATACGCATGGGTCAATACCTTCCCTGCATTTTTCGCAAGCAGCCTCAGCAGTTTATATTCAATAGGGGTTAAATGCAGTTCTTCTTCCCCCATAAATACACAGCCAGCACCATAATCAATTTTCAAATCACCATTGGTATAGACAGCATTCTCCGTTTCTCCCAAAGGGGCGTCATTTAAACGGCGAAATGTTACTCGAAGACGCGCTAATAGTTCCTCCACTGAGAATGGTTTCGTTAAATAATCATCTGCCCCTGCATCTAGTGCACCTATTTTATCGGTATCTTCACTTCTAGCACTGATTACAATAATCGGCATCTTAGACCAAGAACGGATTTTACGGATTACCTGTGTTCCATCCATATCCGGAAGTCCTAAATCCAAAAGCACCACTTCTGGATTGTGAGAAACCGCTTCTAAAATTGCAGTTTCTCCCGTGGATGCAATATGGTATTTGTAATCATGGGTTTCAAGGGTCGTTGTAATTAGATTGCGAACTGCTGCATCATCTTCAACAACTAGGACAAATGATTTATTCATGTAATGCTACCTCCTCTGCGGGTAATGTGAATTCAAAAATAGTTCCTTTTGGAATATTATCTCTTACCGTAATGGTTCCACCGTGAGCAGTGATAATAGATTTGCACAAGGCCAATCCAAGGCCAAGACTTCTTCTGCTGTCGGCAATTTTAGTTGCTGCCGTATAAAACATATCAAAAATCCTGTTTTTAGCCTCCTTGGAAATGCCTTCTCCATTATCTGCAATTTCAACAACAACCTGATTTCCTTTTTGTTTTGTAGTAATTGTAATTTCAGAGTTTTCAGGTGTATATTTAATGGCATTATCTACTATATTAATCACTACCTGAACAATTAGATGGGCATCCATTTTTGCCATAATAAAGTCTTCTGTTTCTTTTACTATAATTTTATGCTCCACCCCTTTCCTGTTAATATGAGAAAGGGCTTCTGTAATCACTTCTTCCATTAACTCTGCTGTAAGATTCAAATTCATGGTTCCATCTTCAATTCTTGTTACCGAAAGCAGGTTCTCCACTAGATTGATAAGCCACAAGGAATCATCATAAATATCTGCATATAATTTCTTTCGTTTGTCCTGTTCAATTGCGTTTTCATTTAGTAATAAAATACTGGCATTTCCGGAAATAGAAGTTAAGGGCGTCCTTAAGTCGTGGGAAATGGATCTGAGTAAATTTGCCCTTAGCTGTTCATTTTTGGCTAACACGGCTGCCTCTTCACGCTCCTTGGATACTTGTTCATTTTCCAATGCTAACGCACATTCTCCTAAAATAGAAAGTAAAATACTATTTTCAAAGGAATCAATGGGTTCTTCCAACATTGCAATTCCAACTACCCCATAAACAGAATCATTCACCCGAACTGCCAGATACATGCATTTTGCACTCCCTAGTGTGGCAGTAGTGGCTCCCGCACGTTTATTATTTTTAAATACCCAGGCAGCCACTGCTTTTTCGTTTTCAGAAATAATTTCTTCTTTGGGTTTTTCTGTTACTGAAAAAACACTAGGCTGTGATAAGACATTATGTTCCACCGGATAAAATGCAATATCCCGATTTAATAATTTAGTCATTTGATTTGCTGTTACTGAAATAATTTCCTGTCTGTTCTTTGCTTTTTGCAGAAGCTGATTGGTTTCTAACAATACTTTGGTACGATACGCCGTTTGCGCTGATTGCTTTGCATTTTGTTTGATTTTTACGGCAAGGGTCCCCGTTAGAAATGCAGAAAGAAACATAATTAAAAATGTTGCCGGATAACCACTGTCATATGCATTTAAGGTAAATCTAGGCTCTGTAAAGAAAAAATTAAACGTCAAAACTCCAATAATCGAAGAAATCAAGCTGTATACTCGGTGTGACGTGGTAATTGCCGTCATAAGCACACTTAAAATGTACACGGTAATAATATTTGCTTCACTAAATCCCAAAAGAAAAAAGGCATACCCAATTACCGTTGCAGCCGTTAAAATACCAACACTTTTCAAGACATCTGAAATCAGAAATTTGAATTCTTTGGGTTTGCACTTTTGGTGTTTGTATCTAGATGTTTCGGTATCCGGAATAATATAAATATCAAGATTGGGAGCTGCTGCTGTTAATTTCTCGGTTAACGAATTTTTTCTCGGAAAATATTTTCGTTTTGCATTGTTTCTTCCTACTACAATCTTGGAAACACTGGACAGTCTAGCAAATTCTGCAATTTGAAACGCCACATCATCTCCATATACCGTTTCAATGGTTGCTCCTAGGTGCTCTGCCAAAGCACGGTTATCTCGTAATCGCTTCTTATCTTCCTCACTCATCACCGCAAAATCCGATGTTTCCACAAAAATAGCTGTAAAACTTCCCTTAAATGCATTTGCCATTCTAGATGCCGTTCGAATAATTTTAGAATTTGTAGGAGAAGATGACAAACAGACCAAAATGTGCTCATCTGTATAATAGCTGCTTCCCTGCACAATTTTGACCTTTTCCGACATTCTGTTCACCCGATCGGCACATCGGCGCAATGCTATTTCCCGAAGTGCCACTAAGTTTTCAATACTAAAAAAATTCACCAGTGCCTTTTCCACCTGTACTTTTTTGTATATCTTTCCTGCATTTAACCGTTCAATCAATTCCGTCGGTTCAATGTCCACAAGTTCCACTTGATCTGCATTGTCAAATACCTTATCCGGAATGCGTTCCTTTACCGTAACTCCTGTAATTGCAGCCACCATATCATTCAAGCTCTCAATATGCTGTACATTCACTGTGGTATACACATCAATTCCCGCTTTCAGTAATTCCATAATATCTTGATAGCGCTTTGTATGCCGGCTGCCCTCTGCATTGGTGTGAGCTAGTTCATCTACTAAAACCAGCTGTGGATTTCTCCTAATTGCTGTATCTAAATCAAATTCCTTTAGCTGAATGCCTTTGTGCTCAACGGACAAGGAAGCAATCTGTTCCAGTCCATTAAGCAGTGCCATGGTTTGAGGTCTTGTATGGGGTTCCACATATCCAACCACAACATCTATGCCATGCCTTTTTGCTGCATGGGCACCTTTGAGCATGGCATATGTCTTGCCCACCCCTGCCGCATACCCAAAAAATATTTTTAAATGTCCTCTTGTTTCTGCTTCCATTTCACCATTTATTTTTTTTAATAATTCATCTGGATTTACTCTTGTTTCCTCCATTTTATCACCTTCAAGACCTCACTTATTTTTCTAATTATAACACGAAACAATTTAAAACACATTACTGCTTTTATTATCCTCTTCAAATGGTCATAAATTTTTTAATCATTTATGACAAAATTCCGTCTATCATTAAATTTACTTTCAAAACATTCACCGTTTCTTCTCCAAAAATACCCAAGAATTTCTTAGTGGTACATTTTTGAATCATATCTTTTATTTCTTGCTCCGATATTTGATTTGCTTCTTTTAAACGTGCTATCTGATATTCTGCCGCCGCTGGGGAAATATGTGGATCTAACCCACTTCCAGAACAAGTAACAAGATCTACTGGAATAGCCGTTTCTTTTTCATTTGGGTTGGCAGCTCTTAGCTTTTTTACCCGTTCTGCAACCAGTGACTGATATTTTTCACTTGTAGGAGTGAGATTAGAAGGTGATGCATATAATAACCGTTTTCCATTTTCGTCCTGAAAAGTAGACACATCTACTTTCATAATACGTCCCCACATATGGGAATCATCTGTATACTGCTGTCCAAGCAGTTCACAGCCATATTTTTTTCCATTTACTTCTATGATACTGCCATTCGCTTTCTCATGGAATAGCACTTGTGACACCGCTGTAATAACACCGGTATATCCTATCCCACACAAAATAGTAAATAGTATCACTAATGTGACTGCACGAGGCAGCAGTTCTTTTATCAATTTCATAATAACGCCTCCTATACGAAATGGAATATGACTAACAACATATCAATAAGTTTAATAAATACAAAGGGTGCAATCAATCCCCCTACACCATACACTAAAAGATTTTGGCTCAACAGTTTTCCTGCTGAAACTTCACGGTATTTTACCCCTTTTAATGCAAGTGGAATGAGTGCAATAATAATAAGTGCATTGTAGATAATCGCTGAAAGTACCGCACTTTTAGCGGAATACAAATTCATAATATTTAAAGCTGAAAGCTTTGGATACAATCCAAGGAAAAGTGCCGGAATAATGGCAAAATACTTGGCAAGATCATTGGCAATGGAAAAGGTCGTTAAACTTCCTCTTGTCATTAAAAGCTGCTTTCCAATACGCACAATATCAATTAATTTGGTTGGGGAAGAATCCAAGTCCACCATATTACCGGCTTCCTTTGCTGCCTGTGTTCCGGTATTCATTGCAACCGCAACATCTGCCTGTGCCAGTGCCGGTGCATCATTAGTGCCATCTCCTGTCATAGCAACTAAATGTCCCTTGGCTTGAAAATCCCGAATCATTTCCAGTTTACCCTCCGGTGTTGCTTCTGCAAGAAAATCATCTACCCCTGCCTCTGCTGCTATGGCTGCTGCTGTAAGTGGATTATCTCCTGTAATCATAATTGTTTTAATTCCCATTTTACGAAGGTCTGCAAACTTTTCCTGCACCCCTTGCTTGATAATATCTTTTAAATGAATCACACCCAGTACTTTCTGGTTCTTTGCTACTACAAGAGGAGTTCCCCCTTGATTAGATATTTCTTTTACTGCTTTTTCACATTCTTCACTATATATTCCCCCATTGGCAATTACATACTCTTTGATGGAATCTGCTGCACCTTTTCTGATTTTAACTCCATCATAATCTACACCACTCATTCTTGTTTTGGCAGTAAAGGAAATAAATGTCATTCCTTTTTCTGACAAATTTCTTCCGCGAATGTTAAATTCTTCCTTTGCTAAAATCACAATACTTCTGCCCTCTGGCGTTTCATCTGCAAGAGAGGAAAGCTGCGCTGCATCTGCCAATTCCTGAGGTGACGTTCCATCTACCGGAATAAATTCATGTGCCTGACGATTTCCTAACGTAATGGTTCCTGTTTTATCTAGCATTAAAATATCTACATCACCTGCGGCTTCTATGGCACGACCACTCATTGCCAGCACATTTGCCTGATTTAGCCTGCTCATTCCTGCAATTCCTATAGAAGAAAGCAGTGCTCCAATTGTAGTAGGTGCAAGACACACCAAAAGTGCTACCAGTGTAGTAATGGAAGTTGGATTTGCTGCACCTGCCAGTTTTGCAGAAAAAGCGGAATACATATAAAGAGACATTGTAACTAAAATAAATATAATAGATAATGCTACTAGAAAAATTTGTAATGCAATTTCATTTGGTGTCTTTTTTCTAGCTGCGCCTTCTACCATGGCAATCATTTTATCTAGAAAACTTTCTCCTGCTTCACTGGTAATTCTAACCACAATCCAATCCGAAAGAACTGTTGTTCCACCTGTAACTGCACTGCGGTCACCCCCACTTTCTCGAATTACCGGTGCCGATTCTCCTGTAATTGCGCTTTCGTCTATGGACGCCGCACCATCTATTACTTCTCCATCAGCAGGAATTTGTTCTCCTGCTTTTACAATAACCATATCACCTTTTTTCAAGGTAGCAGAGGAAACCTTTGTAATATCCTCCTTTTTTGATGGAGCACTGATTTTATGTGCTTCCACATCTTTTTTCGCAGCACGAAGGGAATCTGCCTGTGCTTTTCCTCTGCCTTCTGCAATAGCCTCTGCAAAATTTGCGAATAACACCGTAAACCAAAGAATCATTGCAATGGCAAAGGTATAACCAGATGTTACATCTCGAATTCCAAACAAGGACACAATCCACAAAATACTAGTAAGGATTGCAGAACTATATACCAAGAGCATCACCGGATTTTGTGCTTGAGTTTTGGGACTTAATTTTATAAATGAATCTTTAATTGCTCTGCCTATCATTTTTTTATTGGCAAGAGCACTATTTGCTTTTACAGCCATGATGATATCCACCTTTCTTTATGTCATACTAATGAAAAATTCAGCAATTGGACCTAATGCCAATGCAGGAAAGAAACTTAATGCTCCTATTAAAAGTACAACAAATATCAGTAAAAAGATAAACAGTCCATTGGTGGTAGAAAGTGTTCCTGCTGTTGTTGCAATTTGTTTCTTGCCTGCAAGACTTCCTGCAATGGCAAGTGTTCCAATGATAGGCATAAATCGTGCAAACAGCATAACCAGTCCAAGTGAAATATTTAAGAATATGGTATTTGCCCCAAATCCTGCAAACGCAGAGCCATTGTTTCCACCACAGGAAGAATAAGCATAAAGCAATTCCGAAAATCCATGGGCTCCTTGATTATTTAAACTATCCATAACACTTGGTATCATTGCTGCAATTCCGCTTCCTGTTAAAATTGCAACCGGAGTTGCAAGGCACACTAAAACAGCCCATTTCATTTCATAAGGTTCTATTTTTTTACCTAGAAATTCCGGTGTTCTTCCCACCATAAGACCGGCAATAAATACCGTTAAAAGTGCGAAGGCTAGCATACCATACAGCCCACACCCGACTCCTCCAAACACCACTTCTCCAAGCTGCATTAAAATCATGGTCATCATACCACCAAGTGGAGTATAGCTGTCCAACATGGAATTTACCGAGCCACTAGAGGCTGCTGTGGTAAATGCAGACCAAGTAGCAGAACCTGCGATTCCAAATCTACTCTCTTTTCCTTCCATATTTCCCCCCGCCTGATGATTGGGTGAAATATCTACTGCACCATTTTGTGCAAGCTGAGGGGTAGCAATCTGTTCATTTACCCCGATGACTCCAAGTGCAAACACAAGGCAGATAAACATAGCTAAAAATACTGCCGTTCCTTGTTTCTTATTTTTCACATTTCTTCCAAACGTAAAACACAATGCAGCCGGAATTAAAAGAATGGAAATCATTTCAATCAAATTGGTAAATGCATTGGGATTTTCCAGTGGATGTGCTGCATTCACTCCATAATATCCACCACCATTGGTACCAGTTTGTTTAATGGCAATCTGACTTGCCCCAGGTCCAAGAGGAACTATTTGTTCTGTAATAATTTCTGCATTTTCTATTATTTTACCATCTACCATAACCGTGTTGTCCTGTACATCTATGATTCCATTTTCTATAACTTCTCCATTTTTATCTACTGCTATGGGTTCTATCAATGCCACTGTTTCCGCTGGCTTCAAATTCTGAACTACACCTCCCCCTACAAGGCAAAGTGCAACCACCACATTTAATGGGATTAAAATATGAATTACAATTCTCACCATATCTACCCAAAAGCTTCCAAGTCCTTCTGACTTTACTTTCAAGAATCCGCGAATGAGTGCAAACAGCACTGCTATTCCCGTTGCTGCTGATACAAAGTTCTGCACAGTAAGTCCTAGTGCTTGAACTAAATAGCTTAAAGTGGATTCTCCGCTATATGCCTGCCAGTTTGTGTTGGTTATAAAACTGGCTGTTGTATTAAAGGACAAATCCCATGGCACACCTGACAGCTTTTGTGGATTTCCAGGCAGCACACCTTGAAAAATCTGTATTAGGAAAAGTAGTAAAAATCCAACTCCTGAAAATAACAGTACGCTTACTAAATATTTTTTCCAGGTCATTTCCTCTTCTCGTTTTATTCTCATCAATTTGTATATTCCATTTTCACATGGTACACATATTCTGGATAAAATTGTTCTTTCGCCATTCATTACTTTACCTATGTACGCTCCAAAGGGAATTGCTAATAATACCAAAATCCCCAAATAACATAGATACTGTATTACTGCTCCTGTCATTGTTTATCACCTCTCATTAGAATCACAACATAATAAACTAAAAGTACAACTGCGGCTATTCCTATTATTGAACTTAATATTTCCATCATTTTTCCTCCTTTGATATGTTTTAGTGTAGCTCATTCCACTTTAAGATGGTATTAGGGCAATTGCTTATCAAATTAAGATTGTATAAAGAATCTTTACATCCACCCCATAAGTAGGGAAACTGGAAACATAATTGTTACAGCCATCACCAACATAAGCAGTAAACTCACTACTGGCAATCCAATAAATAATACTAAAAATACAATTCCCGGATGATGATATAGAAATCCCTCCATTACAAGGTTCTTCTGATTTTCTTTTTGTTTGTTTAAACTATTATTTGTCATAATCTCTTCCTCCTATAGCTATATCCTATCTCTTTTCGTATAAAAAAGGTAAAAGCGAATGAACTTAGAGATTAATGATTTATAAAGAGCATTAAAAAAAGAGTGATACCTTCTCCTCAAGGGACGATATCACTCTTTCTAATTTAATATTATGACTGAACCAATTCTTTTAATTTCTGAGCTTCCTCTGCAAGATTTTCGGAAGAAGCCTTACCTTCTATGGCTGCACTTGTATTTTTTTCTACTACTTTTGCAATTTCCTGCAAACTCTTTCCGGCTTCTGTCACAGTTGCTACCTGTATAGTGGTCATTTGTGCCAGCTGCTTAATCTCAGCACCTGCGCCTTCCATACTTTCCCTTACACCAGTAAAACGATTCACGGTACTTTGGGCAATTTTTTCTCCTTTAGACACTGCATTTAATGCATTGGATATTAAGGTAGCCGTCTGCTTTGCTGCAGATGCACTCCTTGTTGCCAACTCTCCTATTTGGGTTGCCACTACTGCAAATCCTTTTCCAGCTTCACCTGCTCTTGCCGCCTCAATGGAGGCATTTAAAGAGAGCATATTTGTTTGACTGGCAATTCCATCAATTTGTCCGATGATATCACTAATCTGTGTTGAGGTACTTGCTATTTCACGAATCGCCTGAAACAATATCTGCATTTCTTCATTTGTCTTACCTATATTTTCTACTGATGCTTCTGTAGTCTTAGTAATCTGCGTTGTGGCGGTTGCACTTTCTGTAAGTTCTTCCGTTAATCGATTCATAATATCTGATAATTCTCTTAAGGTTAAGGACTGTTCTTGAGAACCATTATTGATTGTCTGGGAAATTCCATATGTCTGATGGGACACTTCATCAATACTTCCCGTTACCGCCTTTACATTTTGAATTAGCATCATGCTGCTTTCCATATCTTCTTTTTGCCGTTCCATCAATTCTTTCGTCTGGGATAAATTCTTCTTAATACCCGATACCATAGAATTAATGCTTCCGCTTAGCATTTTAAATTCCGGATTGCTTTCCTGTGTCACTATGGTTTCCAAATCTCCACCGGCTATCTTCTCTACATCTCGTCCAATATCTGTAATTCCAACTACAATTTTTCGATTTACCAGGTTATTAATTAAGAACAGTAATACAATAAAGATAATAATAATGGTAACGCATACCATGAAAATCTCACTGTTTCGGTCTGTATAGTATTCCTTGGAAGGAGTTGCTGTTCCAATGATTAGGTCTTCATACTCATCTGTCACATAATAAACAGTGGTATTTTCAATCTTTGCTTTTCCGTTTTGGTCATTGGACGTCAACAATTTCTCTGGAAATCCTGCTTTTTTATAATTTGTTCCAATTAGTTTGTCATTTGGATGTGCTACAATGTTTCCGCTTTCTTTCTCAATAGCAAAAACATAACCATTTACTCCAAATTGAAAATCCTGTAATACTTTTGTAATTGTATTATTATTCAGCATTTCCTCTAATACCTCTGGTCTTAATCCTACCTGAACGATTCCCTTTTTATCCTTTCGTGCAACACCAATATACTGGAATAAAATTCCTTCTGCAGCATTGGGCTGTGGATCTTGCACCAGTTCTGTAATGCTTCCATCTAGGATAGGCATAAATTCTTTCGTCTGATCTCCTGTTGCAAAGTCACATCCATAGTAACTTTCTATATTGCCCCACAGAAGAATCCCCTTGTCATCTGTAATATGGATTTCATCTATCTGGAGCAGTTTTATTAATTCATCTAAACGACTTTTGCTCTCTATGAGCTGTGGATCAAGTGCTATTAATTCTGCTACTGCATTTGCTTTCGCCAATGCATTCTCTCCCAAGGTATTCTTTAATTTTTCTGCTTCCTTATCATTTGCAATAATTTTTTCTTTTACCATTTCTAGCTTTTCTAAGGATAGTTCCTGATTATCCTTATGTGTGATATACGTCTGTATTCCAAAAATAGCAACAAAGGTAATGAGCATTGCAAACAACATGTAAATACATAGATTTTTAGTAAAAATTTTCTTCATTACGTTCCCCCCGTATTTAAAAATTTTCTGTTTATTTCCATAAATCGATATTAGCATCTATTAAATTATACTACTTTTTGGAATATTTTGTCAATTTTTTCCAGCAAAAAACCCCTACTTTTAAAGCAGGGGTTTTACCATTTTATTCTGTTGTTTCTATATCTGTTCTTTTTATTCTGTTGTTTCTATTCTGTTATTTCTACTGCAACTGCCTCGGCCTCTTCTGGGACTTTAGCTGTTTCTTCTTCTGGATGATATCCGAAGTCTAACATTTCTTCTTCAAAAAAAGCATCTGTTTTCTCTTCTACATCTGTGGAAAGCTTAATGTTACGGTAACGTTTCATACCAGTTCCGGCAGGAATCAGCTTACCTATAATTACATTTTCTTTCAATCCAATCAATGGATCAATCTTTCCTTTGATTGCAGCCTCGGTCAACACCTTGGTTGTTTCCTGGAAAGAAGCTGCTGACAAGAAGGAGTTGGTTGCTAGAGAAGCCTTAGTAATACCAAGCATTACCTGCTTTCCTTCTGCCTTTTCCTTGCCTTCTTGCTCTAGTTTATCATTCATATCTTCATAATCTAAAATATCAACTAGCGTACCCGGCAGGAATCCTGAATCTCCATTGTCTTCAATTCTTATTTTCTTCAGCATCTGACGCACAATCACTTCAATATGCTTATCATTAATTTCAACACCTTGAAGACGATATACACGCTGTACTTCTTGAATCATGTAATCTTGTACCGGACGAACACCCTTAATTTTGAGAATATCATGTGGATTAATACTACCTTCTGTCAGTTCATCACCGGCTTCTAAGGAAACCCCATCCATAATCTTAATTCTAGAGCCATAAGGAATTAAATATGCCTTTGTTTCTCCAGTTTCTTCATTTGTTACAATAATTTCACGCTTTTTCTTTGTATCTTTAATAACCGCTACACCGGCAAACTCCGTAATAATTGCAAGTCCCTTTGGCTTACGTGCTTCAAATAATTCCTCCACACGAGGAAGACCTTGTGTAATATCGTTTCCTGCAACACCACCGGTATGGAAAGTACGCATGGTAAGCTGTGTACCCGGCTCACCTATAGACTGTGCCGCAATAATACCTACAGATTCACCTACTTGTACTGCCTGACCAGTTGCCATGTTCGCACCATAACATTTTGCACAAATACCATTATGAGAACGACAAGTTAATACCGTACGAATTTTGATATCATCAATTGGTTCACCTTTTGCATTGACACCTTTGCTCATAATCAGTGCTGCACGCTTAGGTGTAATCATATGATTTGCTTTTACCAATACTGTTCCTTCTGCATCACAAATAGTTTCGCATACAAAACGTCCTGTAATTCTTTCCTGCAAACCTTCAATCTCTTCTTTTCCATCCATAAATGCTTTTACAAACATTCCGGGTGAAGTTTTTCCTTCGCAGCAGTCAATTTCACGAATAATCAATTCCTGTGAAACGTCTACCAAACGTCTGGTAAGGTAGCCTGAATCCGCAGTACGAAGTGCTGTATCAGACAAACCTTTACGTGCACCATGGGCGGACATAAAGTATTCCAGTACATCTAGACCTTCACGGAAGTTAGACTTAATTGGGAGTTCAATCGTACGTCCCGTTGTATCTGCCATCAATCCACGCATACCTGCCAACTGTTTAATCTGTTTATCAGAACCACGGGCTCCAGAATCCGCCATCATAAAGATATTATTATACTTATCCAAACCATCTAGCAGCTCTTTGGTTAAAATATCATCTGTTTCTTTCCAAGTCTCTACTACTTCTTTGTAACGCTCTTCTTCTGTAATCAAACCACGCTTGTAGTTCTTGGTAATCTTATCTACTGTATCCTGAGCTTTTTGAATTAATTCCGGCTTCTTTTCTGGTACAGTCATATCTGAAATAGATACGGTCATAGCAGCTCTTGTGGAATACTTATATCCCATAGCTTTAATATCATCTAATGTTTCCGCTGTAATAGTAGCACCATGGATATTAATAACCTTCTCTAAAATCTGTTTTAATCCTTTTTTACCTACATGGAAATCCACTTCCAGTTTTAAATCATTTTCCGGTAGACTTCTATCTATAAAACCTAAATCCTGAGGTAGAATTTCATTAAAAATAAATCTTCCCAGTGTAGATTCTACATTTCCAACAATCACCTCACCATTTGGCATGGTCTTTGTCACACGTACTTTAATTCTAGAGTGAAGCGTCAATGCTTCATTTTCATAAGCAAGAATTGCTTCGTTTACACTCTTAAATGCTTTTCCTTCTCCTAATGCGCCCGGTCTTTCCTGAGTCAGATAATAAATACCAAGCACCATATCCTGGGAAGGAACGGCAACAGGTCCACCATCAGATGGTTTCAACAGGTTATTGGGAGATAATAGTAAAAATCGGCATTCTGCTTGTGCCTCTACAGATAATGGAAGATGGACAGCCATCTGGTCACCATCAAAATCGGCATTAAATGCAGTACAAACCAATGGATGAAGCTTAATTGCTTTACCCTCTACTAAAATCGGCTCAAATGCCTGTATTCCCAATCTATGCAGTGTGGGGGCACGGTTTAGCATAACAGGATGTTCTTTGATTACTTCTTCTAATACATCCCAGACTTCTGTCTGAAGCCGTTCCACCATTTTTTTTGCACTTTTAATGTTATGTGCTGTTCCATCTGCTACTAATTCTTTCATTACAAATGGCTTAAATAACTCAATTGCCATTTCTTTTGGAAGACCACACTGATAAATCTTAAGTTCCGGTCCTACTACGATAACAGAACGTCCTGAATAATCCACACGTTTTCCAAGTAAGTTCTGGCGGAAACGTCCTGACTTACCTTTTAACATATCAGATAAGGATTTTAATGCACGGTTACCAGGTCCTGTAACTGGACGTCCTCGTCTTCCATTGTCAATTAATGCATCTACTGCTTCCTGAAGCATTCTCTTCTCGTTACGTACAATAATATCCGGCGCACCTAGTTCTAATAATCTTCTAAGGCGGTTGTTTCTGTTAATAATTCTACGGTATAAGTCATTTAAGTCAGAAGTTGCAAAACGTCCACCATCTAACTGCACCATAGGTCGAAGGTCTGGAGGAATGACAGGAATGACATCTAAAATCATCCATTCCGGCTTATTTCCAGAACCACGGAATGCTTCCACTACTTCCAAACGCTTAATAATTCTTGCACGCTTCTGTCCTGTTGCATCCTTTAATCCGGTCTTTAATTCAACCGCTTCTTTTTCTAATTCAATGCCATGTAAAAGTTCTTTGACTGCCTCTGCTCCCATTCCAACACGGAAGTCATAGCCAAATTTCTCTCTTGCTTCTTGATATTCTGCTTCGGATAATACTTGTTTATACTGTAAATCTGTATTTCCTTTATCCAATACAATATAAGACGCAAAATACAATACTTTTTCCAAAATTCTTGGAGATAAATCAAGAATTAATCCCATTCTACTTGGAATTCCCTTGAAGTACCAAATATGGGAAACCGGAGCTGCAAGCTCGATATGCCCCATACGTTCTCTACGAACACTAGCTTTGGTGATTTCAACACCACAGCGATCGCAGACTACACCTTTATAGCGGATTTTCTTGTATTTACCACAATGACATTCCCAGTCCTTACTCGGTCCAAAAATTTTCTCGCAGAACAATCCATCTTTTTCCGGCTTTAACGTTCTATAATTAATGGTTTCAGGTTTTTTTACTTCACCTCTAGACCACTCTCTGATTTTTTCAGGTGACGCTAAGCCAATCTGAATGGCGTCAAAACTAATTGGTTGGTATTTCTCTTTATTTATAGTATCCGGCATGTATGACACTCCCTTCCTTTTTTATTCTTCTTCAAGAATATCATCAAAGTCGCCAAAATCGTCTTCTTCTACTTCCAACTCTTCCTCTACTTCGCTTAAATCATCTTCCAGTTCTACTTCCAACTCTTCCTCGACTTCTTCTACTTCTTCTTCCACATTTTCCAATACCTTACTTTCTGCATTGAATTCCTGTTTTTGGAAGCCCATAGCACCAAAAGATTCATCTTCTTCAAAAGCAAAATTACGATCTCCTGAAATTACTGAATTCAGGTCTGTACTTCCATATTCACTGGTTTCCATAAGCTCTACTTCTTCTCTGTTTTCATCTAGAACTCTTACATCGAGTCCTAATGATTGAAGCTCTTTTAGCAATACCTTAAAGGATTCTGGAATTCCCGGTTCTGGAATATTGTCTCCCTTAATAATTGCTTCATATGTCTTAACACGACCAATCACATCATCTGATTTTACTGTTAAGATTTCCTGCAAAGTATAAGATGCTCCATATGCTTCCAGTGCCCAAACTTCCATCTCTCCAAAACGCTGTCCACCGAATTGTGCCTTACCACCTAATGGCTGTTGTGTTACCAGTGAATAAGGTCCTGTGGAACGTGCATGGATTTTATCATCTACCAGATGATGTAGCTTTAGATAATGCATATGTCCAATGGTTACCGAACTATCAAAGTACTCACCAGTTCTTCCATCACGCAATCTTACTTTACCATCTCTAGAAAGTGGGACACCTTTCCATAATTCTCTGTGTTCTCTATTTTCAGACAAATATTCCAAAACTTCTGGAAGAAGTTCTTCTCCATGTTTTGCTTCAAATTCTTCCCAAGATAGGTTTACATAATCATTTGCCAAATCTAAGGTATCCATAATATCATTTTCATTTGCACCATCAAATACTGGTGTTGAAATATTGAATCCAAGTGCTCTAGAGGCTAAGCTTAAATGAATCTCCAGTACCTGTCCAATATTCATACGAGATGGCACACCCAATGGGTTCAGTACAATGTCAAGAGGGCGTCCGTTTGGTAAAAACGGCATGTCTTCCACTGGCAATACACGAGAAACTACACCCTTGTTACCATGACGTCCAGCCATTTTATCACCCACAGAAATCTTTCTCTTTTGAGCAATGTAAATACGTACTGCCTGATTTACTCCTGGAGACAGTTCATCACCGTTTTCTCTGGTAAATACCTTGGCATCTACTACAATACCATATTCACCATGAGGTACTTTTAATGAAGTATCTCTTACTTCTCTTGCTTTTTCACCGAAGATTGCTCGTAAAAGCCGTTCTTCTGCTGTAAGCTCTGTTTCTCCCTTAGGAGTTACCTTGCCTACCAAAATATCTCCGGCACGCACTTCCGCACCAATACGGATAATACCTCTTTCGTCTAAATCCTTTAATGCATCATCTCCAACACCGGGAACATCTCTTGTAATTTCTTCCGGTCCCAATTTGGTATCACGAGCTTCTGCTTCGTATTCTTCTATATGAACAGATGTATAAACATCTTCTTGTACTAATCGCTCGCTTAATAAAACAGCATCTTCATAGTTGTAACCTTCCCAAGTCATAAATCCAATTAATGGATTCTTTCCTAATGCCAGTTCACCATTATTGGTAGAAGGACCATCTGCAATTACCTGACCTTCTGCTACCTTTTCCCCTTTAAATACAATAGGTCTTTGATTATAGCAGTTGGATTGATTACTTCTAGAAAACTTTGTCAGCTTATAGACATCACGTTTTCCATCTTCTGTCTTAATTGTAATTTCATTGGAAATAGAACGTTCTACGGTTCCTGCATGCTTTGCAATCATACAAACACCAGAGTCAACTGCTGCCTTTACTTCCATACCAGTTCCTACTACAGGTGCTTCTGTGGTTAAAAGTGGTACTGCTTGACGTTGCATGTTAGAACCCATCAGTGCACGGTTAGCATCATCATTTTCCAAGAAAGGAATCAATGCCGTAGCTACGGAGAATACCATCTTAGGAGATACATCCATATAGTCAAACATGACTTTTTCATATTCCTGTGTTTCTTCTCTATAACGACCGGATACGGAATTTCTTACAAAATGTCCCTCTGCATCCAATGCCTCATTTGCTTGAGCTACATGATAATTGTCCTCTTCGTCTGCAGTCATATAGACTACTTTTTCCGTAACCCTTGGGTTCTTTGGATCTGTTTTATCTATTTCACGATAGGGTGCTTCAATAAATCCATATTCATTGATTCTAGCATACGTTGCAAGGGAGTTAATCAAACCAATGTTAGGACCTTCCGGAGTTTCAATTGGACACATTCTGCCATAATGAGAATAGTGAACATCTCGAACTTCAAATCCCGCACGATCTCTAGACAAACCACCAGGTCCTAATGCAGACAAACGTCTCTTATGTGTTAATTCACCTAATGGATTATTTTGATCCATAAACTGTGAAAGCTGTGAAGAACCAAAGAATTCTTTCACTGCTGCAGTTACTGGTTTAATATTGATTAAACTTTGTGGAGAAATTCCTTGTAAATCCTGAGTAGTCATTCTTTCACGAACAACACGTTCCATTCTAGAAAGACCAATTCTATATTGATTTTGCAGTAATTCACCAACAGCACGAATACGTCGATTGCCTAAATGGTCAATATCGTCTGCATTTCCTTGTCCATATTCCAAATGTATATTATAATTAATAGACGCTAAAATATCTTCTTTTGTAATGTGCTTTGGTATTAAATCCGCTACATTTCTATGAAGAGCATCTTTAATTTCGTCCAAACTATCATTTTCTTCTAATATTTTTTCCAAAACAGGGTAATATACTAATTCTGTAATACCAAGTTTTCTTGCTTCTTCCTTTTCTACATCTACAAAGGAAGTAATATCCACCATCATATTAGATAATATTTTAATATTACGTTCTTCACCCTGAATCCACACAAATGGAACTGCTGCATTCTGAATATTCTGCGCCAGTTTTCTAGTTATAATTGTTCCGTGTTCTGCCATGATTTCACCAGTAGATGCATCTACAACATCTTCTGCTAGAACATGACCTGAAATACGGTTCTTTAATGCCAATTTTTTATTAAATTTATATCTTCCTACTTTTGCAAGATCATATCTTCTTGGGTCAAAAAACATTGAATTAATAAGACTCTCCGCACTTTCCACAGTTAATGGCTCACCTGGGCGAATTTTCTTATATAATTCCAATAAACCTTCATGATAGCTAGTTGCAGTATCTTTTCCAAAACTTGCTATAATTTTAGGTTCTTCTCCAAACAAATCAATAATTTCCTGATTTGTTCCAATTCCTAATGCACGAATTAAAACGGTAACTGGAACTTTTCTTGTTCTATCTACACGTACATAGAAAATATCATTAGAATCCGTTTCATATTCCAACCATGCACCACGATTTGGAATTACCGTAGCAGAGTACAATGTCTTTCCTATCTTATCGTGGGCAATACTGTAATAAATACCGGGAGAACGTACTAATTGACTAACAATAACACGTTCCGCTCCATTAATTACGAAGGTTCCGGTTTCGGTCATAAGTGGTAAATCGCCCATGAAGATTTCATAATCTTTGACTTCTTCAACCGCCTCTTTGTTGTAAAATCTTACTTTTACTTTCAAAGGAGCCGCATATGTTGAATCTCTTTCTTTACATTCCGCAATTGAATACTTTACATCATCCTCACACAATGTAAAGTCAACAAACTCCAGACTTAACTGTCCGCTGTAATCTGCGATTGGAGAAATATCGGCAAACACTTCTTTTAATCCTTCTTTAAGGAACCATTGATAAGAATCCTTCTGGACCTCAATCAAATTAGGCATTTCCAATACTTCTTTTTGTCGCGAGTAACTCATACGAACGCTTTTTCCTGTTTTAATCGGACGTATTCTGTTTTTCTCCATTGACGCTTCACCTCTCGTTTTATATTTAATCTATACTTATTGAACTATTTATGTTCCATAAGATATCTCATAGCAATATGCAGTTAATAAGCCTACGACACCACAATAGTGCACCCTATACGATAGCACGATTTTCATATGTATGTCAAGCATTATTTTTATTCTCTCTATTTTCCTGTAACAGTTCATAGCCTGTCCATCATATAAAAAAAAGGAAGACCCCGCGTGCCTGCACGAAGGAAACTTCCTCTCTTTCTTTTCTTGCTTTATGGAATCAGAATTATTTTAAAGTTGCTTTCGCACCTTCTGCTTCTAATTTAGCTTTGATTTCTTCAGCTTCTGCTTTTTCAACTGCTTCTTTAACTAATTTAGGAGCTCCGTCAACTACTTCTTTTGCTTCTTTTAAGCCTAATCCAGTTATTTCACGAACAACTTTGATAACCTTAACTTTGTTTGGTCCAACTTCTGTTAATTCAACACTGAACTCTGTTTGTTCTTCTGCTGCTGCTGCTCCGTCTCCTGCTGCTGCAACTACAACACCTGCTGCTGCGGATACACCAAATTCTTCTTCACATGCTTTTACTAATTCATTTAATTCTAATACGCTTAATTCTTTGATAGCTTCAATAAATTCTGCTGTTGTTAACTTTGCCATTTTATTTACCTCCGTTTAATATTGTTTTTTGTTTTAATGATGTGATTTAGTTACTGTCACCGTTTATTCTGCTGCTGGAGCTTCTTCCACTGCCTGAGCTTCCTCTGCTACTGGAGCTTCTTCTGTTGAAACGGCTGCATCTGCTGCGCCACCCTGTTCTGCGATTTGATTCAGAACACGAGCAAAATTGACAATAGGAGACTGAATACTTCCAAGTAATTTGGCAAGTAATTCTTCTCTTGATGGAACGCTGGCAACTGCCTTGATTCCTTCTACGTCATAAAATGTTCCTTCTACAACGCCTGCTTTTAATTCTAACGCTGGAGCTGTCTTTGCAAATTTTGCAAGAATTCTAGCTGGAGCTGTTGCATCTGTTTTAGAAATAGCTACTGCATTCGGTCCTTCTAATAAAGAAGACATGCTTTCAAAATCAGTTCCTTTGAATGCAAAATTCAGCATTGTGTTTTTATACACTTTGTAAACTACACCAGCTTCTCTTAATTCTTTACGTAAACTTGTAACTTCACTAACAGTAAGTCCACGGTAATCAACTAAGACGATAGACTGTGCGTCTTTAATCTGTTCAGAAATCTCCTGTACGATAGGTTGTTTAAGTTCTACTTTTGCCACGAATCGTGCACCTCCTTATATTATTTTGTATGTGAGCTTTTAAACAAAACAATTAATTCATTTCATTTAAAAACCCCTTTGTCCAAGACAAAGAGGTTTGAAATAATCATTTCATATTCATCGAATAATATATCCGATAAATTCCCTCGGCAGGTTCTTCGGTTACGCCTTTAGGGCACCTGCTGTCTTCGGCAATATTTCGTTGTAAGATTCCTATTGGATATCCACAACATGCTACACTATGATAGCACTATTTATTTTAGATGTCAACACCAAAATTAACCAAGCTTTGCTGTATTCAGTTTTACACTAGGTCCCATAGTAGGTGCTAATGCAACACTTCTCAAATACTGTCCTTTTAAGGCTGCTGGTTTGGCTTTGACGATGGCACCCATAAGAGTCTGGAAGTTGTCCGCTAATTGCTCTTCTGTAAAAGATGCTTTTCCAATTGGCACATGGATAATATTTGTTTTATCTAATCTGTACTCGATTTTACCAGCTTTAATCTCATTAATAGCTTTTGTAACATCCATAGTAACTGTTCCTGCTTTTGGATTAGGCATTAAACCCTTCGGTCCAAGTACACGACCCAAACGTCCAACAACACCCATCATATCAGGAGTTGCAACAACAACATCAAAATCTAACCATCCTTCATTCTGGATTCTTGGAATTAATTCCTCACCACCAACATGGTCAGCTCCTGCTGCTAATGCTTCTTCTACTTTATCACCTTTTGCAAACACCAAAACTTTAACAGTTTTACCAGTTCCGTGTGGCAGTACTACTGCACCACGAATCTGCTGTTCTGCATGGCGACCATCACAACCTGTTCTAATGTGAACTTCGATGGTTTCGTCGAATTTAGCAATTGCAACTTTCTTTACTAAGCTAATTGCTTCTGTTGTATCATATTGTACAGTTCTGTCGATAGCTTTTGCAGCTTCAACATATTTCTTTCCTTTTTTCATTCTAAATAACCTCCTAGTGGTAGTATCGGGAGCGGTCCCTCCCACGGTTTTTGCAAGTATGTGTATTGTCAATCAAGCACTCTCTTATGCTTCTACTGTAATTCCCATACTTCTTGCGGTTCCTGCTATCATACTCATTGCTGCTTCCAATGAAGCTGCATTTAAGTCCGGCATTTTTGTTTCAGCAATTTCCTGAATTTTTTCTTTGGAAATTGTAGCAACTTTGGTCTTATTTGGTACTCCAGAACCAGATTTAATGTTGCATGCCTTTTTGATTAAAACTGCAGCAGGTGGGGTCTTTGTAATGAAGCTAAAGCTTCTGTCTGAATATACGGTAATCACTACCGGTATAATCAAATCTCCCTTATCGGCTGTTCTAGCATTGAACTGCTTTGTAAATTCAACGATATTAACGCCGTGCTGTCCAAGTGCAGGTCCAACTGGTGGTGCAGGTGTTGCCTTTCCAGCAGGAATCTGCAATTTTATATATCCTTCTACTTTCTTTGCCATTTGGAACTTCCTCCTTTAAATAGATTACAGGATTGCGAAATATTCCTGTAATACGCATCTTATAACTTTCTAATATCTGTGAAACTTATTTCTACCGGTGTTTCACGACCGAACAAGTCAACATTGATTGTAACCATTTGCTTTCCATGGTTCATTGTCTGAATAATTCCAACCGTATCTTTCCATACACCGCCGGAAACTTTAACTGAATCACCTTCTGCAAAGTCCACAATCAAATCGTCCATCTGGATACCCAGTGGTTTCATTTCAGCTTCAGTGAGTGGTATGGGTTTGGATCCCGGACCAACAAATCCGGTAACGCCTCTGGTATTTCTAACCACATACCAAATATCATCATTCATAACCATATTGATAAGAACATAGCCGGGAAACATTTTTTTCTCAACTGTCTTTTTGACACCGTTTTTCATTTCTACAACACTTTGCATCGGAACCCGAACTTCCAGTATCTGGTCTTCTAAATGCCGATTCTCGATTGTTTTCTCAATGTTTTCCTTGACTTTATTTTCATAACCCGAATAGGTATGAACTACATACCAGTTTGCCTCTGCCATAAATCACCCATGCCTCCTACAACTTTACCAGGATATCCACACCATATTTGATGAAAACATCTAATATGGCAATAATCAGACCTAAAATAATAGAAACAGCAACAACTGCCGCTGTCTGTTTACTAAGTGATTTTTTATCCGGCCAAATAATCTTATTAAATTCGGCCTTCAGACCGGTGAACCAGCTCATTTTTGGAGCTTTTTCTGTATTGGTTTCTCCCATTTCTTCACTTCCTTTACTTAATCCTATTACTTCGTTTCCTTGTGTAATGTGTGTGTTTTGCAGAACCTGCAATATTTCTTTGTTTCCATTCTGTCCGGATGAGCTTTCTTATCCTTCGTCATGTTGTAATTACGTTGTTTACATTCTGTACATGCCAATGTAATTTTAGTGCGCACAACTTCCACCTCCACTTAATTTCTAATTTTTAGGCATAAAAAAAAGACCTACTTCCATCGCTAGTCTAATATATCACAAACTTATTTTAACGTCAACCTTTTTTATTTGCTGATTCAACTATTTATGAACCATTTATGATAATGTCTTTATATACCCCAAGGGAAAATGTCCCAACTATGCTATACTAACTTCTGCTTA
>JAVVUO010000038.1:0-21595 GCA_036653135.1 Lachnospiraceae bacterium
CTAATGCTACGATTAACCCAACGATTAGTATTGTTATGATAATGAATTTCCATATCGGATTTTCGTTTTGGTAATCATAATCATCTTTTACAGCCTGTTTTTTTAATATCAACTGAGAAATGATTAACACCCATGAAGTTGAAATAAGCAAAAAGCAAGGTAAAATATTTAATGTGGTTCGATATGCATAGACTTTGTATGTTTCATAAAAACTCCATATCAATAGAGCAATAATAACATATACAAGAGCAATTCGCTGAGATTTTAATGCTATATTTTTCTCCATTTCATCCATCTTACGAAAGCCTAACTTATTTATTGTTTTTTTCATTTTCATATCCTCTCTAATGTTAAATGTTCTTTACTTTTATAGTATATACCCAAACAATAAAAATGTCAAAAGTTCTTTACTTTTTTCTAAATATTCCTTTTTCGTTGCCATTGTCTTTATCCCTCCGTAAACGAACCAATCTCAATCAGATGAGTTGTTCAGCGCTGTCCATCTCAATCTTGCATAGATAAATTTGGACTAAACCAGCGAAATTCCCAGTGTTTATGGGCTTTTCTTTGATTTAGTCCTATTATATCACAATCATCCCCATACAAATATGCATCATTTCCATTTACAATTCCCCATTCCATTAAAAGTGCTGCACTTCCTGCTACAAAAGGTGTTGCCATGGAAGTTCCACTTCGAACAGTATATCCGCCTCCTGGTGCTGCAGATAAAATATCTACTCCCGGTGCTGCTATATCTGGTTTCACCTGATTGGTCTGTCTGGTAAATCCCCTGCCTGAAAAATCCGCCAATTGGTCTGTTTTTCCATTATAAGCTGCCACTGAAATTATTTTTTCTGCAGTAGATGGAATGGTAAGCGTGGTTTCTTCTACTGGATATAAAAAACCGGTTCCCACATTTAGCACCGCCTGCCCTGGCATCCACATATCAAAATTTCCCTGGACTATTTTTTCTGGTGTCAAAATAATATTCCAAATTCCTGCATCAAGATACACATCCGTAGGAATAAAATCAAGATATATCTCCTGATAAGAGCTGTAAGGACTGGGTTCCCCATAATAGAACAAAAGTTCCGTTTTCCCTACTATAAAGCGCTGTGGTCCCTGCATATTTTTAATGGGTCCTATTGTTGTGCCATTAGGATGGGTAATGGAAATATCATATTTATCCACATATGACTTCCATATTTGCAGACTCATGACGGTTTCGTATGTACTAATAACAAATTCTACGGTTTCCGGCACTTTCTGTGCTACAAATCCAGAAGTATGCCCTCTAGCAGCCCCCTCGTTTCCTGTTCCAATAGAAATACTGGTTTTCCAATAATTTGCCATATCATTAATGTAACTTTCCAATAATGCCGTTCCACTATGAGAACCGTAAGTATTTCCAAAACTAATATTCACAGACATGGGCATTTGAAGTTCCAATGCTTTTTGTACCACATAATCTAATCCACGCATAATCTGGGTAGTTCGTGGAAATCCATTTGGTTGTGCTGTTCCAAGTTTTACAATTAGCAAAGGGCTATTATAGGCAACTCCTCTGTTTTTCCCCCCAGACGCACGCCCATTTCCTGCTGCAATTGCTGTTACATGGGTTCCATGCCCTGAAATATCCCTGCTGGGTACCAGTTTATATTGTTCTTGCTCATTTCCCGTCCTAAGTGCAAGATTGATTTCTTCTGTACTATATTCTTGTTCCAATACCTCATCAAATAACGCCAATATTCTAGTACTTCCATCTGTATTTCTAAAATCCGGATGACTATAATCTATTCCAGAATCCAATACTGCTATAATAACACCCTTCCCTGTAAGTTGGTAGCGTCCCCCCTGAACCCCTGTAATACAGGAAATACGCTTTGCTTCTTCTGCTGCAAAAAACATTCGTTTGGGCTTTTCCACATATTCTACCTGTGGTGCTGCTGCAATTAGAGGCATGGCATCTTCCGGTACATTTAAAATAGCATACTCATTCATTAGTTTAATAACACGAATTCTATGGTCTTTCAAAGAAAGCTGTCTAATATCACCAGAATATTTTACAATAATTTCCCAGCTGTTTTCTTTTGGTTCATATCCTACTCCCAATTGAATGGATTTTTCACGTTCTCGTTTGGTTGCATCCAATGCAAGATTCAATAAATTTTCAAATTTAGGACTATTCATATAATTTTATTTGCTTTTGTGGGGTTTCTTTGCTATCTTTATAGTTAGCATATTTCATTCTATTTCACCTGGCAATTATTTCTATTTTTACCATTATATATACAAAGGAGCAATCATATGTACCATAACAAAAAACATTTTTCACAATTTACGGCACTATTCCTTATTATTAGCCTATTTTTTACAGGATGTTCTCCTAGCACCTATTTTAATTCTACCAAACAAGAATTTAAGGTTTCCTCACTTTCCCAGAAGGAATTATTTGATACTTTTTTAGACGATTTATTTGCTTCTGAAATGTCTTCCTCCGATACCTTATCCATTCATTTTTCCATGGAAAACCCTGCCAATTATAATATAGAAATACCTGATGTTACCTGGGGCACTCTACCTGTTTCTAACAATAAAGAAACACTAGATAAGTTAACTGAATTACAAGATACACTAGATGAGTTTCATCCCAAATTACTTACCCTTGATCAGCAAATAACACTAGATACTTTGTACGCTTTTATAGAAAACGAGTTAGCGGGATGCAAATACACGGATTTCTATGAACCTTTTTCCCCTATGAGCGGACTGCAAAGTCAGATTCCACTATCCCTAAGTGAATATGATTTTAATTCGGAAGCAGATATCAAAGATTATCTTTCTTTGGTAACACAATCTTTTAATCATGTGACTTTTTGGATTGATTATGAAAAGAAACGTGCCGAAAAAGGATTTTTTCTTACGAAATATTCCTTAGACAATGTAATAAAACAATGTGAAGATTTTTTATCACCTGCTGAAAACTGTTTAATTCCTGTATTTAATGATAAAATAAATGCATTTCAAAAATTATCCAATGCGCAAAAGCAAGATTATCAGAAACAACATAAAGAAGCTATCACAAATTTCTTACTTCCGGCTTATGAATTGATGATTACAGAATTATCTTCACTCCAAGGCTCACGTTCCAGTAACGAAGGTCTGTGTTCGTACAAAAATGGACGTGACTATTATGAATATCTAGTTCGCAGCTACACCGGTTCTGAAAAATCTATTCCGGAACTCATTAAAATTACAGACCATGAAATCAATGAAAATATTCTTCAGATGAGAGCACTGATGCAAGAAAATCCGGATTTATCTTCCGCACTTTCTTCTTATAAATTTCCCTATACACAACCGGAAGATATTTTAGAACATTTGAAATCTTCTATGGGTACGGATTTTCCTCTCATTACACATGAAGAGTATCAAATCAAGCATGTGCCGAAATCTTTAGAGGCATTGCTCAACCCCGCTTTTTATTTGATTCCACCTTTAGATAATATAGAAAAAGAAATTATTTATATCAATAACAGTCCAGACTATGAATCCATGGAATTGTTCCCCACTTTAGCTCATGAAGGATTTCCTGGTCATATGTATCAGATGACTTATTATCGCAGCAAACATCCTCACCCCATTCGTTCTCTTTTAGGTACCACCGGTTACCATGAAGGCTGGGCTCGCTACATCGAAGATTTTGCTTATCATCATGCCGATTTAGAAGAAGATGTTGCCTCTTTCCTATCTATAAACCGTTCTTATTCTTATGCTCTTTATGCACGAGCAGACATGGGAATTCATTATGAAGGATGGACTTTCGCAGATACCTCTTCTTTTTTATCTGATTTAGGAATTCAAAAAGATGCTTCTTATGAAATTTACAATACACTTATTTGTGATCCCGGTGTCTATCTTCCTTATTATATTAGTTATCTTGAAGTAATCGAATTAAAAGAACTTGCCCAGGAATATATGGGAGATAATTTTTCCTTGATAAATTTTCATGATTTTTTTCTTTCCACAGGTTCCACCTATTTTGATATACTGCAAAAATACATGAAACAGGAACTAGATACTATTTCAAAAAACTAAAAAGAAAATATAAAAAAAGAACCTTAGTGCTTACTTCCTAAGGTTCTTTTTTACATTTTCAATTAAGAAAATTCAAGCTGGCTAATGCTTTAATATCGTATTTGCAGTTACCCCACCTTCTGGTTTTAATAACTCTGCTACTACATCATACTTACAATATCCACTTAAATCATACTTCCAATGTCCCTGTTTACTGGTATAATCCAAATACACCGTCCCATTATTTCTCTTATAAAGATTTATTTTTGACACATTTCCATCTCCCCTGATACACTGCATCTGAATTTCATCTACTACTTTTTCAAAGGGCAGCAGAGATGGCTTATGCTGCTCTGTATTTAGGTAATAGGAAAGTGCTTTTCGATTTTCTTCACTAATTCGCAAAGAATGTTCTTTCATTTTTACCTTATTGACTACCTCTGGAGATTCCAGATCATAGGCCAAGGATAGGGTAAATTGCCGATAACTGTTCATTTGACAAAACACCCAGACAAGGCTTGCAATACCCAAAACGAAAAAAATCACCCCTGCAATTGTTACTATTTTCCATTTATCAATCTGTCTTTTCTTCATTTTCATTTCTCCATCCTAATTTGATACTACTCCATCTTCCCCTACAGTGATTCCAAAGGAAATTTCTTCCATAAATTGATACAATGCTGCTGCATCATTCTGATTTTTTTCCTGTGTCTTTGCTCCAACAGCATAGGCTGGGAGCAAGGTAAGGGTGGTTTGATTATCTGGTGACACCGTAGCTTTTAGCAATACCGTGCTTGGAATTTCTTGATTAAATATATAATTTCCAAGACTGTATACAATGGGTTTCCCCTGATAATATTCAATTCCCTGAAGCACATGTGGGTGTGAACCAATCACTAGATCTGCCCCTGCATCAATATAGGCTTTTCCTAGCTGTCTTTGATATTCTTGTGGAGTATTTGCTCGTTCCACTCCCCAATGTACATATACCACTACATAATCACTCTTTTCCTTCGCTCCTTGAATTGCCTGTACTAGTGCACTGCTATCATAGGTACACAACAATCCCGGCTGTTGATTGTCGATATTCCACCCTACCTGTGGAATCACACGAGAAGCTGCCAAAAATCCAAATGTCTTTCCACCTGCCTCTATAAAATAAGGCTGTGATGCGCGTTCCTTGGTATCTCCTGCTCCCACATAGGCAATTCCTGTTTCATCCAGTGCCTGAAATGTGTCTGTTAATGCCTGCGCCCCATAATCTAATGCATGATTATTTGCCAAAGTCACCACATCTATTCCCATGTCTTTTAGCACAGAGGTATATGCTGGATCTGCCTGAAATGTAAACTGCTTGTCCTGTTCTGGAACTCCTCTTGTGGAAAATGGAAATTCTTCATTTGCCATAGTAATATCTGCTCCTTGCATTTGTCCTAGAAGTGTATCAGACACCACACCCCCAATGCCTTCTCCATCATAGTTCTTACGTACATAAGAACTTAGCAGAATATCTCCTGTAAATGCCATAGTTACTTCCTTTTTTTCTGGTTCCTGAATTGGATTTTCACTTGGTAAGTCTGGGATTTCACTATGCTCTGTTTCATTTTTTATTTCCTGTGTTTCTTCCTGTTCTTGTTTTATTTCCTGTTCCTGGTTCTGTTTTGTTTCTTTCTCAATATGAGATTTTTCTTTTATTCCATCACCGAATACCCAATATAATAACCCTCCGCCAATCACCAGCAATATCATAATAGAACTCATCATTACAATGCGGTTTCGTTTCATAGCGCACCTCCTATTTTTACTTTTCTATGTTTGATTGTACCATTGATTTTTGTTTCAATCAATGATACAATATTGTACAGACTTGAACAAAAGGAGGATTTCTTGTGGCTACATGGCAAATTGTAATAATTGTAATTATCGTAATTATGTTAGGGGCAACCGTTGCACTTTACATATTTGGTAAAAAAGCAGAAAAAAAGAGGAAAGAACAGGATGCACAAATTGCGGCAGCTGCGCAGACAGTTTCAATGTTAATTATTGATAAGAAAAAGATGCGTTTGAAAGATGCTGGACTTCCCGCACAGGTATTAGCTCAGACCCCTAAGATGCTGCGTCGTTCCAAAATGCCCATTGTAAAGGCAAAAGTTGGACCTAAGGTTATGACCTTAATCTGTGATGCCGGAATTTTTGATAGTATTCCTACCAAAAAAGAAGTAAAAGCGGTTGTCAGCGGTCTTTATATTACCGGTGTAAAAGGACTTCACGGTTCTAGTGAACCTGCTCCCAAAAAGAAGAAATTTATGGATCGTTTCAAAAAAGATTCCAAGAAGTAAAAATGCATTTTGATTTACTCCTAGTAGACTGGAGTTGTCAGAAGCAACAGAAAAACAGCCATTGCATCTGTGATATTACTCACTATGCTGTGGCTGTTTTATATTTCAAATTCTGTAACGTTCTATCACTTCTTAATCGTAAGAAATCATTTCATCCATATTTTCATGAAGTTTATTCAAATATTCTTTCATTTCTTCTTTTAATTCATCACTTCTTAACGCAAATTCTAAATTTGCCTGAATAAATCCCACTTTACTGCCTACATCATAGCGATGTCCTTTAAAATCATAAGCATACATAGCTTGCTCTTTTGCCAGACGTTTCAAGGCATCCGTCAGCTGAATCTCCCCACCTTTTCCTGCGTCTTGTGTCTCTAAAAACGAAAAAATTTCCGGTGTAATAATATATCTTCCTAGTACTGCTACATTAGATGGTGCTTCCTCCAAAGAAGGCTTTTCCACCATATCCCGTACTTTATATACTCGTTCATCTACTTGTTTTCCAGCAATAATACCATATTTATTCACTACCTCATGAGGAACAGTCTGAACACCTAAAATAGACGTCTGGTATTCATGAAATACATCTAACATCTGTCCTAAACATGGTTGTTTGGAAATCACCACGTCATCGCCTAAAAGTACTGCAAATGGTTCTTCTCCTATAAAATGGCGTGCAGCTAAAATTGCATGTCCTAATCCTCTAGGTTCTTTTTGTCGAATATAATGGATATTTGCCATTTCAGAAATTCCTTTTACCATCTCAAGTATTTCTGTCTTCTGGCTCTTTTCCAGTTCCAGCTCTAATTCAATGGAACGGTCAAAGTGATCCTCAATAGAACGCTTATTACGTCCGGTAACAATAATAATGTCCTGAATTCCTGCTAAAACAGCTTCTTCAATAATATACTGAATGGTTGGCTTATCTACAATTGGTAACATTTCTTTAGGCTGTGCTTTGGTTGCCGGCAAAAATCGTGTTCCCAATCCTGCTGCTGGAATAATCGCTTTTCTTACATTCATACTTCATTCTCCTTTTATCATTTCTCCCTCATTATTTTAAGAAAGGGTAAAATCTTTCGCTTCCTTGGATTTAATATTGACCGTAATGGAGCAGTCTGCTAAATGCTCATAATTTACTTCTAAATTATATTGAACCTTCACATCAATGTTATCATCTGTTTCCTGTATCTGAACACTTTGGGCATCAATTCCAATTAGCAGGCTGCCAAAAGGTGTGTAGTAATACGATACATTTTTTTTATGTTTTTCAAAAATCATATGTACATTGGAAATACCTTTCTTGGTAATGTCTAGACATTCCTCTGTAAGCTTAATGATGTTCTTTGTATTTCCATCAAATCCTTCCATTACTTCATCATATAAAATATAATGCTTTCCATTTTTCTTGTAATAATCTCCCGCAGTCACCACTTCTACTGGTTCTGCTTCTTCTTCTCCTTGGGCTGCAAACTGCAGACCACTAATGGTTAATAATACATTTTTTGTCATTTCTTACTCCTCAATATGAATTAAACGTGCTTCTTCTATCTCACATGGTAAAATGGAATTGGCAAAATCTTTAAATTTTTCTGCAGCATCACTTACGTAAAATTGATACCGTCCCTGCTCTTGCATTTCATAGCTTTCTATATCCTCAAATGAATCAGAAAGATATTTTCCCTTTCCTTCCATTCCATCATTTTGCAATTCATACTGTTCTAACAGCTGTTTTAGCCCATGAGCGGTTTCATAGGCGGGATTTACCAACGTAACCTGCTGCCCCATAACCTCACCAATGATAGCACGAAGCAACGGATAATGAGTACAACCTAATATTAAGGTATCAATGTTCGACTCCCGAAAAGAGGTTAAATATCTTTTGGCTACTTCCATGGTAATAGAATCCTTAAGCCAGCCCTCTTCCACCAACGGAACAAATAACGGACATGCTTTTCCCAAAACCTCTGCCTGTGGATTGGTTTCTCTTATCATCTTGGTATAAATTTGGCTGCCAATAGTGCCTTCCGTGCCAATTACACCAATTTTTCCGATTTTTGTGGTCTGAGCTGCCACCTTAGCTCCCGATTTTACTACCCCTATCATAGGTATTTCTAATTCCGGTTGAAGTTCCTCTAAGGCAAATGCACTTGCCGTATTACAGGCTACCACTATGGCCTTTACTCCTTTTGAGTCTAAAAAATGCATAATTTGTCTGGAATAGCGGACAATCGTTTCTTTCGATTTATTTCCGTAGGGCACACGAGCCGTATCTCCAAAATAAATCATGCTTTCCATAGGAAGTTGGCGCATGATTTCTCTTGCTACTGTGAGTCCTCCTACTCCGGAATCAAATACTCCAATTGGTGCATATTTTTTATCTTTCACAAATTGCTTCATAATAATTATCTCCATAAATAAGTCATACGAGTTTATATTACCTGTTTTATAGAGAAAATGCAACCGATTCCTTCATATCTTCCAAAAAATCCAAAAAAGCAAATTTTACTTCATAATCCTTCTCTTCCACCAAACTTTTATACTCTTCTTTCGTCAATATTTTCCCCAGCGATTTTTCTGCTTCTTCTTCTACCACATCGTAGGTACTGTTAAAGAAACACATATTAGGATACATAACGCACCACCAATTATGTCCCTCTCCTTCTCCAATCACTACCTCTAATGCCTCATAGGTTCCTTTTGGAAAGGTATAGGTTCCGTAGGTTTTTTCTGGAAATTTTGTTTGTGCCAGTCTTGCGGACACCGGATATGTATACCCTTTAGATGCTATCACCGTTTCTGCTTTTTCTTCAATCTCTTTTAGATTATCCGTTACAATTTCTCGACTCCTTGTAATATCACTGATGCCAGATAATTTAGGCTGCATAAGCATACCAATAGCATCTCGTACTTCTAATTTCAGTTGTTGGTCTTCTTCTGTGTCACTATTTGCTAAGACATGGAATCGAATAATTTTTTCCGCAATTTCATTTGTCATTTTTGTTTTTTTATCATATTCTCCAACACAAATTAATACAATTCCTACTAAAAAAATTATCAGGAGGACTTTTATCCAAGTTTCTCCACATACTTTTTTCTTTTTAACTACGGCTATTTTTTCTTTCATCTTCATACCTTCCTTATATTGGTTCCTTAAAGAAACTTTTCTTATTGCATAGGAAAGTGCTTCCTACGTAATAAAAAATGCTCCGCAAGGATTGCACTGCGGCAAAAAATCCTGCAAGCTGGATTCTTTTTCACCAGCTAAGGAAAGTATTTCCACAAATATTTTATTTATTCACCTGCTTATTCCCAATTTAAAAATGTAATTTCTGTTTTAAATACCTGATGAAGTTCTTTTGCATATGTTTCCGGAAATCCATTATATTTTTCATATAACCCTCTATGATATCCACCTAATGAAATATAACTATTGGTAATGTCAATTCCATAGAGTTCCTGCATTGTTTTTCCTGTTTCCTCCAAAGAAAACGAAAGCTGTTCTTCCAATCGCTGCTCTAAGCCCAGCTTTTCCTCCAAAGACCATGGGTTTCCTGTTTTCAATCTTCCCTTTCCCTTTATATTTAATGTGATAACCGGCATTCCTTTTACCTGTTTTATTTTTTTTTCTACTTGTATTCCTGTAATTTCTACCACCTCACCTGTGGTAAATTCCCATGTAAAACGTTTTAAAAGGTTTGTGCATAAAAAAGATTCCATGGCTTCTTTCACCGACATCATACCCTTATATTTAAAATCAGAAATAATTCCATATCCGCTAATTACAGGACGTTTTCCTGCTTCTGTCAGCACAGGAACTAAGAGCAGTTCATTTTGATTATGCCATTGATTTATCAAATCTCCTGTTGTGACAATTTTTTCTTGTTTAAAATCCTGTTGGCTTTCTTCCATTTCCTCTAAATATTTGCCCACTGAGCCTTCTGTTTCCTGCGTCAAACTCATGATTTTAGCAGCTCCAGGACTTCCTATGAAAAAGCTGATATTTCTTCCCACATTTTCCTGCTCCCAGCTTTTCAGTAAATCACACATCTGCCATGGATTTGAAATCAATGTTTCTCCTGCTATCACTGCTTTTAAATGATTATAGTCCAGCATGCGATTGGTATTATTTTCATAAGATTTTTCCACATGATATAAGTCTTTTCCCTCTAAGGATAGTCCCATTGGCGTGTCCGCAGTTTTACTTTTTTCTGAAATCTGCTTTAAATCTGGAAAATCAAAACTTACCACTAAAAGTTCTGTTTCTTCTTCCTGCTCTATAGGCTTTCTATCTGCCCCAAATGCCAGTGGAAAACTTCGTTGTTCCAGTTCCGTAGAAGCACATCCTCCTGTAAGCAGCATAATTCCTGCCGCAATCCATACTAAGATACCTTTTTGAGACATGATACCTTTCCTCCTTTCCCCCTGCCGCACCATTTACGAATTTGTACGATTCCCTGTAATAACAGTAAAATTCCTATCATTCCAGGAAGCACTATCCATGTTTGATATGTCATAAATAATTCTGTCATCATGCTATTTTCAAAAAACGCACCCGTACATAGCAGAATTAACAGCAACACCACTAAAAGGCTATATCTATCCTGTGTTTCATGGCACATGGATTTTAGAAGAAGATTACTTTGAAATATTCCTGTATTAAATAAAGCAAATAGTGCAAAAAACCACACAAAAGTCATGGTAATTCCTTGGCTACTGAAAACACCACCAGGAAAATTTATCATGCTCATTAATGTAATGACCGGTCTTTTCAATACCTGCAGCGTGTTATGACCAAATACACCTACTAGAATAAGATAAATGATTAGATTGATGGTTGTTACTGTAATCAATGCATGTTTTCCACATAAAGCCAGTTTTTCAGGTGTTTTACAATAAGGTCGTAAAAATAAAATAGTGGACAAGGGCAGTAATAATATCCACACATTCATGCTTCCTTTTAGAATTTCTCCACCACTAGTAGCTACAATGGGTGTCCAATAATCCACATTTACCTTTCTCACAGCAAGTCCTAGCATAAACACTAGTGGAACGCCTAGAAACCAAAAAATAATTTCATACACCCGTGCCCGTCCCTCAATTCCTCTTATCACGCCATACCCACCAAATGCTAACAATAAAATATTAATCCAAAGATAGGAACCTTCCGGCAGCAGCCATGCTAAAATCAAACTTGTGGTTTGATAAAGTACAAATCCTGACAGGGAAATAAAATATATCAAGTAAAATACCATAAAAACATCTCCCAGCAGCTGCCCTGCATTTTCCTTTAAATAGCTGTAATAATCTTTCTGTATTTGCATTAATGTTCTCTTTATTAAAAAAAGCAATATTCCTGCTCCTGCCATTCCCAAAATCAAACAAAAAATTCCATCTGCCCCTGTCATTTTCCCTAATATTCCAGGTAACAGTAAGCTGCTTAGTCCAAATAAGTCCAGAATGAGTAACCGTTCTATCTGTCGTAATGATATTTTCCAATTATCTGCAAACATTTTTTCACCTACTTTACGATTTTTTATTCTTCTGGATATTATGAAATCGAAGTCTTGTTCTGGCTCCCTTTCTAGTATAAATAGGACGTTTTTTCAAAAATTTCAAAGGCAGTCGTAAAAAGGTATCCCGTTGGTCGTCGTAGCCATTTAGGTCTGCCCCTACAAATGGTGTTAAATAAGGTATCCCAAAACTTTCCAAATGTGATAAATGAATTAGTATACCCAGTACTCCTAGGAGAAATCCAAAGAATCCAAAATTTGCGCACAATAAAATAAACACAAACTTTAGAATTCGAAATGCAGTTGCAAATTCTTCGTTAGGTACCGCAAAGGAGCACAGTGCCGTAAGTGCCACTACAATGACAACAATAGGACTTACAATATTGGCATCCACTGCTGCCTGCCCAATAATAAGACCGCCTACTATTCCGATGGTATTTCCATTGGCTCCCGGCAGTCTTACCCCAGCCTCCCTAAGGAGTTCAAATGCAAGTTCCATTAATATTATTTCTACTACTGCGGGAAAAGGAACACCCTGCCTTGCTGCCGCTAAAGACAGCATGAGATCTGTAGGCAGTATCTGCGTATGAAAATTAGTCATGGCAAGATATAATCCTGGAAATGTCAATGCCATAAAAGATGCCAGATACCGCAGTATTCTAGTAAAAGAAGCAATTTCCCAACGACTGTAATAATCATCACTCGTTTGTATAAAAGAATTATAAGTTGCCGGCAAAATCAATGCCACCGGAGAATTATCGGAAAGTAATACAATTCTTCCTTCCAAAATAGCCATTGCTGCACGATCCGGACGCTGGGTTGTTTGAAATTGAGGAAATGGAGAATATTTTTGTTTTTCTGTTAGTTGCTCAATAATTCCACTGTCTAATATGCCGTCAATTTCAAATTCCTGTAACCTTTTTTCAATTTCCTCTAGCATTCCCGGATAAATCAAATCTTTCATATAGACTAAATCTACGTTGGTATGCGTTCGTTTTCCTGCAAAGCTTTCTTTTACTTTGATATGAGGGCTTCGCAGCCGTTTACGTATCAAAGCCGTATTCAACTTTACTGATTCTGAAAATCCTTCATTGGATCCTCGTATTACCTTTTCGGATTCTGCTTCATACACCCCGCGTCCTGGGTACCCTTTGTCTGGTATTTTAAGTGCCCTATTATATCCATCTAGAAAAAATAAAGCATCTCCCGTAAGCATTCCTTGTGCAGCTTCTTCTATGGTACCAAATGGATTAGAATCTGAAATATCCTGAATATTTTCTTTTACGTAAGATACTAGTTCTTCCTCTGGCAATCCTCGAAGTGTTCCAAGCAGCTTTCCAATGGCAGAATCTTTCCAGTCCGTGCTGCTGATAGTCACCTCAATATACGCAATATAACATTCTTTTTCCAATTTCTGCCCTACTTTTATCTTTCGTTTCTTGATGTCTGCACAATCCGAAAAAAGAGTTTCAAACTGCTCTACATTTTCCTTTAGAACCGATGTAATGTTCACTGGCATAGTTTTCTCCTAATTTTTAGATACCAAAAAAGGATAAGCACTATAGCCTATCCTTTTTCTTCGTTTTCTTCTTTTTCTTCTTTCTCTTATATATTTTCCAAAATTTACCCGATTATTCCTGTTCTCTTATAATATTTTTTACCATCAGCTCTTGATTTACCACATGGTAACTCATGACTTTAATCACTTCTTCCCTGTTTTGGTGCACCAAACCTTCAAAAATCTTCCTATGTTCCTCCATTAGAGTTGGATAGATTTCTTCATTTTTCAGATATTCTACACGGTAACGGTACATTTGTTCTCGAAGATTACTTAACATATTTACCAGTTTGGGACTATTGGAACTACGATAAATCACATCATGAAATTCCACATCTGCCTGAGCTATTTTCTTTACATTATGATCTCTAGTACAATCTTCAAAATGTTTCAAGGATACCTTCAGTTCCTCTAGTATTTCTTCTGTCATATTGTCACATGCAAGTCCTACTGCCAGCTCATCCAATACCTTGCGGATTTGAAGTACGTCCTCCATATCCTTTTCTGTCATCTTGGCTACTTCTGCACCTTTTCTTGGAATAGTCATTGCAAGCCCTTCCAATTCCAGCATTCTAATGGCTTCACGAATAGGCGTACGGCTTACTCCTAGTTTTGATGCAAGCTGAAGTTCCATTAACCGTTCTCCTGGCTTAAGCTCTCCTTTTAGTATTGCCTCTCTTAAGGTATTAAATACAACATCTCTTAACGGAAGATATGCATCCATATTTAATTCTAATTTATCTGTCATTTGCTACCTCCTGTTATTGTATAATTCTGTTAGATACACTTGTTTTGCCAAATTATTTTTTTTCATTTTATCATATGCCCGTTTTGCTTTTTCATCATTATTAAATAAGCCAAATACCGTAGGTCCACTTCCACTCATCATAGCATGCAAAGCTCCTGCCTCCATCATTTGTTCTTTTAATTGTGCAATAACTGGATATTCTGGTATTGTCACACTTTCCAGTACATTTCCCATATGTGATACCATCCTTTCCAAGTTCCCTGCTTCTATATCCTGAACCAATAAATCAATCTTGGGATGAATTGTCTGTTCATTTAGTTTTAGATTTTCATAGACAAATTTTGTGGATACACTAATGGGAGGTTTTGCAATCAAAACCTTACATTTAGGTGCTCCTGGCAGTACTGTCAGTATTTCTCCAATTCCTTCTGCCAACGCCGTTCCGCGTTTAATACAATAAGGAACATCTGCACCCAATATTACCCCACGTTTCATTAATTCTTCCTCAGATAATTTCAAGTGAAACATCTGATTCATTCCATACAGCACCGCCGCCGCATCTGCACTTCCTCCTGCCATTCCTGCCGCCACCGGAATATTTTTTTGTAAATCAATCCGAATTCCCTGTGAAATTTGAAATTCGTCCCGCAAAAGCTTTGCTGCCTGGTACACAAGATTATTCTCATTTTCCGGAAGATAAAATAAATTGGTCTTCACCAAAATCTCCGGCTGTTTTATCTTTTTCAGGCTAATTCTGTCATATAGGCGAATCGTCTGCATTATCATTTTTACCTCATGATAACCATCTTCCCTGCGTCTTACTACATCCAGTCCAAGATTAATCTTGGCCAATGCTTTTAATCTCATTTCAAACATTGTTCTTCTCCTGTATTTTGTATACATCTTCTTCTATTAGTTAACCATTTTTTCCGAAAAAAGTCAATGTTTTCTCATGTTTTTCCATATTCCCTGCTAATTTAGCCAGTATATTCTCTGATTTTTAAATGTCTAACACTGTGTGACGGAAATTCCATCATCGTCTTTGTTGACCGCATTAACAAATACTTTTAGTTTCTCAACAAAAAAAACATTCGGTTCTTTTTTCAAAACAACTCAAAATAATTATCATCCCAATGATCAATAAAATAATACCTTTATAGTAATTCTTCTTTTCTGTTTCCAAATCTACTATCTCAATAACATATTGTGTTGAAACAAATTTTGTAATATCATCGTTTTTATCTAATTTTAAACAATTCCTTATTTCTTCATAACCAAATTCTCCTTTTAATTTTTTAAATTTACCATATATATGAATACTCGATTTCGTCCCAGAAATCATTTTTTGAAATTCATCTTGATATTCATCTGGCACATCAAGTGAAACATAATAACTATTTTTTGTATCCTCCATCATGATGTATCGTGATGTACTAGTATATACATTGTATCCACATATGGGAGAAAATAATGTCTTGCCATTCATTTCAGAATAATAACTTCCAAGAAGCAATTCTTTAGATATATTACAATCTATATATCTATCTGCATGAATTTCATTTTCATGGTAACTACTTTTTATTTTAACTATATGATAGGAATATTTTATTCCTTGTATCAAAAACCCACATCCTAATACACATAAAATGATTCCTAAGTATGTTATTTTTGAAATCCAAATCGTATATTTATTGTTGCGCAAATTATCTCCTTTCCGCACCCCTTATGATTAAACATTATATACAATAAATTCATTTTTTTATAGACCTATTTTTCAAGCTGGTATCCTCCGTTACCTCGTACAAATCGAGAATTTCTGTGCGCACCGTTTTACCGGCAGTTATCCATATTATACAATTTCAACGACTGCTGCCAGCGGTCTATTTTTTTACCCAAAAAGAAAAGCACCCTCTCCAGGTGCTAATCCTCATAATGTCCTCTACATGAAACTATCCATAGACTTCCATTTTCATCAATATGATAAACTAACCTATTTACTTCATCAATTCTCCTGCTCCATGCTTTGTCGCAATAGTCCTTCAGATTGCAAGTGATTTGTCAGACAATGTGAAGCAGTTTGCAAGTGATTTGTCAGACAATGTGAAGCAGTTTGATGCGTTCATGGAAGCTTTAGTTCAAAGGCTGAATGGAAACCTCTTTCATAGTAGCAGCGTTATTATCTACAAAAGTATGAAGTACCTTCTTATTTGGATCTACATCTTTAACTTCTGTAATATTTGCCGCTGCGCCATTGACTGTAGCGCCCTCAATAGTGAGCGTTTCAAAGCTTGCCACCGCCGCTGTATCACCTTTGGCGGTGATGCTTCCTCCATTTAGTCGCAGACCCTGCGTACCAAAAATGCCTGATGATAGAGAATCTTTTGCCGATCCGCCTGTTGCAGTTACGGTTCCGTCGTCAATTTGAATCTCATCGGCTTTCAGTCCGAAGCTGCCGGAGAAGATAGCTTTGGTGTCCGCTATGCTTTCGCATGTGCCACCCGTGGCGGTTATGGTACCTCCTTTAATATAGATGCTGCCTAAAAATGCTTGGATTCCAATGCTGCTGCTATCTATGGATTTGCCAGCTATGCCAGAAATATCTCCACTCTCCAGTGTTAAATCGCCGTGGCTATAGATAGCGATACTTCTATCTTTTGACTGTGCAGCAGTAACGTTTAGCTTTCCGGGTGTTCCACTGCCGGAGCTTTTGATGGTAAGCGCGTTGTTGGAATAAAAAGGAGCCGAATAGTACTCGTTTGTTGCTCTGCTCACATCAACAGTGTTTACTGTTCCATCTATAAGAATCAGTGTATTGGTAGGGCAGTCCGGGGTGTGCTTGTGGCGAGGAGCCCCGTCTGTATTAGGATCCTTTGGACATTTTGGAAAAACAAAACCCACTGCTGAGTCATTTGCATCCAGCTGCTCTGTATCAAGTGTAAAGCCGGAAAGGGTAAGTGTTCTGCTTGCTGCGTTCCACTCCCACCCCTCTTCTGGGTTGCTGGTATCCTCTGTTACCTCGTACAAATCGAGAATTTCTGTGCGCACCGTTTTACCGGCAGTTGTCCATTTTGCGTAGGCGGTTGCATCTACACTAAGTCCACTGTTTACGAACTCTGTGGTGTAGTCCTTATCGGAATACCAGCCCATAAAAGTATAGTCACTTTTCCATGTGGGATTTGCAGGCATCGTTATCGTGCCATCTTTGCTAATTTCCTCCGTTAGCACCTTTGAACCGCTACAGGGGTCAAAGGTGATTTTCGTAGTACCTTGCTCTCCACTGTGCTGCTCGTTGCCAGAGCACGCTGTAAGTGTCATCGCCATCAGACCAATCAGTATTATCAATGACAGTGAAAGGGGTAGAAACCTGACGTTTAGTTTTTTTGATTTCATAACTTTTTCTCCTCGTATCATAAGTTTATGATATAGATGTAAGGTCGTCTAAGAGGATTTCCCCTCATCCTGTTTCCATCTATATTATCCATAGTTACATTTATCAATATAGTTAATCCTGTGGTATGATATCAGCACAGTCTGATGTCCGAAGGCACTGCTTTTTCTCCTTTCTGCCGGCTGTCCGAGACTGCTACGAAAGCTTGCAGCCTGGAACATATAGCACATTCTGCTTACACAGGATAAACCTTTTGATTTAGGCTTCACAAATTCAGATCAGAAAGCTTCCTGTATACTTTAAATAGGTCAAGAAATTGACAAATGAAAATGTCTCAGGTAAATTTAGATTATTACTGACCGGACAGTTGGTAAAAAATCTAAAACACGAGAGGTATCTAAGATAAATACTAAAGGAACACAGAAGAAAAATCAAGTAGTTACAGCAAATATTTTTGAACAACAGGAAATGATAGCAAAAGCTGAATTTCATTTCCTGTTTAATTTGCTATTGTGTATTATTATTTTTTCTAATGTAATGTCATGCTGCAGCCGCTCAATAATATTTCTTTTTTGCTGATATGCCTTAACAATCCTTATTGCTTTTTCTTCTGGAACCCTTCCTGTTTCCAATGACTTTGTCAGTTGGGATTCCGATGGGGTTTTATTTAAGTTTAACAGGTGCGGATTCTGTACATAGTCTAAAAGCTCTACCTCACGTTTTCGGAATGAAGACACTTTGATATTCAACAATTCATTTTGCTCCACTGGAATGATATCATCACTTCTCCAAAACAGGCTGTTACCAGAATCAAAGATGGGTGCCATGCTCTCAAATTTCAAGGTATCCGAGTTTCGCAGTACTCCAAAATTATTAAAGTGCCTGTCTGTATTTGTAATTAGAAAATCAGACAATATCTGGTATTCAAGATAATTGCGGACATATTCTTCTGCTAATCCATTATGAACACAATTTAAAATAAAAAATTCATATTCCGACATGTCATTTGGTTTTTTCCTGCTATTGGCAATATCTATTGCCGGAATAAATTCCAAGCTTTCGTTAGCAAAACATTTACAGGCACAGCCCATGCCCCGACCATCTTCTGTGTCAATCACTACCAGTTCATACTGTGTATATGGCTCATTTCCCTGCATCTCATGGAGCGTTGCCGCAAAGACCTCATTCGTGCTCTGCTGGTATGTTCTTCCATCATTACCTTTCATTAAGATTCGTTCCTTTTTCTCATTGATAATCCATTTCTTTTCCAGTTCTCCCTGAAGAGAAGCACTGGGAACAAATACCGTGTGCCCCATGTATGGAATTGAATAATCCAATTCCTCAAATAAAACTCTTTCGTCAAACTCATTCTGGAACAAACTGACATCCTTCCACTCCAGATTACTATTTAATGGCTTTATCCAATAGTGATCAATAAGGCTAAGGCCAAGATTTCTCAAAAGAAACTCTTGGGTGGTGCTGATATTCTTCTGCTCTAAGAGCTCTTTTATTTTTCCCTGTGACACAGGAACTGCTCTTCTCTCCCACCAGTTTCTAAAATCCTTTGCAGACTTTCTTGCCCCTAATGGCATTAGCTCCTCATTACTAGTTGTACTTTGCTTCAATATTGTGCCAGTCTCTACCTCCATTACTAAAGATTTTACTTTTTCATCCTTATGCATTAAAAAATAAGCCTGATTTATCTCCATCTTTATTCACCTTCCATCAATTGGTCTACAATCAACTGTTCTATTCTTGATTCCATCATTATAACTGCAGTATCTGCAAGAAGTGGGAAATCTTCTTCGGTAAAGTCTGTATCAAAGATAAGTTTAATTTTTAACTCTTGTCATTTGCTTGAATCTTCCTTTTTACGATAGAAATCACATCACTGCTATCCACCCAAATATCAGGTTCATAGCCCATCGTTTCTTCGCTAGAGCTCTCAAAAACCTTTTGTGGACACCAGAGTATCATTTTGGAATTAGGAAGATAATAGGCACATAAATCTCCGAATCGACCAATGCCCATTGAATTGCATCCATAGAAAATTACATTCTTCATGGATGCTGCCATTGTAATTGCATTTTCTGCGGAAGAGGCAACCCGATCATTGATAATTACATGAAGTGTTCCTGCAAACAAATCATGTTTTGCAGTTTCTTTAATTACACAATGTTCAAAATGATACGGCACTTCCTTAAGTTCTCCGTATTCCTTTGCATGAACAAGCGATGAGCGTAATTCAAGAATATTGCTTGTATCTATACAGCTACCATTTAGACCTAATAAGAATTGCTTTGGAAATTCAGAATTCCCACCAAGATTATTAGATAAGTCCCATATCACATTTTTATATTTTCGGCATCTCTCTTCAATTTTACGAATCTTTTTATAATCATCCCTTGAGTCCCCTACAAAACTTGAACATGTAATATACGCAATTTCCTCATCATATTCTTCTTGAATCAACACTTCAGCGCCTATTTCCTTGCTTTTTATCTTATGAACAGGAAACTTTTCTGTTTCCACTTCAACTTTCAATTCTATTTGCTCTATTAGTTCCTTGCTACGCTTGCCCACTAAGAAAGTACGATTGTCACCTAGTGATATGGTAGGAAACAAACTAAGATCACAACCGAGGTAAACACGTTTTCCTTGGCTGACATCAATATACTTTCCATCAATTTCATCAAGTTGAATATCTGCGATATAGGTCTGTGTTTTTTTATAGAAACCTTTCCCATATTCTTTTGTTGTTAGACTCAAATGTCCATCGTTAATAAAAGAAAGGCGGTTGGAAATGATATCAATCATATCGGTGACATGAATATCCTTGGCATGGCTTCTTAAATCCTGCTCCATTGCAGCGAAAGCACCATCAAATAGGGCTTTTTCAAAGTAGGTATAACCACTGTAAGCTTGCTCCATGACATATTGCACATATGAAATATCCTTGAAAGCTTCTTCAAAAGTAACAGAATTTGGGCTTTCCTTGTATAGGTTTTCGCCTTGATTAAACTTTCTTCGCACAATCTCCATTGGTTCTTTTGCCGAATAAATTAAAAAATCCGTATGCTCCATTTAATTTTTACCTCTGCCTATTCCTTTTCATAATATATTTGACAGTTTATATTGCATGGTCAATGTTATTTGGTTTCGCTTTTTGAAACCGCTTTTTTCCGTAGTAAAACTTAAAAATCATTACATTTCCCACAATCTTGGCTCATAATAGTAAACTTCATTTCTACTCCTTCTATTTCATTGCCCATATAACCTTCTATAAAATCAAAATACCCATCTGCTCCAAGATGCGACAGCAAAATAACAACAATTTTCATGAAAATATTTGTGACTTTTTACCAACTATATTATAATTTAAAGACTTCTATATTGCAACTATACAATTTAGTGGTTGCTATGTCATATCTTGGTACAAGCGTGTTGTTTCTAATAGAATCATCACTATTAGGAACTCATGCCTTTTAAAATTTTCTTTGAGGCAATTGAAATCAAAGCGGATAATATTGCAACACACAGCAAAATCAAACCGGTTTCATTTTGAAATACATCAAATATCACTCCATACATCGCTTGACCTATGGGTTGGGCGCACATTGAAATGGACATCATCAAAGCGATGACCTTTCCCACTAATTCAGGTGGTGTTTCTGTTTGTACGGTTGCAATCATCTGTACACTAAACATGGTCGCCAATGCCATGATAATAAAGCAGGTTGCGGTGATTACCACATAGCTTGTCATATCTTTCATTCCTAAAAGCAGCGGAGTAGCCATGATTCCAACAGAAAGACTACATAGGAATAATAAAACATGTGAATTGGAGAGCTTTAACTTTTTGCTGAATATAGCTGTAAGTATTCCGCCACAAAGCCCACCGAGTGCCAATATCCCTTGTGAAAGCCCTAATAACTCATCACTCATATGAAGCGTTTCGACGATTAGAATGGG
>JAVVUO010000039.1:0-21425 GCA_036653135.1 Lachnospiraceae bacterium
GTAATAATCTAAATTTACTTGAGGTATTCTTTTTAGTCAACTTCTTGATCTATTTATAGTATACAGGAAGCTCCTAAAAACAAAAGAAAAACAGGCCTAAGCCTGCACACAATTTGTAACTATTCAAAACGAAGAAAACAAAGGGTGCTTCACAAGAATAGTTGTTATAATTGTTAGATACCAAACTATTTTACATAGAATAGAGAAAAATGTCAAGAGATTATTTACTGATTTTTTGTACAACGTATTGTATGTTTTGTGGAAATTTCATATACTATAACTACCAGTTAGGTGCGTGTTGATTTTATGACTGGCAATACAACTAACCTTAGCATTTCTAGAAAGGCAGAACTAGAAATTAGGCTAAAATTGGATGAGAAAACAGGAGGGTACTATGTGGGAAAAAGTATGGAAACATAATAAAATTGCCTTTGGAGGAGATTATAATCCGGAACAATGGCCAGAAGATACCTGGGAAGAGGATATGCGTTTGCTGAAATTGGCTCATGTGGATACCTTAACCTTAAATGTGTTTTCTTGGGCATTATTACAGCCAGGGGAGAATACGTATGATTTCACCAAGCTGGATAAAATGATGGAACTAGCTAAAAATCATTCCATGAAAGTATGCCTTGCTACCAGTACAGGGGCGCATCCTGCATGGATGGCACGAAAATATCCGGAGGTTTTGCGTACAAACGTTAATGGTATACCCAGAAAATTTGGTGGTAGACATAATTCTTGTCCCAATAGCTTGGTTTATCGAAAATATTCCGTAAAGCTGGCAGAGAAATTAGCAGAGCGGTACCAAGGCTATGATAATATCATTGCCTGGCATATTTCCAATGAATATGGAGGAGAATGTTATTGCGATCATTGTCAAAAGGCATTTCGTGTCTGGCTGAAAGAGAAATATCAGACCATTGAAGAACTGAATCGTGTGTGGGATACTGCTTTTTGGGGACATACATTTTATGATTGGGAAGAGGTGGTACTTCCGGATTTGCGAAGTGAGCATTTTGATGATGACAAAACTATGGCACAAGGAATCAGTTTAGATTACCGAAGATTTAACTCAGATAGTATTATGGAATGTTACAAGCTGGAATATGAGGCAGTAAAAAAATATACACCGGATATTCCGGTTACAACGAATTTAATGGGTGCTTATAAGACATTAGATTATAGAAAATGGGCAAAATATATGGATTTTGTATCTTGGGATAATTATCCATCCAATGAGGATTCTATTAGTAAGGTAGCTATGAATCACGATTTAATGCGTGGTGTGGGAGGTGGGAGACCTTTTATTTTAATGGAACAAACACCAAGCGTTACAAACTGGCAAGCGATTAATTCATTGAAGCGCCCAGGAGTGATGCGTTTGTGGAGTTATCAGGCAGTTGCTCATGGTTCGGATTCCATTATGTATTTTCAGATGAAGCGCAGTATTGGCTCCTGTGAGAAATATCATGGAGCAATTATTGACCACGCAGGACATGAAAACACCAGAGTATTTCGAGAAACAGCAGCATTGGGTGGAGAACTTGAAAAAATCGGTTCTGATATTTTAGGATCCAAAGAAGAAGCGAAGATAGCTATTATCTTTGACTGGGAAAACTGGTGGGCAGTTGAATATTCAGCAGGCCCTAGTGTGGATTTGAAATATCATGATGAGGTACTTCGTTATTATACAGCACTTCATAAACAAAATATTCCCGTGGATATGATTGGTGAAGAAGATGATTTATCCTGCTATCAGATGGTAATTGCTCCGGTTCTATATATGACAAAGCCTGGGATAGAGGAAAGAATACGAGAATTTGTTAAAACAGGAGGAACCTTTGTTACCACTTTTTTTAGCGGTTATGTAGAGGAACATGACCTTGTAATTACCGGTGGATATCCAGGAAACCTTAGAGATATTTTGGGTATTTGGGTGGAAGAAACAGATGCATTACCGGCATATAAGAAGAATAGTTTTACCTATCAAGGTAAACAGCATACGGGAGAACTTTTATGTGATATCATACATTTAGAAGGTGCCAAAAAGGTAGCAGAGTATCAAGAAGACTTTTATAAAGGGACTCCGGTTATTACTAGAAATGCATATGGAGCAGGCCAGTCTTACTATGTAGGAACGCGTCCAGATTTGGATTTTTATCAAGAATTTTTAGAGCAGCTTTCTCAGGAACAGGAGATAAAACCGGTAATAAAGGCACCAGAAGAAATAGAGGCAGTGTGTAGAATAAGAGAGCAAGAGCAATATTTATTCCTTCTAAATCATAGTGAGCAGGAACAGGAAATCTCATTGAAAACAGCAGGAATACTAGAAATAGCAACAGATATTCTCACTGGAAAAGAATATAAAGGGGTGGATACTTTGGTATTAGCTTCTAAAGATGTGGCTATTTTGCGCATGCCTGTAAAAAGAAGCGAACCATTATTTGAAAAATAGTAAGAAAGTGAAAACAGCCGCTAAGAAAACAGCCCCTAAAAAAACAGCCGCTAAGAAAACAGCCCCTAAAAAACAGCTGCTAAGAAAACAGCCCCTAAAAAACAGCCGCTAAGAAAACAGCCTCTAAGAAAACAGCTGCTAAGAAAACAGCCCTTAAAAAACAGCCCCTAAGAAAACAGCTAAAGTTGCTAAGAACTTGACTAAAAACTGCTAAGAACTGCTAAGAACCTGCCTAAGAACCGTTAAGAAATCCTCAATTCTATTTCACATTTAAAGCAAAATTGATAGAATACAGTAAGTTGTAGAGAAACAGCTCACAGGAGGAGAATTGAGATGAATATAGGTATGTATGTGGTTATTATATTAGGGGCATTGATAGGAGGATTACCAACATTGTATATCACTATTGGTACACCAGTTATTATTGCTTGGAAAGTTTATAGAAAAGTACATGATAATATTTCTATAATGGATTAAGTGACTTAAGCGGTTTAAGTGCTTTAAGTGTTGTAAGCGGTTTAAGTGGCTTAAGTGAATTAAGTGGCTTAAGTGTTGTAAGCGGTTTAACTGGCTTAAGTGGCTTAAGTGGCTTAAGTGTATTAGGGGCATAGGATAAAAGACATAGAAATCGATTATAGCAATCAATCATAAAAATCAATCATAAAAAAGTATTTTGGCAATATACATTATAAAAAGGCAACAGGAGTCTATCTGTGTGAATAAAGCAAAGGGAATCAAGCTGGTTAAAGTAGTGGCATTATTTGGTATTGCTTTTTTGACTGGTCATTTTACCGCTAAAGCAGTAGATGTAGGAAGTGCTGGAGCAATACAATTTTCGGAAGGAAATTGGGGATTGAGCTTTCGGGAGGAAGGAAAACCGCCGGTGGCCAATGCAACGTTTGAAGAACTTGGAAAGCATAATGCTTATTATGCAGAAAATACAACCGAGAAAGTATTGTATTTAACCTTTGACTGCGGATATGAGAATGGAAATACACCAGCTATATTAGAAGCGTTGAAGAAACATAATGCCAAAGCAACTTTTTTTGTAGTGGGAAATTATCTCTCCACCAGTCCGGATTTAGTGAAACAAATGCTGACAGAAGGACATATTGTAGGAAATCACAGTTACCATCATCCGGACATGTCTAAAATGGGCAAAGAAGAATTTGCCAAGGAATTAGGAGAATTAGAGATTTTGTATGAACAGGTGACAGGACAGCCCATGAAAAAATACTATCGTCCGCCACAAGGAAAATACAGTGAAGCCAACTTAGAAATTGCCAAAGAACTTGGATTTAAAACATTTTTTTGGAGCTTAGCCTATGTAGACTGGGATCCAGATAAACAGCCAACTCACGAAGAAGCCTTGGATAAACTATTAAAAAGAGTTCATCCTGGTGCCATTGTCTTACTACATAATACATCAAAGACAAACGGTGAAATTTTAGATGAACTTCTTACAAAATGGGAAGGAATGGGATATACCTTTAAGTCCTTAGAGGAATTACCCGAGATGCAAAAGTGAAATTAAAGTAAAAGTAGAAGAGTCTATTTGCAGATGCAGTAGGCTCTTTTTTTATTACATAGGAAAGTGCGTCCTATTCCAGTTATTAATCCAGTCCTTATCTTGTGTTTCGCTTTCCTCAATTGTAATAAAAAACGCTCTGCGAGGATGGAACTGCGGCAAAGAATCCTGCAACTAGGAATCTTTTTTATAAGAGTCATATTTTAAGTGCAATGTTTAAATGAAAATGTTAAACTGTATTTGTAATATATTTTGAAACAAGGAGATTTATAACCATTAGTACCATAGTGACATGGACCAACAAAAAGGTGAGGTGTGACCATTGATTTTTATAAAAGCAAATCCTGAATTAAAGCAAATATTTGATAAGTTAATAAAGACGATGAAGGTAAATGTGTTGTGGAATCATATTTTTGTAATTGGAAATAATATTCTCATATTACAAGGAACAACACGTTCTTTGTTTTTTAATTTTGATAATAAACAAGTGTTTACCAACATTATGGAACTAGAAATGAAAGAAAAGAATCTTATAGATATTACTGGAAATGTAATTGCTACCAATGCATTGAATATGGTACTTTACGCTTTTGGAAAGTGGGGAACGATAGCAGGGCTTAAAGTAGAAAAAGATTACGCTCAGCTCAATTTTTTATTTGGAGGAATTTTAAAAGAAATTAAAGTGGATCCGGGATACCGGAATGACTATTTTCGTTTTTATAAAAGTGGTATTCAGATTACATATGAAGATGTTCTTCAGGCAGCGATAGAAGAAGGAAAGAAAGAAAAGGAGCCGGAAGAAGAACTTGATGAGGAAAAACTAGGATTATGGCATAAAGTCTGTTGGAAGGCGCATTCGGATACTTTTTATAAAGAAGCAATGACTTATTCAGAACGAAAAAATCAACGATTGGGAAATAATTTTTATCTAGTGGGTTACTTATGTCCAAATTGTGGAAACAAGCTTCATATGATTGTATATCCAGTGGATAAAGAATTTCTTATAGAAACCAACCAAGGAAAAGTATATCTTGCAAGAGCTTATACCTGTAATAGCTGCAATAGTTTTTATACGCCAAGACCTGGAAAACTTTTGGGAGAAGGGGACGTATATACACTTTATTTTCAGGAAGACCGAAATGCTTATGAGGATTATCAGGAATTGTTAGGAAAAACAGGTGAAAAAACAACCAACTACAAATTTAATGAATTTGAGGTGGATCGGAATAGGGGAAAAAAGGAATTAAATTCAAAGACAGCAGAGGAAGCATGTGAAGAATTAGAAGACATGTCAGAAGAAGAGCTGCTTCAATTGGAAGAGAAGTTGGAATCCGGTTTCTATTCAGGAGAAAATCTACAAAACCAATTGCAGCAGGTAAAAAAACAGTTAGAAGAGCCAAGAGATTTGAAAAAAATTCAAGAGAAAAAAAACACTCCTATCCATAAAGAGGAACTTGGATTTGAAAAGAATAGAGGAAAAACAGTAAAAAACCAAGAGGTCAGAACTGGAAAAGACAGTACTCATACATGGAAAATAGGTGACACTGGTACAGAGAAAGTAATGAAAGAAAATTCTTTGGATAGAGTGAATTCTCAGAATGTCGATGGTACAGAAGAACTATGTCTTGAAAAAAAATATGATGCACGCATGGAAGTACTTCCAAGAATGTCCGTAAGACAGATAAAAGAATTAAAAGCTCAGATTCAAAGAGAAAACAAGCTGGGAGAATCTCAAAAACAGGAGTATTTGAGAAGCCTAGATGACAGTATTTATAAAATGCAGGAAAAAGAATGGACCCAGAAAATTCAAAATAGTAAAAACAGAGGATACGCTCAAACGGTGCGTCTAATAGAAGAAATAGAAAATTCAGATTTACCAAATGAGGGGAAAATTCATTTATTAGAACCACTTGGCGAAATACGCAGGGAGCAGGCACAGAAAGAGGCAGAAGAGTTGATTTCTAACATGCCTCCAGTAATGGATCAAGATAAATACCAGATATTTAGAGAAAAACTAAGGGGATACAAGGAGGCAGACCTTGCACCTTATGAAGAAATGTTGAATCAGCGCAGAGATTTAGCCCAAAAACAGGAAATTGCATCTCTAGTAAAACGTACTGGTAAGAATGACCGTAATGGATTATTTCGTTTAATAGAACGTCTGAAAGGGGAAGAATACCAACAGGAAAATACTGCAGAGGTTCTTCCGAAATTGATGAAACGTATTCGTGCTTTAGATGAGTTAGCCATTGATCAAATATGTCCAGATGTGAGGACGATGACGTTTGAAGAAGGGCTTGCTGCATATGATAAGATTGCAGAGGGATTGTTTTTACCTGAGCTGAAAGATAATGCACTAGAGATGTTGAATAAGCGTTTGATTAAGATTAAATCAGATGAATGTGATTTACTGGTGCGAAAAATTCAGACAGAGCTTTCAGAAAAAATGCAGGATAGTTCTGGTATTTATTATTATGAAGCTAGAAAAGAAATGATTGGAGAATGGAACTCTCCTGAGGCAGATCTGATTCGCAGTGCAAAGAATATCTATGCTTCTGACTGTGCGCGATATGAGCTTCCAATTATAGTCTGTGATTCATCTAGAAAAGGCACCGGAAAAGAAGGGTTCTTACTAACACCGGATCATTTGTTTTATAACAGCGTATTTAGCAGTGAGTGCATTCCAGTGACAAAGATAAAGAGTATCGTGTGCAGCAATGGAATTTTAAATAAAGGTATTTATGTAAACCTAATTAATGGAGAAAAAGTAAAACTTCCCAATGGTATCACAGGCAGTGACCGAAGTGATTTTGTGAAAGCGTTTGGAGAATTCATTCATTATCTTCAGGAAAAACCAGATTCTAGGAAGGTATCCTATTTAGCAAAAGAAGAGCATGAAGTAAAATGTTGTTTTCGTTGTGGATTTACCTATGAGGGCGGAGATATTTGCCCTAAGTGTGGAAATAAAGCAAATCGATAAATGAAGAAAAAATATGACTTTAAGGAAAAAGGCATATAAAAGAAAAAAGAATTCATAAAAATAACGAACAGGCAGCTTAGAGAATCAGACTAAGCTGCCTGCTCGTTATAAACACTTAAATGTTTTTTCCATCTACAGATTCATGTTGCCCTGTAATGGAATAAATGACCCATTCAGCAATATTGGTTGCATGATCTCCAATACGTTCAAAATACTTTGCAACCATAAGTAAGTCTGTTGCCTGTTCCCCACAGGAAACATCAGTTTGAATTAATTCAATTAAGGTATGTTTAATTTGATTAAATAAATTGTCTACAACATCATCATGGTCAATCACGGACTGTGCAAGTGTTAGATCTTTTTGCACAAAAGCCTCAATACTGTGAGTTACCATTAAGATGGTTTCAATTGCCATTTGTGGAATTAAGGTTAATTCTTTTACGTAGGGTTCCTTGGCAAGCATAATGGTTATTTCTGAAATATCAGCAGCCTGATCTCCAATGCGTTCCATATCTGTAATCATTTTCAGTGCAGCAGAGATTAAACGCAGATCTTTAGCAACTGGCTGCTGCTGTAGCAGTAGCTTCATACATAGTGCTTCAATTTCACGTTCTTGACGGTCCACTTCTTGATCAAATCTGATGGCAGCGTTGGCAGCTTCCACGTCTTTTTTTACCAGGGCATTTACAGCGGCTTGAATAGCCTGCTCAATTAAACTGCCCATTTTAATTAATTCATTATTTAATTGTTCTAATTGTTTGTCAAAACGATTTCTCATAATTATCAACCAAACCTTCCTGTGATATAGTCTTCAGTTCTCTTATTCTGAGGAATAGAGAAGATTTTTTCAGTTTCACCATATTCTATTATTTCACCTAGAAGGAAGAATACGGTTTTGTCAGAAACACGAGTTGCCTGCTGCATGTTATGGGTCACCATAACGATGGTGTAATCTTTCTTTAACTCAATGACCAGATCTTCAATTTTAGAAGTGGAAATAGGGTCCAGTGCGGAGGTAGGCTCATCCATAAGGATAATTTCAGGATTTACAGCTAAGGCACGGGCAATGCAGATTCGCTGCTGCTGTCCACCAGAAAGTCCCAAAGCACTTTTTTTCAGACGGTCTTTTACTTCATCCCAAATAGCGGCACTGCGCAATGATGTTTCCACAATTTCATCTAGCTTTCCCTTACTTCGGACGCCATGGGTTCTAGGTCCAAAGGCAATATTATCATAAACACTCATTGGAAAAGGGTTAGGTTTTTGAAATACCATTCCTACGCGTTTGCGAAGTTCATTGGTATCAATATTATGATAAATATCTGTGCCGTCCAAAGTGATTTCTCCTGTAATACGACAGCCTTCTACTAAATCATTCATACGGTTCAATGATTTTAAAAGTGTAGATTTCCCACATCCGGAAGGGCCAATAAAGGCAGTGATTTCATTAGATAAAATAGGTAGATTCACATTTTTTAGAGCTTGGAAATCTCCATAATATAAATTTGTTTTGCTAATGTTAATTTTAGGTTTCAATTGTTTGATCATACAGTCTCCTTTTGGAACATTCGCTTATATTTTGCTTAGTTTTTTAGCAATCGCACCGGAAATCCAGTTAATAATCATAACGATAGCGAGCAAAACCACAGCGGTGGCATAGGCTTCATTGGTATGGAATCCCTCACAGGACAAGGCATACATATGGTAGGCAAGGGTACGTCCGGAATCCATAAGAAATGATAATCCCTCTCCGGATACTACATCAGTTACAGTTCCAGCGGTGTACATTAATGCAGCCGTTTCACCAACAATACGTCCGATGGAAAGAATAATACCGGATAAAATTCCGGGAATTGCAGCAGGTAATACAATTTTAAAAATAGTGCGAACACGTCCAGCACCTAAGCCAAAGCTGCCTTCCCGAAAAGAATCCGGTACAGATTTCAACGCTTCTTCTGTGGTGCGCATAATAAGGGGGAGAATCATAATAGCTAATGTTAAGGCACCTGCTAAGATAGAATATCCAAACCCCATGGAAGTAACAAAAAACAGCATACCAAACAATCCATAAACAATAGAAGGAATACCAGATAAAGTTTCTGCGGTAATTCGTACAATACCTACAATTTTATTACCACGCTTGGCATATTCTATCATATAAATAGCAGAGCCAATCCCTAAGGGAACGGCAATGAGCAGTGATACTGCGGTAAGAATTAATGTGTTTAGTAAGGCGGGCATAAGTGATACATTTTCGCTGTTATACTCCCAGGCAAATAAGCTAGGGGTTAGGTTGGGAATGCCATTCCACAAAATATATAAAATTAAAAAAAGGAGAATACTAAATGTAATCAGAGCAGCACCAATGACTAAAATAAAGAGCAGCCATGAAAGGGGACCGCGTTTTCCTTTGCTGGAACCTTGCTTTGTCATACCTCATTCCTCCTTTTTAATAATGAAAACAACAAATTTATGATTAAAATGAATACGAATAGGACAACACCTGTAGCAATCAAAGCTTCCCGATGTAAATCAGCAGCATAGCCCATTTCAATGACAATATTAGAGGTAAGAGTACGTACCCCTTGAAACAAACTGTCTGGAATACGTGCCTGATTTCCAGCTACCATAATGACTGCCATAGTTTCTCCAATGGCACGGCCAATTCCAAGAATAACGCCTGCCATAATTCCAGATTTTGCGGCTGGGAGAATGGTAAAGAATACACTTCGTTCGTGGGTTGCACCAAGTGCCAAAGCACCTTCATAATAGCTGTCTGGAACCGCACGGATAGCAGCTTCACTAACGCCGATAATGGTAGGAAGAATCATGAGTCCAAGTAATAAAGATGCAGTTAAAATACTGCTTCCATTACATTCAAATGAATAAAATAAGGTACGAACAAAAGGGACTAGGACCACAAGACCAAAGAATCCATATACCACAGAGGGAATTCCTGCAAGGAGGTCTACCGCGGATTTCAAAATACCATAGATGTTAGAAGGGCAAAAACGAGCCATGAAAACAGCAGTTAAAATACCAATAGGAACACCAACAACAATTGCACCTGCAGTTATGTAAATACTTCCTACAATCATGGGAAGTATTCCAAAGGAAGCAGGAGCATTATTAGGAGCCCATTTGGTTCCAGTTAAAAATGAAAAAAAGCCAATTTCCTTCATAGCAGGAATCCCGTTGACAAAGAGGAATACACAAATTAGCAAAACGGACAGTATGGAGGTTAATGCAGCGATAAAGAAAATAATATGAGCTAGATTTTCTTTGAATTTTCTCATAAATTGCTCCTTAAATAAAAATAAAATAGTGGGAAAGAGACTGCTGAAAAATACAAAACCGAAGTAATTTTCATGGAATTGTATTGTAAAGCAGCCACCTTCTAGGGGTAAGATAGTGCAGGTATTTGTGAAATGCCAGTGTTTACCAACCGGTGGTTTCACCTATGAAAATTGCTTTTACTTCAGCGGAAGTCATTTCATTTACCGTATTTTTATTGTTTACTACAACAGCAATTCCATCTATTGCAATCACGGTTCCAGTTAAAGAACTTTCACTGTCTTTTAATTCTCTAGATGCCATTCCAATATCGGCAGTGCCATCCATGGCAGCCTGTAAACCGGTGGTGGAATCACTTTGCTGAAGTTCAATTTCAATGCTTTTATTCAGGGGTTTAAATGCTTCTATTAACTTTTCCATAACAGGAGATATGGAGGAGGAACCGGCAATCACAATTTTTCCGGAAGCTTGATTGCTTTTGAAAGCAGCAGCATTTTCTACGGAAGTAATGTAACCATTTTTTTCTACCACATCTTGACCTTGGGTACTTAAAATAAAGTTGATAAAATCTTGTGCCGCATCGCTGGATGTGCCTTTCGTTGCAATATTAAAAGGTCTGGAAATTTTGTAAGTATCATTTTTAATATTTGCTACGGTTGCGTCTGCACCGTCAATCTTTAAAGCTTTTACACTGTCATTAAGGGAGCCTAAGGATACGTAGCCTATGGCATTGGGATCACCCGAAACATTGGATAGTACCATTTCTGTATTATTTGCAATAATTGCTTCTTCCGTAGTATGGTCTACTTTGCTACCATCTGCACTTTTTTCTTCCACATCGAATAATTCAGTAAAAGCACCTCTGGTACCAGAACCATCTTCTCTAGATACCACGGAAATATTCCCAGTGCTGGTAGAATTAGTGGTGGTTTGATTGGTATCTGTATTAGGTTCCTTGGTAGTGTTTCCACATCCCACCAGTGCAGTAGTGGTTAGAGCAGTAATCATAAGTACAGCTATTAATTTTTTCATCGTTTTCCTCTTTTCTTTTCTCTTCTTCTTCTTTTTCTTCTTCGATTCTTGGACTTGTGATGTCCATAGAAATATTTATGGGTTTTGCCTTGCAGTACCATGTGCCTGACTGCAAGATTGAGTATAGAAGATAAAAGTAAAATGTATGTAGAGAAAAAAGAAAAATTTGTGTAAAATATAAGTAAGGAAATATAAAAAAAGGAAATATAAAATGAAGTTTAAAGTGTATGTAAAGTATGTGTAAATTAAAATATTAGATACTGGAAAAAAATGCCCATCTGTTATTCTTGTGAGAATGAAAGGAATGTATTATAATTCTTACCAGTGAGCGAGGATATGTAAAAGTACCGAAACGAGCAGGAAAAATTTTAGGAAAATTTTATAAAAAACACCCTAATATTGTAGAGGATATTAAGAATCGACCGGAAGATTATAATAACTGTCTATCTGAACTAATGGAAAAAGAAAAAATAGGAGAAGTGTTTGTAATTGCACCAAAAACAACTCACGGAGTAGGGCGAACAGAAACGGATGCGAAGAAATTGACCATGCTTTATAAAGAAGGCTATCAACAGGCAAAGGTACAAATGGAGTATTTAAAAAAATATTTAACTACTATTTAATGAGATAACAGAACAGGAGAACTATGGAATTATACTTTATTCGCCATGGCGCCACAAAGGGCAATTTAGAACATCGGTATGTAGGGAGTACAGACGAACCTATGCTGCTAGAAGAAAAGAAAAATCTTCAGGAAATGGGAAACAGTCTGCCGCATATGGATTATATTTTTGTAAGTCCCTATCTGCGTTGTATTCAAAGCAAGGAAGCACTATTTGGAGTAGAAAACACCCACATGGAACTTGTAAAAGATTTTCGAGAAATGGATTTTGGAGAATTTGAATACAAAAATTATGAGGAATTAAAGGGAAATGTTTCGTATCAGCATTTTATAAACAGTGGTGGGACAGTGGCATTTCCAGGAGGAGAAGAACCTGAGGTATTTAAGAAACGGTGTGGAAAAGCATTTATTACTTGTCTTCAAAAAGCAGTAGTACAGCAGGCAAAAACAGCAGCATTTGTGATACATGGTGGAACGATAATGGCAATCTTAGAGCAATATGCAGTGCCTCAAAAAGGATATTATGATTATCAGGTGAAAAATGGACAAGGATTTCAGGTTACAGTGAAAGAGAAAACAGAAAATATTGTGTTAGAGATAGTTTAAATTGGGTCTAAACATGATAGAATATAACCAAGTGAAGCATATATTTTTTAACAATTTCATGATACCCTATCACAAATAATACGATATCACAAATATTGATACCCTATCACAAATATTGATACGATATCACAGAAGAAGGAGATTTTTATGAAAATAGTATTTTTAGATGCAAAAACAATAGGAGATGACATTGATTTGTCAGGATATGATGCGTTGGGGGAAGTAGTAAAGTATGATTTTTCCACTCCAGAGGAAGTACCAGAACGTGTAACAGATGCAGAGGTGATTATCTTAAATAAAGTACAGGTGAATGAACATACCATTGGAACAGCAAAAAAATTAAAACTTGTGTGTGTAACAGCTACCGGAACGAATAATTTAGACAAGGAATATCTAAAAGAACATGGTATCATATGGCGTAATGTTGCAGGCTATTCTACGGAAACGGTGGCGCAGCATACGTTTGCCATGTTGTTTTATCTGTTAGAACATCTTCCTTATTATGATGAATATGTAAAATCTGAAAGATATATTGAAGATAGAATGTTTACCCACTTTGACCGTAAATTCTGTGAAATCAATCATAAAACTTGGGGAATTATTGGAATGGGAGCTATTGGACAAAGAGTGGCAGAAATTGCAAAACTTTTTGGATGCAGGATAATTTATTATTCCACCAGTGGCAGGAACAATCAGTCCGAATATGAAAGAACAGAGTTTGACACTTTATTGAGAGAGTCTGATATTGTGTCAGTTCACGCACCATTAACAGAAGCAACAGAAGGCCTGATGAACAAAGCGGCATTTGCGAAAATGAAATCTTCTGCTATTTTTCTCAATTTAGGAAGAGGTCCTATTGTGGTAGAACAGGATTTAGCAGAGGCCTTAAAGCGTGGAGAAATTCAAAGTGCTGGAATTGATGTGTTATGTGAAGAACCTATGAGTGCACAAAATCCTTTAAAAACCATAAAGGACGACAGGCTGCTGATTACGCCCCATATTGCCTGGGCAAGTGTGGAAGCGCGTACTAGGCTGATGGATATTATTAGAGAACAAATACAGGAAGAAATGAACTGAACACAGAGTGATCATTAGAGGAAAGTTACAAAAGATTTGAAGGTCAAGCAATAGCCCAAGTATTTGAACAGGAGTGGATTATTTGAAATGAGGAAAAGTGTATGAAGATAGAGGTATATGGAACGATAGGTCCGTCCTGTGAACGAGAAGAAATCATAACAAAAATGTTTCAGGCAGGAATGACTGGAATACGCATTAATATGTCCCATTCTGGACTCTCCCAGTGCACAGACTGGATAGAAACCATAAGAAAAGCGGCAAAAAGTGCAGAGAAAACCCCAAACCTGCTTATTGATTTAAAAGGACCAGAACTTCGAATTGGAATAGCAAAGGATATGTGCTTAACTATAGAAGAAAAGGTGACACTTGTAGAAGAAAAAGAAGAGAATATTACAGTAAACCAGCAAGGAAATTGTCGAGAAATTTCAGTTCCAAGACTTGTGATTGCGGCATTATCTGTGGGTCAGGAAGTTCTTCTAGATGATGGAAAAATTCTGCTTTTGGTGGAAGAAGGAAGTGTTTGCAGAGTACTTCGTGGGGGAATCTTAAAATCACACAAAAGTATTGCAGTTGTGGGGGCGAAGATAGAAGCCCCCACCTTGACACAAAGTGATTTAGATAATATTGCACAAATAAAAGCTTGTCATATTACCGGAGTGATGCTTCCGTTTGTACGTAATGCTCAAGATCTTAAGAATTTACGAACAGCTCTTAAAAACGCAGGAGCAGAAGATACCAAAATATTTGCAAAAATTGAAAATCGTCAGGGAATCGCAGCACTACCGGAGATATTACCAGAGGCAGATCAGATTGTAATTGCCAGGGGTGATCTTGGAAATGATATGCCTTTGTGGGAACTTCCAGTGGTTCAAAATCAGATTGCGCGGATTTGTCAAAAAGCAGGAAAGCCATTTATGGTGGTAACACAACTGTTAGCTTCCATGGAAACACATCAAGTACCAACTAGAGCCGAAGTGTCGGATATTTTCAGAGCAGTGTCAGAAGGCGCCTCTAGCGTAATGGTTACGGGAGAAACTGCGGTGGGAAACTATCCAGTGGAAACCATAAGGTATCTATGCAATACCGTAAAAGCAGCACAAGATTATATCATAACACAGTGACACAGACGTGTGACAGCTTCTGGAATTCGTTCTATTTCAATTCCGGAATAGTTCATCACCAGAATATGTTCGGTATGGTCTGCAGCATTATGGTAATACTGGGAAAGACAGGAAATACGAAGTCCTTCCTGTTCTGCTCTTTGTACCAGTACTTCATCAGAAAGCGTCGTATGAAGTTTTAATAAGAAATGCAGTCCTGCATCCTCTTCCATAATCGTGGCACAGGAGGATAAGGGACTGTTTTTTATAGAAGTCAACAAGGTATCCCGCTTGTTTTTATAAAAATTACGGGTGCGATTAATATGTTTTTCAAAATAGCCCTTACTGATAAAACGCGCTAGAGTATACTGTTCAAAGTTAGAAACGGTACAGGAATAAAATCCTAGCCGTTGGTAAAATTCGTCTAACAAATGCTGGGGAAGAATCATATAGCTAATACGAATAGTGGAAGCAAGACTTTTGGAAAAGGTGTTAATATAAATAACTTTTTCCATAACATCAATACTTTGCAAGGAAGGAATGGGTTTTCCAAGAAGACGGAATTCGCAGTCGTAATCATCTTCAATAATGTAGTGAGAGGGAGATTTAGATGCCCAGCCTAACAATTCATAACGGCGGCTGATGGGAGTTACAATGCCAGTAGGGTAATGATGGGAAGGAGAAATGTGTATAATATCAGCATTGCTTTTTTCCAAAGCAGAAATAGAAACCCCTTGGTGATCCAGTTGAATATGCTGGCAGCTGGCACCATTTCCAGTATATATTTGAGCGATTTTCTGGTAGCCGGGATCTTCCACTGCAAAAGTCCGCTGATTTCCTAAAAGCTGTATCAACAATCCATATAAATATTCTGTTCCTGCACCAATAATAATTTGAGCAGGATCTATTTTCATTCCGCGAAACTGAAACAAATACTGTGCAATAGCTTCCCGAAGCTGTCTGATTCCACCAGGTGGCGGATTGGTCATAAGTGCCTGACTTTCCTCTGCAATAGTTTCCCGAATCATTCGTGCCCAGATTGAAAAAGGAAAACTGCCTGGGTTAATATGGCTGCTTACAAAGTCCGCAAAAAATTCTTTGGGAACAATAGACAGTGGAGTAGTAATGTTAGGCGCAGTTCGTTGAGAACTGTGATGTTCCAAAAGAGAGGAAGAAATATCTGCGACAAAATAGCCCTTTTTAGGAAGAGAATAAATATACCCTTCTGCCATTAACTGGGCATAGGCATTTTCAATGGTAATGGTACTGATATTTAGATTTTTGGCAAAACTGCGTTTGGAAGGAAGCTTTTCTCCAACGGTTAAGCTGCCACTTAAAATATCACATTTCATACATTTATAAAGATGTTCATACAGGCTGTCTGTGCCAAGTTCTGCAAAAGAATAGGTTAACATAAAAAAATCCTCCAAACTGACTATATAAAATAGCACAAAAAAGAATAATTTGATAAGGTCAATAATGATTATAAAGGGAAACCTGAAATTTGTAAAGAGAGAAGGCTTTTTTTTCATTTTGGTTCTTTTTTTGGCAGAAAGTGCATATCATATAGATAAAAGCAAATTTTAGATATCATCTGCTTATAACAGAAAGGGAAAATGATGAGAATTGCAATATTAGCCGTACAAGGCGATGGGAAAGAACATAAAAAAATGTTGGAAAAATTAGGAGTAGAATGCGTGGAGCTTGGAAATGCGAAAGACTTAGAGCAGGAATTTGATGGATTGGTGCTTCCAGGAGGAGAAAGTGTAATTCAAGGAAAATTAATTCAGGAACTGGGAATGCTGGAAAAACTAAAAGAACGAATCAAAGAGGGGATACCAGTACTTGCCACTTGTGCGGGGTTGATTTTGCTGGCAAAAGAAATCGAAGGCACCACTCAAAAATACTTGGGACTTCTTCCTGTTACCGTAAGACGTAATGCTTATGGAGCACAAATGGGCAGTGTATTCCAAAAAGCAGAAGTAAAAGGAATAGGCAAAGTTCCCATGACATTTATCCGGGCACCTTATATTTCAGCAGTACATAACAGAGCGAAAATCATGGCAGAAGTAGATGGAAGAATTGTAGCAGTGCAGTATCAGAATATGCTTGGAGTATCCTTCCATCCAGAACTTGGTGAAGATGTTAGAATTCATACGTATTTTTTGGAAATGGTGTATGAAAGGAAAGGGCTGGCAGCTTAGCAAAAATCTATCATGGAATGTAACATGCAGACTCATTTAACTTGGAATTTTCCAGTCGATTCCACTATGATAAGAATTATTTCCAAGAGTCAGTAATAAATGCGCAGTCCGTTTTTGTTCCAACGGAGTGTGTGTTTTCGTGTGAAATAATTGATACAAATCTTCTAAGATGACAGTATACTCTAGTTGAGAATGTTCCATTAAATCTAAAAAAGTAGCCTTAGAGGTAAAGGTCTTATCCCAGGGATTACGCCATTGCCTGTGACGGATATTCAAAGGGTCTTGATAAGAGGAAGTGCAATCACTTGGAATTAAACAGGACAACATGGGATACCCCAATAGAATCTGCTCTAGTTTACGAATCAAAATTTTTTTCCTTCCAGAAGGGTCATGAAGCAATTTGGTTCCAAGCTGAATAGAAGCAATGGAAGTTTTCATGGTAGCATAGCAAATGTGAAGATCAGGATAAACTTTACTGTATACATAATACAAAATAGTTGCGATAGTACGTCTTTGCAGGGAAGAAAGAAGAATAGTGGAAGTCTGCGGAAATTGAGAAGGCAGCTTCTGTTTGTAATCTGCCAGCAGCTTCTGGTCAATGTCTACCTCTAAAGTCACATGAGCCCCATAATAGTGGTTATTCTTTTCCTGAAAGTGAGTATTCCAATATACATAGGGATGACAGTGGGTATCCAAAACATAATGCCCAATAAATCCTGCAATATAGGATTGCGCAATCGACTGCTCTATTTGACTGGGAAATAAAGTACGACTTTTTAAAAGATAATAGAGGAATTCATGTGTATTGGTGGTGTGTGCAACAGAACCAATATTATTTTTGTGTATCAAGTAGGAGGGAAGAAAATAAAAAAACAAATCAGGTCCTTGAAGTCCTAGGCTGTATGCAGCATGGTTACTTTTTAGGGACTGTTTTAGTTCTTGGGATTTTAAATCTTTGTAAGTATTGAAACCAAATAAATAATGTGTTGTAAAACCGGGCATAATCATCATCCTTTCCATAAGGTATCATCCGGATTAAAGTGATTGAATGGTATCGAAAACGTTATAAAATTTAACTCACTGATAGTAGTATATACAATAATTGTGAAAAAACATAGATAAAACAAAAAAAACATGCAAAATCATTGCGAAGGAGGGGGAAAAAATTTATAATGAAGGGATACCCAATAAGCAGTGAAGGAGCCGGAATGATAAAACAGGAAATGATTGAAGAAATATGTGAAAAACAGGCAACTTATTTAAAGGGAGTTCAGTTGGAGAAGGAAGGTGCAGTACGCTCCTTACAATGCAAGGATGAAGGAAAGAAGAAAGTAAAAGTAGCTGCAAAGGTACGGGGAAGTGGAACAACACTATATCAGGTGTCTGGTCGAATCAATGAAGACGATTCTGAGATAGAGGGAATGAGCTGCAGCTGCCCTTCGTCCTATTCTAGTGATGGAATTTGCAAGCATTGCGTGGCAGTGCTTATGAAATATATTCAGAATCGTGATACAAAAGTAGAACATATTAAATCGGCGGCAGGAAAGGCGATTTCACCTGCAAAAAGTACTAGTTATGGACTCTCTAGGGTCATTAATAACTATGGAAGATTGGAAAAATTATTATATGAACAAAGTGATACTTGTGGTAAGATTTTTTTGGAACCATCGGTTTCTTTACGATATGGACAATTTCAGGTGGAATTCAAATTGGGAAACCAGAAAAAATACATTTTAAAAAATACCATGATGTTTTTTGAAGCATTAGAGCATAGAGAGCGATTGAGTTATGGCAAAGGACTGGAGTTTTACCATACCATGGAAGTATTTCAGCCTTCCAGCAAGAAACTGGTAGAATTTATTTGTCGGGAAATGGAAGAGCGCAGACAGAACAACCCAGGTCTTACAGGAAATTATTACAGTAAAACGGACAACCGTTATATCAGACTGCATCGGGGAAATATGGACGGATTTATGGATGCTATTGAGGAACTGCAAGTTACGGTGGACATTGAAAATATAGAAAAAAGTAAATGGCATTTAACGAAAGAATCCTATCCACTGAAGATGATAATTCAAGGAAGCCCGGAAGGGGCATTGATTGTAACTGAACTGCTTACTTACACCTATGGGTGGAAGTATGGCTATTTGTGGCACGAAGAAAGTATTTACCGTATGAATATTGAAATGATTCGAGATTTAAAGTCATTTTGGGACTACCGAAAAGACTATCAATACAATGACTGTTTTATTTCAAAATCGGAGCTGCCTGCATTTTGCAAAAAAATGCTTCCCATTATAAAAAAGTATTATGCAATAGAACGCAGAGAATTTAATGAAACAAGCTATCTGCCCCCTAAGGCGGAATATGAATTTTATTTAGATACTTTAGACAAATATACGGTAACCTGTAAGATTTATGCAATCTATGGTGACAGCAGATATAATATTTATGAAAAACCAAAAGTAATAGAGCAACGGGACGAATTAGAAGAACTAAAGCTGGCACAGCAGGTGAAAGGGTGGTTTCATATAGTAGACCCACAGCATAATCAGCTAGTGCTTACAAAGGACGATGAAAAACTGTATCTTTTACTGACAGATGGAATGGAACAGCTACAGAAATTAGGTACCTTGTATGTTAGTGATGCGCTAAAATCTGTTCAAATTTCATCAGCTCCCTCAGTTACGGTGGGAGTATCCTTAAAAGGTGATTTGCTGGAATTAACCTTAAACAGTGAAGAAATGCCTTTGGCAGAAATGCTTGAAATACTGAAACGCTATGATAGAAAGAAGCGGTTTTACCGTTTGAAAAATGGAAATTTTATTAGTATGGAAGAAGATGGATTGTGCGTAGTATCAGAATTTGGAAATCATCTTTCTATTTCAGGGCAGCAGTGGGATCAAGGTGTGATTACCCTTCCTAAGTTTCGTGCCTTGTATTTAGACCATGAGTTGAAGGACCGAAATGGATTTCATGCCATTAAGAATAAAGAATTTAAAGCATTAATTCGCGATATGAAAACCATTGAAGACAATGACTTTGAAGTGCCGACGAGTTTGGAAAAAGTGCTTCGGGAATATCAGAGGCAAGGATTTTTGTGGCTTAAAACCTTGAAATCCAATGGATTTGGTGGAGTGTTAGCAGATGATATGGGACTGGGAAAAACGCTGCAGGTGATTGCATTTCTACTGTCAGAATGGAAACAGGAGAAACTAATAGAAAATCAAAGATTTGCGGTGATTGTATGTCCTGCATCTTTAGTGTACAACTGGAAGAGTGAAATAGAACGGTTTGCCCCAGCACTTGCAGCCATTACAGTAACAGGAACTGCAGTAGAGCGGGAACAAATTATTTTAAATAGTCCTAAAGAAGAAATTTTAATTACATCTTATGATTTACTGCGCCGAGATATGGAACTTTATGAACAATATCAATTTCAGTTTGAAATTATTGATGAAGCACAGTACATTAAAAATCACAATACCAAACTGGCAAAATCAGTAAAAGCAATTAAGGCAGGATTTAAAACAGCATTAACTGGAACACCTATTGAAAATCGGTTAAGTGAATTATGGAGTATTTTTGACTATTTAATGCCAGGATTTTTATATCCCTACCGCCAATTTCGTGAGAAACTGGAGATACCTATTGTCACAGAACATGACAAAGACGCACTGGAACAGCTACAAAGACTGATTCGCCCATTTGTTCTAAGACGGTTAAAAAAGGACGTGCTTAAGGATTTGCCGGATAAATTAGAAGAAGCCGTATTTGCCAAAATGGAAGAAGAGCAGGAATCCTTATATCGTGCATATGTAAGTAAGATGAAGGGGGTACTAGAAAGCAAATCAGAAGAAGAAGTTGCAACACATAAGATTCAAATTCTAGCAGAACTTACTAGATTACGTCAACTATGTTGTGATCCATCGTTGCTGTATGAAAATTACAAGGAAGAATCAGGAAAAATGGCAGTGTGTATGGATTTGCTGCGCAATGCAGTAGACGGTGGACATCGGGTATTGCTGTTTTCACAGTTTACTTCTATGTTGTTTCGAATTCAGAATCAGATGGAGAAAGAAAATATTGCATATTTCAGTCTGACAGGAAGTACAAAAAAAGAAAAACGTGCAGAGCTGGTAGAACGGTTTCAGCAAGAAGAAGTGCCGGTCTTTTGCATTTCCTTAAAAGCTGGAGGAACCGGACTAAATCTTACAGCGGCAGATATTGTGATTCACTATGATCCATGGTGGAATGTGGCGGTGCAGAATCAGGCAACAGACAGAGCACATCGCATTGGACAAAAAAATGTAGTCACGGTATATAAACTAATTGCCAAGAATACGATAGAAGAAAGTATACTAAGGCTTCAAAATAAAAAGAAGGAACTAGCAGAGCAGCTCTTAGGAAAGGAAGGTTTTGAAGCGGTGAAATTTAGTAAAGAAGATTTATTAGAATTATTGGAAGAACGTAACGATGGGGAAAATATCAGGTAAAAGTGAGGGAAAAAATGGCACAGACAAC
>JAVVUO010000040.1:0-20294 GCA_036653135.1 Lachnospiraceae bacterium
GGAAAGATGACGGTCAGCATTAAGATACCGAATTCCCTGATTACTCAGGATGCGGGCAAGACAAGAACCTATAAGATTATGCAGGTACATGAGGGTAAGTTGGACATCATCGAAGGAACCTATGATGCAGCGACAGGATTATTCACCTTCCAGATAGATAAGTTTTCTACTTATGCGATTACCTATGTGGATACTACAAATCCAACAACACCGGATCCGACCAATCCGGCGCAGCCAACTACTACACCAACAAAACCAATCACATCAGATACGTCGCCAACAACAGGCGTTAAGACAGGAGACAGCACGAATATGAAACTGTGGATGATACTGATGGTGGTTACAGGAGGAACAGCTCTGATACTGACCTGGATACGTAAGAAGAAAGAAAAGCAAGAATAGTAATCATACAGATTCCCAGAAAGGAGTATCCTTTCTGGGAATTTAGATGTTTGGTGGTATATTAAAATCCAGCCTTGAGGATCATGCTCACAGGATTGACAGCAGGCGATGAAGGAATTATAATAATAGGAAATTTATAGTTTGAGAAAGAGGTAGGAAAATGAAAAGTGATCAGGTAAAAAAAGGAATGCAGCAGGCACCACATCGTTCATTGTTTAATGCACTTGGATTTACCAAAGAAGAGATGGATAAACCATTGATTGGAATTGTAAGTTCCTACAATGAAATTGTTCCAGGACATATGAATCTAGATAAGATTGTAAATGCGGTAAAATTAGGAGTGGCAGCGGCAGGCGGAGTACCTGTAGTATTTCCAGCCATCGCAGTGTGTGATGGAATTGCAATGGGACATACTGGAATGAAATATTCTCTGGTTACCAGAGATTTAATTGCAGATTCCACCGAGTGTATGGCATTGGCGCACCAGTTTGATGCACTTGTTATGGTACCAAACTGTGATAAAAATGTTCCGGGACTTTTAATGGCAGCGGCTAGAATCAATGTTCCTACGGTATTTGTATCAGGAGGCCCCATGTTAGCAGGACATGTGAAAGGACATAAGACTAGTTTATCCTCCATGTTTGAAGCCGTGGGCTCTTATGCAGCAGGAACTATGAGTGAGGAAGAGGTTTGTGAATATGAAGAAAAAGCATGTCCTACCTGTGGTTCTTGTTCTGGAATGTATACGGCTAATTCTATGAATTGTTTAACAGAAGCATTGGGAATGGGACTTGGTGGTAATGGAACGATTCCAGCAGTCTATTCTGATCGCTTACGTTTAGCAAAGCATGCAGGTATGGCAGTTATGGATTTATACCGTAAGAATATTTGTCCAAGAGATATTATGACCAAAGAAGCGGTATTAAACGCGTTGACTGTGGACATGGCATTGGGATGTTCCACTAACAGTATGTTACATTTGCCAGCAATTGCCCATGAAATTGATTTTGATTTTGATATTTCATTTGCCAATGAAATCAGCGAAAAAACACCAAATTTATGTCATCTTGCACCGGCAGGACCTACCTATATGGAGGATTTGAATGAAGCGGGTGGTGTGTATGCAGTAATGAATGAATTGGCAGAAAAAAACTTACTGAATCTTACCTGTATGACAGTAACAGGTAAAACAGTTGGAGAAAATATAAAAAATGCCAAAAATTTGAATCCAGATGTAATTCGTCCACTTAATCATCCATATAGTGAAAATGGCGGACTTGCTGTGCTGAAAGGAAATTTAGCTCCAGATGGAAGTGTGGTCAAGCGTTCAGCAGTAGCTCCCGAAATGATGGAACACCAAGGACCTGCAAGAGTGTTTGATTGTGAAGAAGATGCTATTATAGCAATTAAGTCCGGTAAAATTATGGCTGGAGATGTTATTGTAATCCGCTATGAAGGTCCCAAAGGAGGACCGGGTATGCGTGAAATGTTAAATCCAACCTCAGCCATTGCAGGTATGGGATTAGGTTCTTCCGTTGCATTAATTACGGATGGTCGTTTTTCAGGTGCCAGTAGAGGAGCATCTATTGGTCACGTTTCTCCGGAAGCCGCAGTAGGAGGTCCTATTGCACTGGTAGAGGAAGGCGACATTATTAAAATCAATATTCCTAAAATGGAACTGGAACTTTCTGTTTCAGCTGAAGAACTAAAAGTACGAAGAGAAAATTGGAAGCCTAGAGAACCTAAAGTTACTACTGGATATTTGGCACGTTACGCAGAAATGGTTACTTCCGGTGCTACAGGTGCAATCTTAAAAAAGTAAAATAAGTGTGAACCTAGATGTTAATATTTTGCTAAAAGTTTAGCAAAATTATTGACAGGGACAAGAAAATACCATATCTTATCAATATGGAAGATGATAGTGAGTGCGATAATAATAAAGTTACAACTATATATGGAAGTATTACATATCATGCAATAAGATATCATGCAATAAGATATCATTACAAAAAGACATACCGATATTCTTTTCATAAGGAATATCGGCATGTCTTTTTGCGTTTAAATAAACTTTTAAGATGAAGTAAAGCAGAATTAGAATGTGGCAAAATGAAAAAGCCATAGAATGAAAAAGCCATAGAATGAAAAAGCCATAGAATGAAAAAGCCATAGAACGAAAAAGCCATAGAACGAAAAATCCATAGAACGAAAAAGCCATAGAATGAAAAAGCCATAGAACGAAAAAGCCATAGAATGAAAAATCCATAGAACGAAAATGTTACAAAGTCAAAATGTTACCATGCAAATAGAAGGAGAATTTATTTTGAATCAACAAATTATAGTACAAATGATGATACAAATTTTATTAATTACATGCAATGCAATTTTTGCATGTGCAGAAATCGCAGTGATTTCTATCCATGATAATCGTCTTACCCAGTTAGCAGAACAGGGAGATAAAAGAGCAGAAAAACTAAAGCATTTAACCAGTCAGCCTGCACGCTTTTTGGCAACCATTCAAGTGGCAATTACCTTATCTGGATTTCTAGGAAGTGCATTTGCGGCAGATAATTTTTCAGACAGCCTTACTGGCTGGATGATTGGAGTGGGTATTCCCATGTCAGAAAAAACATTGGATACCATAGCTGTTATTATTATTACCATAGTTCTTTCTTATTTCACTTTGGTATTTGGAGAACTTGTACCAAAACGAATTGCTATGAAAAAAGCGGAATCTTTAGCATTAGCAATGTCTGGAATGATTTCACTTATTGCAAAATTATTTGCACCCATTGTGTGGGTACTTACTACATCCACCAATGGAATTTTACGGATATGCAGCATTGACCCCAATGCAGAGGAGGAAGCGGTCAGTGAAGAAGAAATCAGAATGATGGTGGAAGCCGGAAGCAAGAAAGGTGCAATAGATCCAGAAGAACAAAAATTTATTCAAAATGTGTTTGAATTTGATGATTTGTCCATAGGAGAATTTGCTACCCATAGAAAAGATATTACCTTGCTTTGGATGGAAGAATCTATCGAAAAATGGGAAGAAATCATTCATAAAACACGTCATTCAAGATATCCCGTTTGTGGAACGTCGGTAGATGATGTTATTGGAATTTTGAATGTAAAAGAATATTATAGATTAAAGGAAAAAACACGAGATACGATAATGGAATATGGAGTTACAACTCCTTATTTTGTACCAGAGGGGATACGTGCAGATGTTCTGTTTCGTCAAATGAAGCAGTCACATAATCACTTTGCAGTGGTATTAGATGAATATGGTGGAATGGAGGGAATTGTTACAATCAATGATCTGTTGGAACAGCTGGTAGGAGAATTTGAAGATGAAATCATTACGAATAAACCTAAAATGGGAATGGTGCAATTGGATGATAATAGTTGGAAAATCAATGGAAATCTTCCGTTGGAGGAAACAGCAAAATTATTACAGATAGTACTTCCAATCAAAGAATATGAAACATTCAGTGGATTTGTATTTGCAGCCTATGGTTCTATTCCAAGTGATGGAAGCTGTTTTGTAGTAGAAACAAAGGAACTTCGTATCCAAGTAGTAAAAATTCTGGAACACCAAGTGGAAGAAGCAATTATTATTAAAAAGAACAGCCTCTAGGATATCATAACAGAGATAAAATTGCTTTTAAAAGCAAGAATGTACAGTACAGCATAGAAGAATAGCAGAATATAAGAATAGCAGCATATAGGAATAGCAGAATACAAGAATAGCAAAATACAAGAATAGCAGAATACAAGAATAGCAAAATATAAGAATAGCAGAATATAAGAATAGAAAAAGGCTTTATGGAAATCTTTTAAATACACAGATGACCATAAGGCCTTTTATTTTTTAATAAGTGAATTTCTTTTCATTGGTTAGAAGCAAATAGAATGATTTATCTGTTTGAAATGAAAACAAATGAAATATAATGAATAGATATGGTAAAAATGCATAAAAAAAGAGTATAAATTTCACAGAAATGTAGAAAATGGAGCAATGTATTGACAGAAAATGAAAATAAGGATACAATAATGACAAGAAATAGAAATAAATGAAAATAAATGAAAAAGGAGAAAATATGAATTATGCAGGAAGAATGAATTCGTTTGTACTAAAAGGACAGAATGTGTTTGATGCAATCCACGCATGTCGTAGAATAAGCGGAATTACCCATTTAGAGTTTAACTATCCAGAACATATTGCAGGATATGATTTGGAAGAAATAAAAAGGGCAATGGGAGATTTAAAGGTAAATGGTTTTGCAGTCAGGTGGAGAGATGCGTATATGCATGGTGTTTTTACAAATCCAGATCGCGTGTTACGACAAAAGGCCATTGATTTATGCAAAGAGGCAGCAAATGTTTGCAAGGAACTTGGCGGAACAGTGATTACACTTTGGCTGGAAAATGATGGATTTGACTATCCATTTCAAATGGACTATCAAAAAGGCTGGAAAGAAATTGTGGAAGCGTTACAAGAAATCGCAGATGGTACACCTGATATGAAATACAGTATAGAATACAAACCATTTGAAGAACGAAATTTTGCAATGATTGATAGTACAGGAATGACACTTCTTCTTATCCAAGAAGTAAATAGAGAAAATGTGGGATGCACATTTGATTTTTGCCATATGCTGATGAAACATGATAATCCTTCTTACGGTTTGGCACTGGCAGCAAGTAAAAATAAATTGTTTGGTCTTCATATGAATGATGGTTACGGAGTGCAAGACAGCGGAATGATTTTTGGTTCTGTTAATATTCCACTGGCGGCAGAATTTATTTATTATTTAAAAAAATATCATTATCAGGGTGTTGTATTTTTTGATACATTCCCAATCAGAGAAAATGCAGAACAAGAAATTCAGGCAAATATCGATGCATTTGAACTAATTATGAAAAAAATTGAAAAAATTGGAATGGAAGAAATTGATCAAGCAGTAGCAAAGCACGATGGAATCAGTGCTAATAAAGTAATGATGAATATGTTAAAATAAAAAACAATGATAAAAGGAGAGATATTTATGAAGAGAAAATTAGTAGCGATGATTATGGTAGCAGCAATGGTAGGAAGTTTAGCAGCTTGTGGCAACAAAACAGATGAGGCAGCTTCAGGCAACACAGACACAGCAAAAACAGAAGAATTTAATCCGGATACGGAAGAGGACAGTATGACCATTGAGGAAGTTCGTGAAAAAAATGGTGCAGAAGTGAAAGTAAAGGATGGAACAAAAATTGGTGCAGTAGAGAAATCAATGTCAAATGAATTTTGGCGTACCTTGGAAAAAGGATATCAAGAAGCAGCAGCTTCCATTAAAAAATCAGGTATTTCTATTAAAATTGAAGTAGACGGAACTACAGATGAAAGTGATGAAACAGGTCAGCAAACCATGACGGAAAATATGACAACACAAGGATGTGAAGCATTGATGTTAAGTCCCATATCAGATTCTAATCTTACATCGGCAGTTGAAAATGCAAAAAGTGCAAAAATACCAGTATTTAACGTGAATGATGGTATGATTGCAACCTGCGACTATTATGTTGGTCCAAATGCATATCAAAATGGTCAGTTAGCAGCAGAATGGATTTCTAATAAATTAGGAGATAAAGGTGATGTTGCCATTGTGGTAGGTATGGCAAAGGCATTTGCAGCACGAGAAAGAACCAATGGATTTAAGGACTGGATTAAAGACAATAACTCAAAATTAAATGTAGTAGCAGAGCAGAATGCAGACTGGGATAGACAAAAATCCAAAGAATTGGCAGCAACATGGATTCAGCAGAATGCAAATTTAAAAGCAATTTTTTGCAATAATGATGATATGGCTCTTGGTGTGGTAGAGGCGGTAAAAGAAGCCAATTCAGATATATTGGTAGTGGGTGTGGATGGAATTGGTGAAGCCTATGATTCTATTCGTGCAGGCGGACTAGATGCAACAGTAGATTCATTTCCAATCTATATGGCACAGGTTGCAGCAGAATGTACACTTCGCGTATTAGCAGGACAAGATATGCCAAGGGTAGTTGCAACACCACAAGCCTTGATAGATGCAGAAAATGTTGACACAAAAGCAGCAGAAATCATTAAGTGGACAGACGCAGTCTATGTTGCAAAATAGGAGGATATGAATGGAAAAAGCAGTAGAATTTGTTGGTATAAACAAATATTTTCCAGGTGTTCAGGTGTTAAAAGATATTTCGTTTTCTATTGAAGAAGGGGAAGTACATGCTCTTCTAGGAGAAAATGGTGCAGGTAAATCAACGCTATTGAATATACTTCATGGTGTTTACAATGAATATGAGGGTAGTGTGCGCTTACATGGACAGAATGTAAATTTCAAAAATCCAAATCAGGCAATTGTAGAGGGAAAGATTTCTAAAGTTCACCAAGAGACTATGGTAGTGGAAGATTTGACAGTTGGTCAAAATGTAACATTAGGATATGAAACGCAACATGGAATATTTATAGATTTTGGAAAAATGAATAAAGAGGTAGATATCATTTTAAAGGAATTGAACTGCAATTTTAAATCAGCAGATGTAGTAAGTACTTTAACTGCCGGTGAAAAACAGATGCTGGCAATTGCAAAGGCTTTATATCATCACTCTACAGTTATTTCACTGGACGAACCAACAGCGTCTTTAACGTTGAAAGAAACAGAAGCACTATTTCAGGTAATTAAGAAATTAAAAAAAGATGGAGTTACTATTTTGTACGTAAGCCACAGATTAGAAGAAATTTTTCAAATTTGTGATCGTGCTACCATTCTTCGTGATGGAGCATATATTGAGACATTAAATATAGAAGGAACAAGTCGTGAAGAGCTGATTCATGCCATGGTAGGAAGAAGTGTGGCAGCCGTTGCTTCTAGGGTGAAACCAAGCAGAAAAAAGGATGAGGTAGTTTTGAAGGTGGCGCATTTAAGCCGGGAACATAGTTTTACAGATGTTAGCTTTGAACTTCATAAAGGTGAAATATTGGGTTTCTTTGGATTGGTAGGAGCAGGACGTACCGAAGTGATGCGAACAATCATAGGGGCAGATCAAAGAAGTGAAGGAAAAATTTTCTTAAAAGGAAAAGAAATCAAAAGAAACTGGAATACAACGAAAGCACTTCAACAAGGCATTGGTTTACTTCCAGAGGATAGAAAAACCCAGGGATTTATGAATTTATCAATGAATTATGATAATGTTGCAATTTCCAGTTTGAAAAAATATAGGAATGGAATTTTTGTGAGTGAAAAGAAGAAGACTCACAATGCAGAACACTATTTTGAAGAAATGGATGTTCATCCACGCAGGGTGGATTATCTGACAAAGAATATGTCTGGTGGTAATCAGCAAAAAGTAATTTTGGCGCGTTGGATGTCTACAGATGTGGATATTATTATATTTGATGAGCCAACCAAAGGTGTTGATGTAGCAGCTAAAGCAGAAATTTATCGATTGATGGAAGAACTAGTAGAAAAAGGTAAAAGTTTAATTGTGGTATCATCGGAACTTCCAGAGGTAATGGGGATTAGTGATCGTATTCTTGTTATGAGTGAAGGAAAAGTCACAGCCGAATTAGGGAATCAGGTAGATTTTAATACAGATGCTATTTTAGATTATGCCATTGGAGGAAATTGAAATGAATAATGTTATTAAAAAGTATAAAAGAGAAATTATTGTATTCATAGCAACTATTGTAATGGGTGGCGTATTTACAATTATGAATTCCAATTTTTTAACATGGAGAAGTATGCTGACGGTATTTCAACAGATGGTATTAAATGGAGTATTGGCAGTTGGCATGATGTTTACCATTATTACAGGTGGAATTGATTTATCAATTGGATGTACATTTGCTATTACTGGAATTGCAGTGGCATCTTGCTGTGTGAATGGAATGAATCCTGTATTGGCTATTTTGATTGGTTTACTTATTGGAGTTGTATTAGGTGCATTTAATGGATTCTTGGTAACAAAGATGAAATTGCAGCCATTTATTGCAACACTTGGTACCATGAGTTTATATCGAGGCATTGCATATGTAGTGACAGGAGGTACACCGGTGACAAATGTACCAGAAGGATTTAGAAATATATTTAATGGTGAATTGTTTGCTGGAATTCGGTATTATATTATTGCCATGGTTATTGTGTTTGTAATTGCGCATATTATTCTAAGTAAAACACGTACAGGTGGTTATCTGTATGCAGTTGGTGGAAATGAGGAAGCAGCAAAACTTTCCGGTGTAAATGTGGTAAAAACAAAATATATAGCTTATATTGTGTGTGGTGTTTGTGCAGCAATAGCGGGAATGATCATGCTTGCCAGTCTTGGATCGGCAGAAGCAACGGCAGGTTCTGGATATGAAACAAACGCGATTGCAGCTGCTGCAATTGGTGGTACACGTATGGCAGGAGGTAAAGGTACTGCACTGGGCACATTTATCGGAGCATTGATGCTGGCAGTATTAAAAGTTGGTATGGTAGTAATCAATGTGGATTCTTTCTGGCAGTATGTAGTTACTGGTATTATCATCATTGTAGCTTCTTATTTTGAATTTATGAAATCTGATTTTGATTCTTTTAGAGCACGTCACAAAAGTGCGTAAATGTAGTATAATAAAACAAATAGAAAATAGGCGCGGGAAAGCATCATATCTCCTTGCGCCTATTTGGAAAATGAGGTGAAAATTTGAAAAATAAAATTGTTGTAATTGGAAGTATGAATTATGATATTATTCTGAAAATACCACGCTTACCTAAGATGGGGGAAACATTACCGGTAAAGGAAGCTGGATTTAGTGCAGGAGGAAAAGGTGCAAACCAAGCTGTCCAGGCAGCAAAGCTAGGTTTAGATACTTATATGGTGGGTTGTGTAGGAACAGATTTTCAAGGGAAAATGCTTACAGATACTGCTAAAGGTTATGGAGTAAATACAGATTATGTAAGGCGCGTGGAAGGTCCAAGCGGGATGGGAATTATAGATGCATTAGAAGATGGGAATGTATTTGCATGTATTGTAAGAGGGGCAAATTTTGAAATTACAAAAGAAGATATTGATCATGCTAGTAGTTTATTAAAAGAAGCTAAAATCGTAATTCTTCAAATGGAAATTCCAATGGATATTAACTTGTATGCAATTAGCAAAGCAAAAGAATATGGATGTCAGATATTATTAAATGCAGCCCCGGCAGAAGAAATTCCACTAGAATATTTAAAAAAATGTGATATTTTAGTAGTAAATGAAGTAGAGGCAGGTTTCTATCTAAAAGAAACAATTAATTCTATAGAAAAAGCAGAAATAGGTGCAAAAAAAATAGCACAAGAACTTGGAATTGATTGTATTATTACATTGGGCAAAGATGGTGCGGTAGTTGCAGAAAATAAGAACATAACATTTATTCCAGCGAAAAAAGTGGCGGCCATTGAAACCACTGGTGCCGGAGATTCTTTTATAGGTGGAGCGGCTTATGCGATTATGCAGGGGATGAATCTAACAAAAGCGTGTGAATTTGCTACATGCTGTAGTGCCATTACAGTATGTAGACTAGGAGCGCAGCCCTCCATGCCCATATTAAGCGAAGTAGTATGGAAAGAAGGAGAAAAGGAAAATCCCAGTTGACAAACAAGAACAAGAATTTTACTATTAGTAGTAAAGAAGGCAAATAGCCAGAATGTGGAGGGAATGCAAATGATTCCTTACGAAAGAAGATTGAAAATGCTGCAATTGTTAGAACAAAGTGAAATTGTTTCGTTGGAAACATTTTGTCAGGAATTAAAAGATGTTTCGGAATCTACGATTAGACGTGATTTGAAAACACTGGTAGCCGAGGGACAAATTACTTTATTGCGAGGTGGCGGAGCACAATTAAAAGAGGGCTCTTATGAAATTCCGGTGAATTCCAAAAGTATTCAGAATGTAAATGAAAAGGAAAGAATAGCAAAATATGCGGCGAGTTTAGTAAAAGATGGTGAGGCCATTTATCTTGATGCAGGCAGTACGGCATTGCGAATGGTAAAACATTTACGCAATAAAGATATTACAATTGTTACAACCAATGCACTGATTTTTTCGGAATTACAGGAAACAAATATAGAATGCTTTATGGTGGGAGGAGAAATCAACATTTCCACAGCTTCGGTATCTGGAACAACCACAAATAGTATGCTGATGCGTAATTATTTTGATAAAGCATTCCTTGGAGCCAGTGGATTTTCAGAGCAGGCAGGTGTGAATACACCTGATATTAGAGAAGCAGAAAAAAAACAAATTGTATGGAAAAATGCGGCTTCGAGTTATATCTTGGTGGATAGCAGCAAAGGCGGAAAAAGTACTTTGTGTAAGATTTTTGAACTAGGGGAAGTTCCAATTATTTGTGACAAAGAATTGGATTTATTAATTTCTTGTGGTAATTATATGGTAGCAAAATAAGGGGCTGCAATTTTATCATAGAGGAGCAATAGTATAAAATTACAAGAAAGGAGAATGTATGGCAGGAAAAGTCTGGCTGGTAGGAGCAGGCCCCTCAGATGTGGGACTTCTTACTGTAAAAGGAAAGGAAATCTTAGAACAGGCACAGGTGGTAGTGTATGACCGTTTGGTGGGAGATAGCATTTTAAATTTAATTTCTCCCAAGGCACAGAAAATAGATGTTGGAAAGCGTGCCGGAAATCACACCATGATTCAGGAAGAAATCAATCAACTGCTGTTAACTCTAGCATTGGAGGGAAAGCAGGTAGTTCGTTTAAAAGGCGGGGATCCATTCTTGTTTGGAAGAGGCGCAGAAGAATTAGAACTCCTTGCAGAGCATGAGATAGAATTTGAGATTGTGCCGGGAGTGACTTCTGCTATTGCAGTACCAGCTTACAATGGAATTCCAGTAACCCACAGAGCGTATGCCTCTTCGGTTCATATTATCACCGGACATAAGAAAAAAGGAGAGGCACTGGAATTGGATTTTGAAGCACTCATACGTATAAAGGGAACCTTGGTATTCTTAATGGGTGTATCGGCTCTTTCAGATATTTGTCAAGGACTGCTCCGTGCAGGAATGCAGGAAGATATGCCAGCAGCCATGCTCCAGCAAGGGACGACAGCTGGGCAGAAGAAAATAATTGCCACGGTATCTTCGCTGGAACAAGAAGTAGCGCATCAAGGAATGATAACGCCTGCCATTATTGTGGTGGGGGAAGTATGTGCACTTGGAAGAAAATTTGAATGGTATGAGAAGAAACCACTATTTGGAAAGAAGATTTTAGTTACAAGACCAAAAGAACGCAGTGGAGTATTAAGTGGAAAGCTTCGAAAAGAAGGGGCAGAAGTATTAGAAATAGCATCAATTAGAACAGAAGCTATTTTGAATAATCAAAAATTTTACTTAGAACTGGAACACTTAGGGGAATATCAATATCTTGTCTTTACTTCTCCAGCAGGTGTTGTGTTTTTCTTTCAGGGACTGAAAGCATATGGAAAAGATATTCGCTCCATTGGGTTAGCCAAAATAGGGGCAATTGGACAAGGAACAGCAAAAGAATTACAGAATAGAGGATTGAACTGTGATTTGATACCGGATACTTACGATGGTGCACATCTAGGAATGCTACTAGGGGAAGAGGCAAAGGATGGGGACAGAATTTTAATTCCAAGAGCACTGCATGGCAGTGAGGAATTAATAGATGAAATTCTAAAAAGAGCAAAGGTATCTATTACAGATTTGCCTGTTTATGAAACGAAATATGAAATATGGGAAAAACAAACTAATCTCAAAGAGCAGCTAGAGCAAGGCATGATTGATATGGCAGTATTTACCAGTGCTTCTACAGTAAAAGGATTTGCAGAAGGAAGTAAGGGATTGAATATTACCAAGATACCTGCAATTTGTATTGGTAAACAGACCAAGGCGGCGGCAGAAGCAATCGGCATGAAGACCTGGATGGCGCAAAAAGCAGAACTTGACAGTTTAGTAGAATGCTGTATCAGTCAGGCAGAAAGTAGAAAAGAGGAATGTAAATGGAGATAGTAACCAGACCACGTCGTTTACGTAAAAGTGCAGTATTAAGAAAAATGGTGCGTGAGACCCGTATGGATTCATCATCTTTGGTGTATCCCATGTTTGTAATGGAAGGAAGTAATAGAAAGGAAGAAATTCCTTCTATGCCGGGACAATATCGTTATAGTGTGGATTGTATGGAAGAGAAACTATTAGAACTTTCTAAAGCAGGAGTATCCAGTGTCATGTTATTTGGAATACCAAAAACGAAAGATGAAAAGGGAAGTGGTGCCTATGCTCAAGACGGAATTGTACAGAAAGCATTCCGTAAGGCAAAGGAAACGTGTCCGGAACTTTATATGATAGGCGATGTATGCATGTGTGAATACACTTCCCATGGACATTGCGGTGTGCTGTGTGGAGAAGAAGTAGATAACGACAGAACATTGGAACTATTGGCAAAGACAGCACTTTCACAGGTTCAAGCAGGTGCAGACATGGTGGCACCCTCTGACATGATGGACGGACGCGTGGCAGCAATTCGGAAAAATTTAGACCAAAGTGGATATACCAATACGCCTATTATGTCCTATGCAGTGAAATTTGCTTCTTCTTTTTATGGACCATTTCGAGATGCAGCAGGTTCAGCTCCTGCTTTTGGAGATCGAAAATCCTATCAAATGGATTACCATAACCGCAGAGAAGCATTAAAAGAAGCCATATTGGACGTGGAAGAAGGTGCAGATATCATTATGGTTAAGCCAGCAATGGCATATGGAGATTTGATTCGGGAAGTAAAAGATAGAACCGATATTCCAGTGGCATCTTATTCTGTAAGTGGAGAATATGCTATGGTAAAAGCAGCTGCACAGGCGGGATTTATAGATGAAGCAGGTATTTTATGTGAAATGGCCACAAGTGCCTATCGGGCAGGTACAGATATTTATATTACCTATTTTGCACAAGAATTGGCAAACTATATGAAAGAGGGCAGAATCGGATAATGACAAATTCAGAAAAATTATTTCAAGAAGCAGTAAAAGTAATTCCAGGAGGAGTGAATTCTCCGGTACGTGCATTTGGTTCCATTGGTTCCACACCAAGATTTATAAAGTCTGGAGAGGGAGCGTTTTTATATGATGAAGATGGAAATAAATATATAGATTATATTGGCTCCTGGGGACCTATGATTTTAGGGCATAATGAAAAAGAAATACAAAAACAAGTAATAGAAGCATGTAAACGCGGACTAAGTTATGGGGCAGCCACCCGCGTGGAAGTGGATATGGCAAAGCTAGTATGTGAATTGGTTCCCTCAATAGAGATGGTGCGCATGGTGAATTCTGGTACAGAGGCGGTGATGAGTGCTATTCGTACCGCAAGAGGCTATACTAAAAGAGATAAAATTATTAAATTTACCGGATGCTATCATGGACATTCTGATGGGTTACTGGTAAAAGCCGGGTCGGGTGTTATGACAGCAGGTGTGCCCGACAGCCTTGGAGTACCCAAAGGATATACACAAGATACGCTGTCAGCAGAATATAATGATTTAACGAGTGTAAAGGCACATTTTAGCAGGTGCGGAGAAGAGATTGCGGCTATTATTGTAGAACCGGTGGCAGCAAATATGGGAGTGATTCCACCCAATCCCGGATTTTTAGAAGGGCTTCGTGACCTTTGTGATACGTATGGCGCATTACTGATTTTTGACGAAGTAATTACAGGATTTCGATTAGGCATAGATGGTGCCCAAGGTTATTATAAAGTAAGACCGGACTTAACTACCTTTGGTAAGATTATTGGAGGAGGAATGCCAGTTGGCGCTTATGGCGGAAGAAGAGAAATTATGGAGATGGTAGCACCACTAGGAGGTGTGTATCAGGCGGGAACCTTAAGTGGCAATCCTGTAGCCATGGCAGCAGGGATTGCGCAGCTTACTATTTTAAAAGAACATCCTCAATACTATCAAAAACTGAATCAGACCAGCGACTGGTTTTTTGAAGAAATGCAGAAAATGGTAACGAAAAATAACTTACATTACCAAGTAAACCATGTAGGTTCTTTAGGGTGTTTATTTTTCACTAAAGTGCCGGTTACGGACTATGAAAGTGCAAAAACATCAGATACTCAAAAGTTCGCGTTTTACTGTAAGAATATGATGAAACATGGTATTTATTTGGCTCCCGCTCAATTTGAAGCTATATTTCTGTCTTTGGCTCATACGAAGGAAATTTTGTTAGAAACATTGGAATGTATGAATGTTTGTATAAAAGAAAGAAACAATTAAGTATTTCATTACAAATAATGTAGAAAAACGTAATGACTTTTTAGTGCTGCTTACAGTATAATAAAACGTAGAATAAGAGATACGTTCTAGATAGTTTTGAATAGGACATGTAATCTTAGAATACAAAAAGGCGGAGCAGTTTATGTTAACCTATGAGGAACGAAAAAGAAGAGAACGTTATATAGCCAAAAAGCGAAGAAGAAAACATAAGCGCAATATTCAGCTTATGAAACGGTTGGTCTTAATTGCAGTCATAATAGGACTAGTTGTGCTTGTTTTTCATGGTTTAAAGGATAAAACACCTTCCAAAGACAATCAATCAAATGATACGATCCAAGACTTAGAGAAAGGATTTCAACAAAAAGTAATTAATCAGACACCGGACTATCAGGTGAAATTGCTTACTCCCAATGAATACTCCAGACCTCAGATTGCACTGGAAAAAGTAAAAGGAATCGTCATTCACTATACGGCAAATCCTGGAACTACAGCAATTCAAAATCGTGGTTATTTTGAGAGCTTAAAGGATACCAGGCAAACCAAGGCAAGCAGTCATTTTGTAGTAGGAATAGAAGGAGAAATTGTCCAGTGTATTCCTAGTGGTGAAATAGCATATGCGTCGAATGACCGTAATCAGGATACCTTATCCATTGAATGCTGTCATCAGGACGAAAGTGGACAGTTTACACAGGAAACATATGATTCTTTAGTGGAGCTAACAGCATGGCTTTGTGGGAAGTTTAATGTACCGGTGGAAAACGTAATCAGACATTATGATGTAACAGGAAAAGAATGTCCACTCTATTACGTAGAACATGAAGATGCTTGGAAACAATTGAAACAAGACATACAAAACTACCTAGATACCAAAGGAGTAAAGCCGGATAAAAATTCGGTAAAAATACAATAAAAAGTGTTCCGTGAAGATGACACTGGGAAAAAGAATCCTGCAAGCAGGATTCTTTTTTGGTTTGTGCGCCATGGGCGCGCTCTAACGGGTGCAAGTCCCGAATACACCTAGGCAACGAGGAAGTGGTTCGATTGAACCGCCGTGTACCGAACGGTACGCACGGTGGTGTGAGAGGTCGAAGGTTTTCTTATTTAAGAAAACTTTCTCCTACTCGATTAAAAACAAAAAGAGTGGAGCTATTTTTATAACCTGACAAAAACATACAAAAAATCGCAACCAAAAGGCAGAAATTTATACGAATTTGTGGATATGAAGCTTGCTAAAAATCCAATAATCAAGTAAAATATGTAAAGCGTGTTGCATCAATAATGGGAAATAGTCAGGAGAAAACCAAATGGTTAAAATACTTTATGAAGGTTTGAATAGTCCAAAAAATCTTAGAACAAATCTGATTGGATTAAAAATGGAATTGAACCAACCAGAATCAGTACTAGAATTACAAGAATTATTGCAGGGAGATTATACGCTGTTTATGAAGCTATTGTGTCATAAAGAACCCAAAGTGCGTAAGAATGCAGCATTGATATTAGGAAAACTAAAAGCAGATGAAGCAATGGAACTGCTGTGGGAGACCTATCAAAACGAGGAACAGCTATTTCTAAAAGGAGATTATTTGAAAGCAATGCGTTCCCTTGCGTATGAACCATATCTTTCAAAGCTTCAAAAAAGATTAGATGAGCTAGAGGAATATAAACCTGCAATGGAGGAACAAAAGCATATCAGAGAAGAAATCATGTCACTTCAAAAACTGGTACGAGCTGGAGTTTTCCATAAAACTCATAGATTCAGCGGATATGAAACTACATATGAAGTGATTTTAACCACAGGAAAAGTGTGGCAGGAGATTACCAAGCAGCAAATTGAAAATGGAAGAAGTACCATATTAAAAAGCGGAGTGAAGGTAATAACAAACGATATTCGCAGTCTTTTGACAATTCCCACATATCGTGAGCTATTATTTCCGTTAAATGTAAAAAGGATTGGCCCCAATCCGGAGCAGGCAGCAAAATCTCTTGCAGAATCTAATTTGCTAGAATTGCTAGACCAAGGTCATCAAGAAGGCGGAACGTACTATTTTCGTTTAGGACTTCATAGTAAAATACCACTGGATGTGCGTAGCGAATTTGCCAAAAAGTGTGGCTTTGAATTGGAAAAACAATCCAATCACCGACTGTGTAATTCCACTTCCGATTATGAAATTGAAATTCGACTGATGGAAAGTATGGACGGAACTTTTTTACCATTGGTGAAGCTGTTTACCTTACCGGACACAAGATTTTCCTATCGTAAGAATACCGTAGCAGCTTCCATACGACCGGCACAGGCAGCGGTGATTGCGGCGTTAGCAAGACCTTATATGAAAGAGGAGGCACAGATATTAGATCCTTTTTGCGGGGTAGGAACCATGCTGCTAGAACGCAATCGGATTTGTCCGGCAAAAGTAATGTATGGAATTGATATTTTTGGACCTGCTATTGCAAAGGCAAGGGAGAACACACAAGAAGCAGGCAAAACAGTTTATTATATCAACAGAGATTATTTTCAGTTTACCCATGAATATTTGTTTGATGAAATTATAACAAATATGCCGGAAAAAGGAAGAAAAACCAAAGAGGAACAAGAAGAATTGTATCGGAATTTTTTTGAAAAATCATTGGAACTTTTACAGGAAAAAGGAAAAATTATGATGTATTGCAATGAGAAAAATCTAGTAAAGAAACACCTTCGATTGAGAACGGATATGATGTTACTTCAAGAATATAGTATGGATGATAAAGAAAAATATTATTTATTTATGATTGAAAAAAGGGGCTAGGCAGTTCATATGAAAGTAAGAGAAGAAGGTACAAGGTTAGACGCAAAAACAATATGGAATCAAGAGGATACCCAAGAATTAATGGATAGATTTTGTAAGATTCATCATGTGTATGGAATAGAATTAAAGGATTCCAATCAAACAGCGTTGGAGCTTAGTGAGCAGTTAAAAGACTGGAACTATATTGGCAAATATGCAACGGAACAGGTCTGTAGGGAATTATTACAGCAAATACAAGAATTTGGACTAGAAGAAATAATAGAAGTTGAGTTGCCGGTGCCTCATATTAAGATTTGTGCAGTTGTAGTTTGCACAGAAGAAAAAGTAGTGGCAACGTGGGTGGTTGGAGCCATTTTACGTGATAAAATACCTCAGGATATGGAAAGTTCCCAAATAGGAATGACCACAACACAGGAACAATTTACAGATACATTGGAATTTATGTATCTTATGTTTCATAGGTATTTCACCATGCGTTTGGAGGAAATGTCAGCAGGAGCAGAAACCCAAAAGAGCAGACAAGCAGAAAAGCGCATGGAAGAAGCATTAAGGCGAAGCGAGGCCATGACAGCAATGGTTCAGATGTTAGAATCGGAACAGGAATTTCCTGTAGTAATAGAGCAGATTTTTCAAAATGTAGGACAGTATTTAGATCTTGGCAGTGCACAGCTAATACAAATCAATCAGACGGAAGAAACAGCTAGTATAATTGGTGAGTGGAGTCAGGAAAATGTAATTTCCCAGAAGAACAAAATTCAAAATAAATCCATAAAGGAATATCCATTTTTAAATGGAAAGCCATATTTAATTTCAGCAAATACACCGTTGACCATGGGATTTAGAACGTATTTTCAAGAAGAGCATATTACAGCTGGAATGTTTTTTCCCATTGAGATTGGTGGAAAAGCGGCCATGTACTTATGTTTTTTGGAATATACCGCTTTAAGAGAATGGAAAATCAGTGAGATTAAATTTGCCCATGATGTAAAACGCGTGATTCAAAGTATTTTGGCAAAACGAATTACTAAAAATTCATTAGCTGGCTCCTATGCTTCTTTGGAGGAAATTCTAGATAATATGGGATGCGGTATTTGTGTCTGCGCCTTAGATGAAAACAAAGTATTCTTTACAAATCAGAAATTCCGTGGGTTGTTTCGCAAAACTATGATGGAAGGAAATACAGAACGTATTCTTTCAGAATCTATGGAACAACGAGAAGATAACTGCAATCGAGAAATTTATATTGAAGACGAAGATAAATGGTTTGATATTCATCGAACAGAAATTGTATGGGTAGACGGAAAAAATGTGGCACTGTATACTATCTATGATATTACGGAAAATAAGCGTTATCAGCAGAGAATTGAAAAACAGGCAAACAATGATTTCCTTACGGGACTTTACAATCGGATGCGCTGTGAGCAGGATTTAGAAGAATTTATATGTCAAACTAAGGGCACCAATGGGGAAGGTGCACTTCTTTATATGGATTTGGACGATTTTAAGCACATTAATGATGGACTGGGTCATCAATACGGCGATGTGCTGTTAAAGGCCATATCCCATAGCTTACAGAGAATAGCTGGAATTGAAAATACCTGTTATCGTATGGGGGGAGATGAATTTATTATTATTGTTTCCAATCACAGTTATTGGAGACTGGAACATATTATTCAGGAAATATTGGATATTTTTTCCAAACCATGGTATTTAAAGGGTGCAGATTACTATTGTACCGTTAGTATGGGAATTGTACGGTTTCCATCTAATGGAGAAGATGTGCAAGAACTGATTCGAAAAGCAGATTTGGCGTTGTATGAAGCTAAAAAGTGTGGAAAAAATCGCTATGAATTTTATGAAACCAATGTGGACAGCAGTTCCATTAAACGTTTGGACTTAGAAAAAAATATGCGCAATGCTACGATGAATGCATGTGATGAATTTGAAGTATATTATCAACCTATTATGGACGTATCAAAACCCGGAAATCCATGTACGGGAGCAGAAGCACTAATACGCTGGAATTGTGAAAAATTAGGATTTATTTCTCCTACGGAATTTATTCCATTGGCGGAATATTTGGGGCTGATTAATCCTATTGGAGATTATGTCCTGCTGGAAGCCTGCCGTCATTGTAAGTACTGGAATGATTTTGGTCATCCAGAGTATAAGGTGAATGTAAACTTATCGGTAGTGCAGCTACTGCGTAATGATATTGCACAGCGGGTGCAAGAAGTTTTGGAAGAAACGAATATAGATCCTCATAATCTTACTTTGGAAGTAACAGAAAGCCTTGCCATTAATGATATGGCAAGAATGAAACTGATTTTAGGTCAAATTAAAAGCTTGGGCGTGCGTGTGGCACTAGATGATTTTGGAACCGGATACAGCTCCCTAAATCATATCAGAGAAATGCCCATTGATGTGATTAAAATTGACCGGTGCTTTATTGTAGATTTAGGAGAAGATGAATATGCCAATGCATTTGTAAAAATCGTATGTGAATTAGCAGCTACCATAGGAATGAATGTTTGTGTAGAGGGAGTAGAGCAGGCAAGACAATATGAGATTTTAAAAGAAATGCAGATACAGATGATACAAGGATTTTATTTTGATAAACCTATGACACTAGAAGCTTTTGAAAAAAAATATGTAACAGTTCAGCCTTCGGCTGAACAATCTATAAAAAAGTTGTTGTAATTATGCTGAAAATTATTGAGTGGTTATGCTTCTGTTATTCACATATTTTTGCCAATTAGGCTAAATTGAGGATAACTATTTCTACTTCATTTTTATTGTTGATATT
>JAVVUO010000041.1:0-19868 GCA_036653135.1 Lachnospiraceae bacterium
TTGGGCATTTTATAAAAGTTGTTTATAACGAAGGTAATAAAATCGGGGTTCTGTGGATAAAACTACGGAAACTCAAGCTAAAGGTCTATTGAAAAGTTAAAGTAAAAAGGGTATAATAACATACGTTGTCAGGAAAGAACAGAAAAGTAAAAAAGTAAAAACGAATGTAATCATTCAGAACCATAAAAATGAGCAAGCGGGAGGAAAAAATACCATGGCAGAAAACAGTAACTGCAGTAGTGCATCTAGTTGTTCCAAAGAAAGTTGTGAAGGATGTCCAAGCAATCAAGGTGGTGCACCTAAAAGCATGGCAGAGGAACTGAATGCATGTTCCAGCGTAAAAAAAGTAATTGGTGTTGTAAGCGGCAAAGGTGGCGTAGGAAAGTCATTTGTAACGGCATCTTTAGCAACGGCAATGAGAAAATCAGGATATGAAGTGGGAATTTTGGATGCGGATATTACAGGCCCTTCTATTCCTAAAATGTTTGGAATTCATGGACCAGCAGAGGGAAATGATATGGGACTGTTTCCAATTTCAGGAGTAGATGGAACGAAGATTATGTCTGTCAATCTTCTTATGGATGACGAAGAAGCACCGGTGGTTTGGAGAGGTCCTGTAATTGCCTCTACGGTGAAACAATTTTGGCATGATGTATACTGGGGAGATTTGGATTACCTATTTGTGGACATGCCCCCAGGAACTGGTGATGTGCCATTAACTGTATTTCAGTCACTTCCAGTAGATGGAATTGTAATTGTCACATCTCCACAAGAATTGGTGCAGTTAATTGTAAAAAAGGCAATTAACATGGCAGGTATGATGAATATTCCAGTATTAGGTCTGATAGAAAATTATAGTTATTTTACCTGTCCGGATTGTGGAAAAGAAATCAATATATTTGGAGAAAGTCATATTGAGGAAGTAGCTGAGCAGATGAAGCTTAAAGTACTGGGGAAGATGCCTTTAAATCCACAATATGCAAAGCTGGCAGATGAGGGAAAATTCACCGAAATAGACAATCCTTATCTGAAAGAAGCAATAAAAATAGTAGAAAACATCTAAAATAAAATAAGCTTTTGACAACAAAAAGCCTTGTGACAAGCGTGTTTGCAGTTACAGGGCTTGTTTTTTTTGGTTTTTTTTTGTGAGATATATCCAATTGCTTTTTTGAAAAACATGATTTACAATACCCATACAGAACAAGTTTCTGTATCATATTTCTTACCGTTGGCTGGTCTTAGCCGACAATCATATTTCTGCATAAGAAGAAATTCTTAATCAGTTGGCCTAGTAGTTTCGCCAATTACCAATGCATGAAATGAAGAATTGAATAAGGAGCAGAGTGCGTCCAGAGAGGGGAGGTCTGTGAAATGAAGGTAATCTTTGAAGAATACAGCGGTATTATTATTACAGCTGTAGGAATTGTAGCATTGATTGCTATTGTGGTACTGCTGCTGGCAAGTGGTGGACCGGTGCATACAGCATTTTTAGATTTAATCAGTAATTTGTTTAAAAAAGCAAGTATGTAGCAGCAACAGGATTGACAGCCGGACAATTTTGTCCGGCTGAAAAAGGAGGAGACTATGGAGCATAATTGGGAATTAACGGAACAGGATTTTGGGGTATTTGCCCCGTATATTCAAGATAAAAATGTGACAGATATTGATTATAATGGCAATGCACTGTGGATTACGGATTTAAAAAAGGGAAGATATCATGCACCGGTGGAGGTGTCGGAAGAGTTTGTAGAACGATTTACCCATCGAATTGCCAACCGTGTTAATAAAGCTTTTAATAAAGCAAATAATATATTAGAGGCAGAGACAAGCTCTCTTCGCATTAGTATTGTTCATGAATCAGCGGCAGTATCAGGACGTTCTATCTGTATTCGAAAATCATTGCCAGAGGTACGTCATACAGTAGAAAGTATGTTGGAAAGTGGTTACTGCTCCCTTCCGATACTCAGTTTGCTAATTAACTGTGTTAAGGCAAAGATGAATTTTGCATTTTGTGGAGAACCAGGTGTTGGAAAAACGGAATGTGCCAAGTTTTTTTCACGTTTTATCCCTCCCAATCAAAGAGCAATTACCATTGAAGATAATCTGGAAATGCATTTTCATGAAATCAATCCATTAAATGATTGCGTGGAATTACAGGTAGGAAAGGACTTAAGTTATACTGATGCCATTAAACTGTGTCTGCGCCAGAATCCAAAATGGATTATTCTTTCAGAAGCCCGTTCTATCGAAGTACAGTATTTGCTGGAACAATGGTCTACGGGAGTATATGGATTTACCACGCTTCACCTAGATGATTTGCGTAATCTGCCAGATCGCATTATGAACATGATAGGAAGAGCCAAGGATGCAGACAGATTAGAAAATTACATTTATGAGTTTATCAGTGTAGGGGTATTGCTTCGCCAAAGTGAAAATGAAAAAGGAATTATGGAACGCTACATTGACCAAGTGTGCTTTTATGACAGATGTAACGGAAAGAATCGGATTTATAGACTAATGGAAGATAGAAAATTGATTTCCAGAGAACTTCCCACTGACGTTTTAAAACGATTTGAACGGGGAGGAATTGAATATCCATTTCAATCTCCACTGACGATGCATTATGAACCCTTGGATATTTCTTTTGCAAAGGGGGCGTAAGAGAGCATGAAACAAGAAAAAAGAAAACAAGCACACATGGTATCTTTCATGAATCCAGGGAATCTCCAAAAACAGATAGACAGCTATGGATATCATTTTTCTATGGGAAAATATATGATATCCGTAATGGGGTCAGTACTAGGAGCAGGTGTGTGTGGTGTGCTGTTTTCACTGAAATGGTATTGGATTATGGTGGTAGCGGTAGTAATGGCATTTTGTTTACCGGGACTGGTATTGGATGGATATAAAAATATGTATGAACATAAGCGTTTTTTAGACGTAACAGATTATATGGAACAGATGATGTACTCTTTTCAGATGAACCATAAGATACTATCTGCGTTAAAAGATACGAAAACTATGTTTCCGGAAGGAAAAATGGGAAAAGCAATGGAAGCAACAACAGCATACCTAGAAGGTGGTGTCTATGAGAAAGATTTGTATGGAGAAGCGTTTGCCATAATTGAAAAAGAGTATCCTAACCGCCGAGTGAAAGGGATGCATGAATATCTAAAACGGGTGGAAAAAAGTGGCGGCGATTGTCAGGAAGGAATTTTATTATTACTGGCAGATAAAGATATTTGGGCAGATAATACATTACTGCTTCAAGAAGATAAAAAAGCGGCACGAGTTAGAGTGTTGTTTGCACTTGTAATTACCGTTGGCTTAGCTCTTGTATTTCATGGTGTATACCGTGCTATGCCAATGGAATATTCCATTGTAGCACATCCAATTACTCAAGTAATTACAGCATTGTATCTATGCTCTAGTATTTTGATTTTTGCAAGGGCAAATCGTGAAATTGCCCAAAGCTGGATTGAGAGGGAAGTGGTGGTAGAGAAGGATAAAATGTACCGTTATCAAAGGTTTATATCAGAATATAATGAAACAAAAGAGCAAAGAAAAAGTATGTTAACCTCCCTTCCCTTCCTAGTTGCCTCCTTTTGCTTTGGAATAGCGGGCAAAGTACCCATTGCCGGAAGCTTGTTTGTATTGGGACTATTTCTATTGAATCAGCATAAAATAGGATATCAACTGGCATACCAGCGCGTGGTAAGAGAAATCAATTTATGTTTTCCTCAATGGCTGATGGAAATGTCACTTCTATTACAGGGAAATAATGTACAAGTGGCAATTGAAAAAACCATTACAAATGCGCCGGCGGTGTTACAAGAGGAGCTAAAGCTTTTAAGTAAAAGACTCTTACGACATCCGGATTCCGTAATGCCTTATATGAAATTCTTTGAAAAATTTCCGCTATCGGGAGTACAGGCTGCAATGAAAATGTTATATTCTATTTCAGAAGCAGGAAATGGAGATATTAAAAACCAAATTCGGGTTATGGTGCAGCGAAATAATAAATTGCTAGACAAGTCAGAAAAAGCGCAAAATGAAAAAAGTCTTACTGGAATCAGTACAATATTTTATCTTCCACAGTTAACGGTTTCCCTTCAAATGATGACTAATATGGTGGTGTTTATGCTGGTTTTTTTCACTCATATGAAGTTGAACTAAAGGAGGAAAATCATGGGTCAGGTAGTAAAAATGTATATGGGATTATTTTTTATTCTGCTTCAGGCACTGGTGGGAATGGGCGTTGTAACAGCGGGAATTGAAGCAGGAGCAGCACAGAATTATCATAGGGATGTAATTGATGAAATTGAATGCAGTAATTTTAATGCGGAAGTAATGAGTGCTTGTATTCAGCAGGCAGAAAATATGGGGTATCGGTTATCCATTCAACCTATGGTGTACGATGAAGAACAGCAAATTCAAACGGCAGAGGTAATATTAAAATATAATTATGCAATACAGGTACTTCAAATGCAGTCAACAAGACAAGTACGAGGATTTGCAAGATAGGAGGTGACAGAATGGAATTTATGATGGATGAATTAGGAGGGTCGGTTCTTTATACAATTTTAGGAGGGTCGTTTTTTGGTATTTTCTATTTGCTGCTGATTACAATGTCCGGTTTCTAGAAAAAGCCGGATATAAAAGGAGGGGAAACATAGAATGAAACTTATTTTAAATGAATATGGTGGTGTTGTGCTTGGAATAGCAGCGGCATTGGGAATCACAGGAACTGTGGCAAGAATGATGCAGGAACAGGGTGTATGGTATGAAGCAATCCGTATTTTTATAGAAGGAATATGTTGAGATAAGAAGGGAGATAAAAGATGCAGCAGGTGTTTCAACAGTTGGGAGCTGGAATCATAGCAGTGCTTGTGGCACTGGTTATCCTTACATGGTTTGTTGGAAACTGTGGTTTGACTAAAATCGGAATTCGCTTAGGAGAATCCTCAGCGCAAGAATATTCTTATATAGAACAAAAGGTGCTTATGGAATTATGCAAACGCGTTGCACCAAAAATAGAATATCAGTGTGAGAAATGTTTCTACTCAAATAGTAAGATACAAATACAAGAAGCATTTCAGGCAATGGATGCAGAGGGAGCAATTCTTGAAATTGGAGTGAAGGAAATCACAGACATACAAGGGAACAGCAAGATGGAATGTTATCAAAAAGAAAAGCATTGGGTGGAGTTTCAAGAAAGTGGAAGGTATGTATTTACATTGCAGGCAAAGGATAAAAGAGGGAAGAGCACAACAGAAAAAATAACACTTACCGTAGACAAAGGATAGGAGAAAATAAGTGAAGAATACGATTTACGGAATTACATTAGGTGTCATTGCATTGCTGGTTATTACCATTACGCTGACGGTAACAAATCGAAATATTCGGCAAAACGAGATAGCACATTCCATAGAGGCGGCCATAGAACAATCGGTAGATACTGTAAATGGGGAGAATATACAAAATCAACAAGAATTTCTAGCAGATGTGACACAAGGAATTTTAATGGGAATACAAAGTAATGGAGAAGTTACTCTTTGCATAGCAAAGGCAGATCAGAATACTGGTATTCTTTCTGTGAAGGCAGAGGAAAAATTCTATCATCCTAATGGACAGCAGGGACAGGTGTCAGCAGCGAAAACAGTAGTCTTAGAGCAATACGCCAAAGAGCTAAAAAAGACATTTACAATTTGTTACAGGATTGGGGGAGAACTATATAAAACATATCGCTTGCAGGAGGGAAGCCATTTACTGGTACCTACGATTCCTACAGAAACATTTCATTACTGGATGGAGGAAGATGGGAAACCATGCACTAATATGGAAAATCAAAAAGTGACAGAAGATAGGGTATTTTATGCAATGATGGGGGAATAAGTTATAAAAGAAGCTGGACAAGAGAATCAGGAACTCTACCTACATACGCAAAAAATGAACAAAAAAGCAGCAACGGATATGGTATGGGGTAATTTTTGCACATGCAGGTAGAGAGAATGTAAGGAAAGTTAGATAAGTTCAAGTGATTTGAATATGCTAGGTTAGTTGATGCAAGCATTATTTGACAGATTTTTCAGCAAATTCAGTGGTGACTAAATCAGTGTAAGGAGGAGCTTTGGAAAGTTCACCGGCTTCATTTAGAATATCTAGTAACAAAGTGTAGCTGCTTTCTTCGAAAATCAAGTCGCTTTTCCAGGTGTTTTGCTGGTAGTATCTTGTGACAATGTTGGTAATGGTTTCCAATTCAGTTTCTTTAAACTGAGGAGCAATGACAGCGGCAATTTCTTGCGGAGTGTGATTGGTCACATAGTCCATACCTTTTTGCAAAGCATTGGTAAAATGTTGAATGATGTCTGGATTTTTTTCCAAATAGCTGTGTTTTGCACTAAAGGCAGTATAGGGAATATAACCGGAATCCACACCTAAAGAGGCAACTACAAAGCCTGCATTTTCAGCTTCTAAAGCAGTTGCACTTGGTTCAAATTCAACAGAAAAATCACCCTGTCCACCGGAAAAAGCTGCGGCTGTAGAGCCAAAATCAATGCTTTGATCAATGGTAAGATCAGTAGAAGGAATCATGTTGTTTTGTTTTAAAATGTATTCAAACACCATTTGTGGCATTCCGCCTTTACGACCACCTAGAACAGTGTGATTCTTTAAATCAGTCCAGGAAAAATCAGGCATTTCTTCACGGGCAACTAAAAAATTTCCAGCACGCTGAGTAAGCTGGGCAAAATTAGTAACATAGTCTTTGGCACCTTCATTATAAGTGTAGACAGTGGTTTCAGGTCCCATAAAACCAATATCCGCTTCTCCGGAGAGTACAGCGGTCATGGTTTTATCAGCACCAAAACCAGTGACTAAAGTGAGTATAATACCTTCTTCTTTAAAATATCCATTTTCTATGGCAACATACATAGGTGCATAAAAAATAGAATGAGCCACTTCGTTTAAGGTGACTTTTGTATTGGCTTCTTTTGTGTGTTTAGAATCTTGACTGCTAGAGCATCCAGTTAAGGAAATGGTGGTGATAAGGAAGGCGCTACAAAGCAAGCAGGCAGTCAGGCTGGTAAGAAATTTTTTCATAATAATCCTCCAAATTCTTTCTTAAATAGGATATGAGAAAGTAAGAAAAGTGTGATATAATAGGAAAGGTTGATGAAAAAGAAATCAGAAATCACCTTTGAATTTATAGTAAATAGGAGATTCTTATATGGAAATTGAAAAACTAGCAAGAGTGCAGAAACAATATTTTGAAAGCGGAAGAACATTATCTTTAAAATCACGTCTCAAAGCATTAGATAAATTAAAGGAAGTGATTCAGCAAAAGGAACCACAAATAAAAGCTGCTTTGAAAAAAGATTTAAATAAGTCGGGGTTTGAGTCTTATATGACGGAAATTGGACTTACACTGTCGGAATTGTCATATACAAGACAACATCTATCTTCTTGGATGAAGAACAAGACAACAGGTACGCCTATTACCCAGTTTCCCTCTAAAAGTTATGTAATATCAGAACCTTTTGGAGTGGTGTTGATTATGTCACCTTGGAACTATCCGTTTATGCTGTGTATGGAACCGCTAATCGGAGCACTTGCTGCTGGAAACTGCTGCATATTGAAACCATCTAATGATTCGCCACATGTATCAGGGATGATAAAAGAAATCATAGAAAAAATATTCCCTCAAGAATATGTTGCAGTGGTAGAAGGTGGGAGAGAAGAAAACAGACAGCTGTTAGAACAAAAATTTGATTATATTTTCTTTACCGGAGGGGTAAAGGTAGGAAAGCTGGTAATGGAAAAAGCGGCACAGCATTTGACACCGGTCACTTTGGAACTGGGAGGAAAAAGTCCTTGCATCATAGAAGAATCTGCAGATTTAAAGCTGGCAGCGAAACGGCTGGTATTTGGAAAATTTTTAAATGCGGGGCAGACCTGTGTGGCACCGGATTATGTTTTGGTTCAATCTAGTGTAAAGAAGGAATTTTTAAGATATGTCGTAGGCTGGATTAAAAAAATGTACGGCAATGAATTAGAGAATAAAGAAGATTATCCCAAAATCATAAATGAGAAGCATTTTCAACGAATTTGCAGTTTGATAAAGGGAGAAAAGGTGGTAATAGGTGGAACTTGGAACAAAGAAACATTACAAATTGCGCCAACGGTTCTTGTGAATGTTACTTCAGATGCGCCTATTATGAAAGAAGAAATATTTGGACCAGTATTGCCAATTTTAGAATTTGATACTATAAAAGAAGCGAAAGCATTTGTAAGAGCACGCCCGAAGCCGTTAGCACTTTATTTGTTTACGAAAAATAAAAAAGCAGAGCAGGAGTTCTTATCTCAAGTTTCTTTTGGAGGGGGCTGTATTAATGATACCATAGTCCATTTAGCAAGTTCCTATACGGGATTTGGAGGAGTAGGAGCCAGCGGAATGGGAAGTTATCATGGAAAAGAAAGCTTTCGAACCTTTAGTCATAGAAAAAGTATTTTAAAAAAGAGCAATTATTTGGATATTAATGTACGATACATGCCGTATACTACGGTAAAAGAATGGCTCTTGCGCTTTCTTTTAAAATAGCAGATACAGAAAAGAGGAATAATATGTTAGACAAAACAGACTTGCATACCCATACATTAGTTAGCGGGCATGCATATAATACGCGTAATGAAATGATTGCAGCCGCATGGGAACGTGGACTGGAAGTTTATGCAATTACAGAACATGCACCGGCTATGCCGGGAAGCTGTCATAGTATATATTTTATGAATTATCGTGCATTGAGCAGAAAACATAAAGAAATGACAGTACTTTATGGAGCGGAATTAAATATTTTAGATTATGAAGGACATGTAGATTTACCAGAAATTGTATTGCAGGATATGGATTTAACGTTGGCAAGTATTCATATGCCTTGCTATTTGGCGGGAACGGTAAAAGAAAATACTAAAGCATATCTCAATGCAATGAAGAATCCGTATGTAAATCTGATTGCCCATGCGGATGATGTAAAGTTTCCTATTGAATACGAAGCTTTGGTAGAGGGAGCAAAAAAATATCATGTTATTTTAGAGGTGAATAATGCCTCTCTTACACCGGGAAGTTTTCGCGGAAATCCCAGGGAACAGTACGCTCAAATGCTGAAACTATGTAAGGAATATGAAGTTCCGATTGCTATGAATTCTGATGCACATGTAGACCTTGCAGTAGGAAAACATGAATATGCCCAAGAGGTATTAGATGCAGCAGATTTTCCACAGGAACTAGTAGTTAATTACAATCCACAGATTTTAAAAACGTATCTGAATTATTACAAAAAGAGTAATAATTCAAAATCATAAGCTTGAGGTCACCTTGGGTTGCCAGACGGAAGGTATTTCTTGGGGAAGATTATTTTCGCTATTTACTTCAAGACTTTAATATGTTAAAATCATCACAGGATAACGTATAAAAGTAGCACAATACAGAATACAAAATAGTACGAAACCAAGAGAAAAGGAGAATGGCATATGAGCAAAAAAATAAGAACGGAAGCCGTAGACCATTTGTTCGAAGCAATACTCAGTTTGGAAAACAAGGAAGAATGTTATACATTTTTTGAAGATGTGTGCACTATAAATGAGCTACTTTCGTTGTCACAACGATTTGAAGTAGCAAGAATGTTACGTGCTCAAAAAACATATCTAGATATAGCAGAAAAGACAGGGGCATCCACAGCAACAATCAGTAGAGTAAACCGTTCCTTGAATTATGGAAATGATGGGTATGATATGGTATTTGCAAGAACGCCAGGAAATAAGCTGGAAGAATAAGTAAGACTTAAAGAATAAATAAGACTTAAATCAGGGAAAGTAACAGAACTGGTAAGATAGAAAAAATCAGCAAAGCAGAAGCAGGAAACAGAACAGAAGAATCAGAACAGAAAAATCAGGGAAAGTAACAGAACTGGTAAGATAGAAAAAATCAGCAAAGCAGAAGAAGGAAACAGAACAGAAAAAACAGAACAGAAAAATCAGGGAAAGTAACAGAACTGGTAAGATAGAAAAAATCAGCAAAGCAGAAGCAGGAAACAGAACAGAAAAATCAGGGAAAGTAACAGAACTGGTAAGATAGAAAAAATCAGCAAAGCAGAAGCAGGAAACAGAACAGAAAAATCAGGGAAAATAACAGAACTGGTAAGATAGAAAAAATCAGCAAAGTAGAAGAAGGAAACAGAACAGAAAAATCAGGGAAAATAACAGAACTGGTAAGATAGAAAAAATCAGCAAAGTAGAAGAATTAAAAAAACACTCTCCGAAAAACCTATAAGAATAGGTAATAGAGTTTCGGAGAGTATTATATTTTTAGGATGCTAAGAACAAAACATAGATGCAGCATGGTTAAACTTGTTGTTTAGAATCCTTAGCTTTACAATTAGAGTGTTTTGATGTATCAGAAGCTGCTTCATCAGGTTCTGCTGATTTGGAATCAATAAGCTTTTCAATTAGTTGTTTCTTGACATAAACGTCAAAGCTTAGCATACAGATAAAAGCAAACTGCTGTAATTCATCTAGGTCTTTTGCAGGTACATCTGAAAACATGTGATGGCTAGTCTGATACTTTTTAGCAATATCTTTTTGTAAATTGTGAACCTCAGCTGCTTCTTGGCGAAATACCTCAGAATAAATATTCTCTAAATTAAAATTTAAATCAGAGGCAAAATATTTATTCATAATTGGGTTTAAAATTTCTTGAATATCTCCAATGCTCAAAATATTTTTAAAATAATAAATAAAAATTAAAGCCAAAATATGTTCTTTTGAGTATTTTTTTTTAACCGGTGGTGGAAGCAGATTATTTTTCGCATAATTGTTAATCATAGTCTTGGTAAGAATTTTATCATCCGGATGACGCTTAGAAACAGATAATTGGGAATCAATAAACGTCGTAACCTGATCCATATATAAATCAATATTGGGAAGATCTTCCGGCTTAACATAATCAATACGAGAAAGACTTTCTATTATGCTGTTCAGTAAATCCTTTTGATCAATTGTCATTTGTGTCACCTCATAATTCATTATATAGTAATAAAAACTATATGACAAGTATTTTGTTGTATTTTTGTGAAACAGGTTGAAATATCAAAGGGGATACCCTATAATAAACATACGTTTGATTTTTTGAGAGGATAAGACTATGAGTATGTATGATGAATTAAATTCTATGCAGCAGGCAGCGGTGTTTAAAACAGATGGGCCGGTATTAATTCTAGCAGGAGCCGGTTCTGGAAAGACCCGTGTGCTAACCCATAGAGCAGTGTATTTAATTGAAGAAAAAGGTGTAAATCCATATAATATTATGGCAATCACCTTTACCAATAAGGCAGCGGGAGAGATGCGGGAACGAATTGACAGTTTAGTTGGTTTTGGTTCAGAAAGTATTTGGGTATCTACCTTTCATTCCACCTGCGTGCGCATATTAAGACGCTATATTGATCGTCTTGGATATGATAAGAATTTCACTATTTATGATAGTGATGATCAAAAAACGCTAATGAAAGATATTTGTAAGCGTTTGCAAATTGATACTAAAGTTTATAAAGAAAAATCTTTTCTAGGCGCGATTTCTTCTGCTAAGGATGAACTGATTTCTCCAGAAGAATTTACACTGAGAGCAACCGGTGATTTTGCAAAAGAGAAACAGGCTGTGGTATATAGGGAATATCAGGCACAGCTTCATAAGAATAATGCACTTGATTTTGATGATTTGATTGTAAAAACAGTTGAATTATTTCAAAATGATGCAGAAGTATTAGGATATTATCAGGAACGATTTAAATATATTATGGTGGACGAATATCAAGATACTAATACAGCTCAGTTTCAACTAATTAAATTTTTGGCAGGGAAATATCAAAATTTGTGTGTAGTGGGTGATGATGACCAGTCTATTTACAAGTTTAGGGGAGCGAATATTAAGAATATTCTGAATTTTGAAGAAATATATCCAAATGCAAAAGTGATTAAGCTAGAGCAAAACTATCGTTCGACTCAGAATATTTTAAATGCAGCTAATGGAGTAATTGGTAATAATATAGGAAGAAAATCAAAGGTTCTTTGGACAGATAATGATGAAGGGGAAAAAATCGAGTTTCAACAATTTGATACAGCATATGAAGAGGCATCTTATATCATTAACGATATTCATAGAAAAGTAAAAGAAGGTGTGTGCCAGTATGGTGACTGCGCCATTTTGTACCGTACGAATGCCCAGTCACGTTTATTTGAAGAACGTTTTGTAGTTTCTAATATTCCATATAAAATTGTAGGAGGCGTTAATTTTTATGCTCGAAAGGAAATTAAAGACTTATTGGCATATTTTAAAACCATTGATAATGGAAGAGATGATTTGGCCGTTCGCAGAATTATCAACGTACCCAAGCGTGGAATTGGTGCTACTACATTAGGACGTGTGCAAGATTATGCCATAGAACAAGGATTAGGTTTTTATAATGCATTGAAATTGGCAGATGACATTCCCACAATTGGAAAGGCTGGAGTGAAAATCAGACCTTTTGTGACATTTATTCAGGCGATGCGAAGTAAGGTATCCTACTTAAGCATTTCACAATTGATGCAGGACATTATAGAGGAAACAGGTTATGTGAAAGAACTAGAAGCAGAAGATACAGAGGAGGCTCAGATACGTATTGAAAATATCAATGAATTAATCAGTAAGGTGGTGGCTTACGAAGAGACAGAAGAGACGCCAACACTAAGCGGATTTCTAGAAGAAGTCGCATTAGTAGCAGACATTGATAATTTACAGGAAAGCAATGATTACGTAGTATTGATGACCTTACATAGTGCCAAAGGATTAGAATTTCCACATGTATATTTGGTGGGAATGGAAGATGGAATATTTCCAAGTTATATGACAATTACATCAGAAGACGTTACGGAACTTGAAGAGGAACGTAGGCTTTGCTATGTAGGAATTACCCGTGCCAAGAAAGATTTAACAATTACTTGTGCAAAGCAGCGTATGATTCGAGGCGAAACACAATATAATAAGGTATCAAGGTTTGTAAAAGAAATACCAAGAAATCTTTTGGCAGGAGCATTACGAACGCCGCCGGTTACAAAGACTGTTTCAGAAGCACCAATTCAGTCTTTCCGCCAAGCAGCTTCTAAAGTAAAACCGATTTTTAGTACACAAAGTTCCTTTCAGGCAAAACCATATCAGAATACAGCGTTTCACAGTAACAGTACTGACAAGATATCTTTAAATTATGGTGTAGGCGATCGAGTGAAGCATCTAAAATTTGGAGAGGGAGATGTAATTCAGGTAATAGAAGGTGGTAGAGATTTTGAAGTTACCGTGGCATTTGACCGGGTAGGAACGAAAAAGATGTTCGCATCATTTGCAAAATTAAAAAAAGTATAAAATTTTACTAAACTGGGTATGCTAACCGGAAAAGTTATGTTATACTTATAATATCAATTGAATTTGAAAGAACCAATAAGAAAAGTGGAGAAGGAGCGGTAATCATGAATAGAGACAAAATTGATGAATTATTGAACACAGTAAAGTTTAATGAATTATTGCACAAAAAAGAAAAAGAAGAAAAAAAATCCAAGACGCTTTGGATACTTGCAATTGTAGGTGCAGTCGTAGCCGTTGCAGCAATCGCATATGGTGTTTATCGTTTTTTTACACCAGATTATTTGGAAGATTTTGAAGATGATTTCGACGAAGATTTTGAAGAAGATTTTTTTGATGACGAAGACGAAACCGAAGAATAGAATGGAAAGAAAGATGCTCCCGCATTGGATAATGCGGGAGTTTTTTATTACATAGGAGCGTGTCCAGGAAGCTGGACCACACCAGTCGGTGCAAGTCCGACTACGGTAATCGCCAGTGAGCCGTATAGTCAAACTCGGTGCATTACAGTAATGCAGGGTGCTAAGCGAGTGGGTAATGTAATTTTGATAGAAGTGCAAACAATCATGCAGACCGTAACATAAAGTGAATTCTGCCGTATCGTAAAATAAACTACTCTGAAAAGAGGAGAGTTGAGGAAGTCGAGCCTCGTCCTATTGGGCGAAGACCATGGAAAGTGGGAAGAAACTGGAAGCACCACTGATAATCCTTCGGTATATGGGAAACGGTATCTATGAAAGGTGTGGTTCGAAACTGGAGCGACCCTACCTACCACCGTGTGGTAAAGAAGATGCGTTTGACCGACTATGGGAAAAGTATGGACTTACCTATGGGAAGTTGGTGCGTTACGCTGATGATAGTGTTATTATCTGTAAAAATAAGAAAAGTGCCAATCACGCTTTGAATTTGATGAAGTACATCATGGGGAAATTTGACCTGACACTCAATCCTACAAAAACAGTATGTATGTGGGAGGGCAAGAAAGGGTTTGATTTTCTAGGCATTCACCATAGAAGATTCACAAAAAGAAAGAAAAATGGAATGCCATATGGAGAAACGTATCAATATTCAAGCAAGAAAGCCATGAGGAAAATGAAATTAGCCATCAAAGAAAATATTAATCAGAGAAATAAACTCCCAAAGAGTGAAGAAGCATTGACTAAGGTAATGAATCCTAAGATTGTAGGATGGAGAAATTATTACAAGACTAGAAACGCTGGAAAATGGTTGAAAGCAATCGACTACTACATTCTTTGCACATTTACAAGGTGGTATAATAAGAAACACCAAAATAGTAGAAGTTTGAAAGGGTTATATAAAATGAAGCTGAATTTAAAAGATAAAGGTTTGCAACGAATGACTGCATGATGTAAAGCTGTAGAAAGAAGAATGTCGAAAAGCCGTATGAGGGAAAACCTCACGCACGGTTTGATGAGGGGAAAAAAAGGTCTTGCGACCTCTGACCTACTCTACAAGTGTTCCTATGTAATAAAAAATGCTCCGCAAGGATTGCAACTGCGGAGGAGATGTAATATGTCAATAAATTGATCTGACACAGGTGAAGAAGCTGAGATAAGAGATCTCAGATAAAAGAAAAGGCTTAGACAAGATAAAAGTTTAGATAAGATAAGAGAGTTTGCTGGTAGAGCACTGGAAGAAATAGTTTGAAAGAAAATAAATGAAGTGTCAGAGAATAGAAAAAATGGTTTGAAAGAAAAATCAATGAAGTGTCAGAGAATAGAAAAAATGGTTTGAAAGAAAAATCAATGAAGTGTCAGAGAATAGAAAGATAGTTTGAAAGAAAAATAAATGAAGTGTCAGAGAACAGAAAAAATAATTTGAAAGAAAATAAATGAAGTGTCAGAGAATAGAAAGATAGTTTGAAAGAAAAATAAATGAAGTATCAGAGAATAGAAAAAAGGTTTGAAAGAAAATAAATGAAGTGTCAGAGAACAGAAAAAATGGTTTGAAAGAAAATCAATGAAGTGTCAGAGAATAGAAAAATAGTTTGAAAGAAAAATAAATGAGGTATCAGAGAATAGAAAGATAGTTTGAAAGAAAAATCAATGAGGTATCAGAGAATAGAAAAAATGGTTTGAAAGAAAAATAAATGAAGTGTCAGAGAATAGAAAAAATGGTTTGAAAGAAAAATAAATGAAGTGTCAGAGAATAGAAAGATAAAATCGAAAATCAGGAGGCAGCATGAAAAGAGGACAGATTTGCGAAGGAATAGTAGAAAAGGTAACATTTCCAAATAAAGGAATTGTTCGACTGGAAGATGGAATGTTAGTTACCGTAAAAAATGTGATACCGGGGCAAAAAGTATCCTGCTCAATTAACAAAGTAAGAAAGGGAAAGGGGGAAGGCAGAGTACTTAAAATTTTAGAAAAATCGCCATTAGAAATGGAAGAAGCACCTTGTGAACATTTTGGAATGTGTGGGGGTTGTACTATTATAAACCTAGATTATGACAAGCAGATTGCATTAAAAGAAGAACAGGTAAAAGAACTGCTAGAACCGGTTTGTGCACCATATTGTGATATTAGAAATAATATTTTTGAAGGAATTAAGAAAAGTCCTAGACAGTATGCATATCGTAATAAAATGGAATTTTCCTTTGGAGATGCATTTAAGGACGGTCCTCTTGCTTTAGGAATGCATAAGCGTGGCAGTTTTCATGATATTGTAACAGTAACGGGATGTAAAATTGTAGATGAGGATTACTCTCGTATTCTTGAAACAGTACTTGAATACTTTCAAGAGCAAAATACATCTTATTATCATAAAATGCGTCATATGGGATATTTACGTCATCTATTAGTGCGAAAGGCAGTAAAAACTCAAGAAATTCTAGTGGATTTGATTACCACAACACAAATGCCAGAGAAGGAAGAGAAGAAACTTCAAGAGAAATTTTGCCAATTGTTAGTAAATTTAAAATTGGAAGGAAAAATTGTTGGTATTTTGCATACACATAATGATAGTTTGGCTGATGCAGTAATTAACCAAGGAACCAAAATACTGTTTGGACAAGATTTTTTTTATGAAGAACTCTTGAGACTGCGCTTTCGAATTTCTCCATTTTCTTTTTTTCAGACAAATTCACTGGGAGCAGAGGTGCTGTATGAAACTGCGAGGGAATATGTGGCAGATGCCGGAAATGGAAAACTGGTGTATGACTTATATAGTGGAACCGGAACCATAGCACAAATTTTAGCACCAGTGGCAAAAAAAGTAATTGGTGTGGAAATTATAGAAGAAGCGGTAGAATCCGCAAAGGAAAATGCAGAATTAAATGGGTTACATAACTGCGAATTCATTGCAGGGGATGTGTTAAAAGTGCTTGATATAATTGAGGAAAAACCGGATTTCATCGTGCTAGATCCTCCAAGAGATGGAATTCATCCCAAGGCACTTGAGAAAATTATAAACTATCAAGTAGATCAGTTATTGTATATTTCCTGTAAGCCAACCAGTCTGGCAAGAGATTTAGAGGTTTTGCAGGCTAGGGGGTATAGGGTGAAACGGCTGGGGTGTGTGGATATGTTTCCGGGGACAGGGCATGTGGAGTGCGTTGTGTTGATGACACGTACTGGCAAGTAATAGTGCCGAGAATGCCCTAAACAGGGCATTTTAGTGAGATATAGAAAAATCATTATGTCCGCCCAAAATTCAGCAGGTGGAAAAACAATAACCGAATACACTCAAACCCAGTGTTTATAAGGGTTGACCGATTGTTGCGATATGCCTTGGGGAGTGCATAGGACTGCTGGCATAGTGGGAGTGTGTAGTGTTGTTGACAGCTATTTGAGGGTTTTGGCGGATTGTATGAAAAAATTTATTTAGATGTCAAAAGGAAGGATGAAGAATATGGCAGGATGTACTTGTGAAAATTGGACGCTACAGGATTTATCATCTGCATTGCAAGATATGCATAAAGATAATAAGCGAATTGTAGTTCCGATGTTTCAAAGAGGTAAAAGATGGAGTAGATTACAAGAGCAAACATTTATCGATTCGCTAATCAAAGGTTATCCTGTCGGTACAATGCTTTTTTATGAGACCTTTGAAGATAATAAACGTACATATATTTTGGTGGATGGTTTGCAGCGTGGAAATAGCATAAAAAAATACATGAACAATCCTACAGAATTTTTTTACGATGATAGTATATCCGATGAGTTCTGTGAAAAAATTTCGGAGCAGTTAAAAAAGACAAATTCCGAAGATTATACAAAAATCCGTACAATTCTCATGACCTTCATTAAAGAACAAAAGACATTTAAGAATTTGCAATACTTTAATGTAGCAAAAAAGATTGCAGACGAATTTGATGCTGGATATGACCCTATAGGTTCAATGATTAGTATCATAACTTCTTTTTTTGAGGAAAGACAGGATTTATACGATAAGATTGCTGGAACTCAAATTCCTGTTATTGTGTACACGGGAGCGGAAAGTAATCTTCCAGATATATTTGATAGAATCAACTCCAAGGGAACTCCATTGGATCAGTACGAAGTATATGCAGCAGCTTGGCCGGTTAATGAAAAATATAATATAAGTAATACGGATATTATTGAGCATATTGTGCGTAAGTATGACACATTTGTAGAAGACGGTTATTTTATTTATGGCTATAGTAGAGCGGATATGCGTACCAACAAAAGAGTGAATGCTTTTGAGTATTTATTCGGCTTAGGAAAGTATCTTGTAGATAAATATGAAATCCTCGGTTTTAACAAGAATCTGGCGGATGATACCGTCAATCCTTTGGCATTTGAACTTGTAAATGCCTGTCTCAATGATGCAGACAGGATTCGTGTATTATATAAGAACCTTCAAACCATAAATCTGGATGAATTGGAAAGTGCTATTTATAAGGCAATTGATTTTGTTAATGCTGCTATTTCAGCGATAACAAAATTCAAGGGAAATTCAAGAAATACAAATAAGATTTTTCATTCCAAATATCAAGTATTGTCGATGATATCGACTACATTTAAAGAGATGTTTGTGAACGGTGATTACAAACATTTAGCCGAAACATGGGCAGCTAGAAAGAACATTGTGTCAAAGAATCTGATTCAATATTATGTATACGATATTATTACAAATTATTGGAGCGAAGGCGGTACTGGTAAAATTCATGCAGCAGCTAAACCTAACAGGTATATGAACACAATTTCGAGTAGAACTTGGATGGTGGCATTAGATAGTCTCTTCGAAAAATCCATGCTACGTTCAGAAACAAAGAAAGTAGCCAACCCAAAGAGTGAAGAATTTGTTGTATTAAACTGTATTTATCTAAAGACATTTACAGCAATGGATCAGTTGTCTATAGATAGATTCGATGTAGAACATATTGCACCCAAGGAGCAGATGAGAAAACTTATAGAAAGCTGTAGCGGAGATGGCTTACCAGTAAGCTGTATTGCAAATCTTTGTTATCTTCCAGAGTATGTAAATAGGAGTAAGAAGGATAAAAACTTCTATCAAGACAAAAAATATCTTCTTAATGTAAAATTATCCGATGTGGAAACGAAATATAGTTTTACCGAAGAAGAAGATTTAGAGTGGATGGATGTGCCATATGAAAAGCTAGAAGACTTTGAGGTATTAAAGGAATATTATATGGATTATTGTACGAAGAGATTTGATAAAATAAAGCATTTGTTCTGCGAGTCTTTAGGTATAGAATATGAGATTTTAGAAGACGAGCCTCATGAAATCATAAAAACTGTTGTGACACCACAGCCGTTACCTGTTGTTAATAAAAAGGTAAAGTTTGCAGATAAATGCATTTCTCGCCTAGCTCAAATCACTAACACTGAATTGATTAAAGTTGGAAGAAGTACATATAAAACAGCAGATGGAATTAAGGGATATATTGTTACAACTTCTAAGGCATACAAGCAAGGAAACCGTGATAAATACTGGTTTGCATATCGTAGGAATCCTTTGGATGATTTAAAAGGATGCAATGAATGCTACGTTATTTATGGGTGTAAAGATGAACAGACACTTGTCGTAATTCCAGTAGAAGAAATTGAGAAGTGTGTGGATAATTTGAATTTGTCTAAGGACGAAGACGGAAATATTTCTCATTGGCATATGGTGTTTTTCAAGGATAATACGGGCAATATGACATGGATGCTGTCAAAACCAGAAATCAAAGAAATCGTACTAGATGAATATCTAATTTAGGAATGTGAAATATCGACTTCGTGTTTTATTAAACTTAATAGTAGCACGAGATGCCACTTTGTAATTCGAGAAGCCATCTTTGTATTTGAGAAGTATATCTTTGTAAACGAAATGCAGTATTTGTAAGTGAAAAGTATAGTCTTGTAACCGAAATGCTATTTTTGTAATCAAAATGCAGTTTGATTTTCAGCTTTTTCTGCTGTATGATAATAATTAC
>JAVVUO010000042.1:0-19513 GCA_036653135.1 Lachnospiraceae bacterium
CCATCTCACTTCTCCCTCTCATTTCTCCCTCTCACTTCTTCTCACTTTTCCATCTCACTTCTTCTCACTTCTCCATCTCACTTGTCCCTCTCACGCTCCTACAAGCTTTCTTACATAATCTCCCATTTCTCCCCACAGCCACTGCTGCATCAAATGTTCCTTTGTTAAGTACTGCCTTTGCATTCGTGGAAATTCCACTTGTTTTATCTTGTCCGACAGTTTCAGTGTGCCATGGCGCTTTATATTTTCCTCAAATTGTTCTGCCATTCCCTGGGACATCATTCCTTGTTCTCTTGTTATATAAATTTTAGAACAACTGTCTAAGAGTTGGAAAAATCCCGGTATCATAGAGCCAAAATCTAGAATTACCACATCATATACATTCTGATTCCTTAGAATATTCACGAACTTCTGATATTGTTCTCTAGTCAATTCACCTAGCAGCTCCCCGTCCATTGCCGGTGGAATATAATCAAATCCCTCCATGGAATAGACCACGCTGCTAATCGTGGTAATAAAGGACTGCTCCGATTCCAGCATCTGATACATTTCATCTAAGAAATCCTTTTGATAGCAGGTTTCAAACCAACGAAAGAATCCTGTACATTCCATGAAATTTACATAAAGCACCTGTTCCTTTCCACTTAACGTTTGCGCCAATATCATGGAAAATGGAATCTGCCAGATACTTCTGTCTGGTGCATATACCCCAATCAGTTCCTTCTTTTCACTTAAAGTACTAGGACTTTCCTCTCTTTTTTTCTGATAATATCCAAATACCTGACGTAAAATTTCAGATGCCGGCTGATATTTATCTACTACAGGAATCTCTGGATATTCTTCTTCCAATTCCTGTGTTTCATCGTATAGATAAAACCACATTGTATGTTCTTCTGCAAGAAAATTATTGTTGAGAAATTCCCTTCCTAAAAGCACAATTTCAAATTTTTGTTCCTTCTGCATATGCGAAAACAATTCCCATTGGGAAAAATAATAGCTGTCAAACCGATCCTTTCGCTCCTGCATAATCCACTCTGCAAGTCTGGTTCCATATATTCGGTCTTTATCACAGACTGCAATTGAAATGTTTTTCAATAAACCACCCCCAAAGCTACGATAAATCCAATTAATATTGCAATTGAAAAATGAATGAAATTTCGTGTTTCCTTTGACTCTTTTGGATATCTTGTTATGCGTCCTGTGCACATAACCTGACGCAGATATATTCCAAAAATACGAAGACGTGTGTTAAGATTTTGATGATAGATTAGTACGCAAAGTGACATTACTGCACCTGTAAAAAATGCTGCCACTAAGGTGATTTTTAATATTTCTAAGTTCCAAATACCTCCAACTACGGAAAACAATTTGATGTCGCCTGCTCCTAAAGCACGCATAAGAAATAAAAGATATAATAAGATAACCGGTATAGAAATATTCCTGATAAAACTAAGCACTCCTTCCACTCCCAAGGCTGTACTCTGAAACCAAAGTCCTGCTGCCATTCCGCATAGAATCAGCCGGTTACTGATTCTGCAGCTTCTGATGTCCATAATCACTGCTCCTGACAACAATAGCAGTGTCAGAATTATTTTAAATTCCCCAATTCCTCACCTCTCTTTTGTATTTTGGATTATAGAACAAGTTTTTTAGATTGTAAATAGCAATTCTCTATTTCTTTTATTTTTGTAACAATGTTACAACAATCGATAAAGCAATATTCCATACAACAGGGCAAAGCCGCTGATACCAAGGGTTCCAATTGTCAAAGTGCTTACTGGATTCACTCCTACGGCTATGTTAAGTCCCTGTGTTTTTAACATCTCATTTACAATACATATCCCTATAATTCCAAGGCTTACACGGCTTATCACTACCACTATTCCTTTCGCTTTCTGTTTCATAATTCCAATTGTCAGTACCAACACACAAATTCCAATAATTGCCAAAATTCCATACTGCTCTTCCATACTGTGTCCTCTTATCTGCTTTTTCTTATTCTGCTTTTTCTTAACTATATACTTTTTATCACTTTTTATGCCTTTTTTGTATAGATTTGGATTTTTTGCTTATACTTAGTAAAAAGAGGATTTTCACTTTATCTTCTGAAGAAGGAAAGGGATGCACATGCTTCAGTTTTCAAAAAAACAACTACCACGTACTACCGCTTACTCTTTACTTTTAGATGACCTGGAAAAAGCCAGATATGATTTAGCACTTGCCTATGATAACTTTGAAAATGCCATGGAACCGGACTTAATTGACTGCTGCATTTATCAGTTAAATGCTTTACAAATGCGTTACAAATTTTTAATTACAAAGGTAAAACAACTAGAGCCTTCTCATCAAGGAATACTCTCCTTATGAAAAACAATCCTTGCGGAGCGCTTTTTATTACATAGGAAGCATTTTCCTATGTAATAAAAAAAGGACTCTTATGCTAAGAATCCTCTAGAAGTGTCTGAACTTTGAAGCGTTTCCGTTAATGCTCCTTTTTGGTAAGTCATACCTGCAACTACCTGCTGAGTATGTTGCATTAAGGGTTCTGAGGTATCTTGCTGAGCGGCCTCCCAAAAGCCGTCATAAAGATTTTTCAGAACCTTTTGTGCGTCTATAATATTTTGATTTGTATTTTTTACCACTGCCAATGCTAGCAATTCATTGATAAAGCGATACAATGCATCTAATTCCTTGGAAATAGGATATTGAAAGTTCAACGTCCCCATTAATCTTCTTACGACCTGCTGAGCTTTACGCACTGAATTTTTAAACCCTTCATAGTCCTGTTTTTCATGGGCTTGTATTGCATCATCCAAATAGGTAAACAGGATATCATAAATAATGATAATCATTTCCCCACGATTGCAACAGCTAAGTCTGCGGGTAAAATCCTGTTTCTTTTCACGATTCATAGTTATCCTCCTACTGTAACAGCTGCAATGCCTGTTGCGGTAAATCATTTGCCTGGCTAAGAACCGAAGTTGCTGCCTGAGACAGTACATTGTATTTGGTGTATTCTGACATTTCTTTTGCCATATCAATATCCTCAATTCGAGAAATTGCTGCAGTCATATTCTCTCCCGTATCATCCAGACTTTTTACTGCTGAATCCAAACGATTCTGATAAGCACCAATTCTGGCACGTACCTGACTTACCTTGCTTAATGCATCATCAAAACTGCTGATTGCCCGATCTGCACCAGTGACCGTAGTAACATCTGCATCATCAATGTAAAGACTTCTAGAAGATATTTCAGGAATTCTTACATTCATACATTGATTCTCATTCGCTCCAATCTGAAGACGCATAGTTCCAATATCTGTTACTTCCAGTTCTATGTTTCCTTCCGTTCCCTCTGATACCTCAAAATTAATCTCAAATCCATTTCTGTCCGTTACTTTCACATTCCTGCCATCTGTTAGCATAGTGACTTGATCGCTAAATCCATCTACACCACCTGCTCTGGTAATTTGAACATCTTCTCCTATTGCATGATTGGCCATAGGAATTCCCAAATAGGTAGCCAGCTGGGCATTGCTGCAAGTAACGTTCATTTCTACTCCATCGCCATATCGTTCACTTACAAATTTCAGTGCGGCTGTTCCTGCCGCAGTATCTCGTGAAACTTGAAGGTCTACTTCACCGGTTTCTGCTGTATCTCTTAATTTTGCATACACCATATCAAAACTTTCTCCTGCTTCTACCTTTACGGATACACCATTGATTACAATGGTTCCTTCTGGTGCAGATGCAGTGGAGCTTACACTCGCTCCATTTACCGTGGCCTGTGAAGCACTTCCACCTGCTGGAATTGTAAATTTATAAGTATCTACCTCTACGCTATCCGAGATTTCAATTCTAGTAATTCCTCTGCTATTGGCATATACACGCTGGTCTAGGCTTCCATCTAGCAATGGTTTGGTATTGTATTCTGTATCCTTGGACACTCGGTCAATTTCGTCCCGCAAAGAGGTGATTTCCCTTTGTACTGCTACCACATCTGTTTTGGTATTGGTATCACTGGCTGCCTGTACTGAAAGTTCACGCATTCTTTGAAGCATACTGGTTACCTCTCCAAGTGTACCGTCTACGGTATTTATTACCGAAACTCCATCCAATGCATTTCTAGATGCCTGATCCAGTCCTTTGATTTGAGCATTCATCTTGGTAGCAATTGCCATTCCTGCTGCATCATCAGAAGCACGGTTAATTCGTAAACCCGAGGACAAACGTTCCAAAGATCCTGATAAATTTCCCTCTGTTCTCAATAACTGTTTATTGGCAACTACTGCCGACATATTGTGATTAATTTTCATATTCTGCACCTTCCTAATGTTATGTGTGGTATATCGGCGTCCTTGCCGGAATTATGAAGCCGTCCCGTCCTTTTTCGGCTGTAAGTTCTCTATGCTGCGCTTGCTTCTAGCTGCTTTACGGTATTTAAAAATGCCTTAGCTATTCCATATAATGTTTTGGTTTGAACTTGATATTCTGCCTGGTCTTGCTCTGCTATTTCTCCATAAGTTCCATTATCTGAGGAAAATCTCATGAGATTCAATCCTTCACTTTGAATAATATTTAAGTTTGGAAATAAAGCTCCATCCATGCTTAAATTCTCCTGTAACACCTCAGACTGCTCCTTTAACTGCTGCACCATTTCTTTGGAATCAGAAGCAATATATCCTTTTACTTTCATTCCCTGCACTTGAAATTTAGCCACCACCTTACCCAAAGTGGGACAATCAAAAATCACATCCACTCTTCCTCTTTCTTTGGTTCCACGAACAATTTTAAGCTGTACATTGGTAAGCTCATCTGCCACCAATACCGGAATTGCATAATTTTCTTCCTTTGCCATTCTGCTTCCCAGTTCTATTTCCTGACGTAAAATTTTCAAATCCCGCACATCCAAACTTTGTACCGTTTCTGAATTTTCCATGGTTTTCATAACATTTTCTGCTATATCTGCTAATTTCTTCTGTGCTTTTGCCATTTCTTCCGGTGTTTTCACTGCCTCTGAAAATTCTTCTAAAATCTTCTCTTTTGCTTCTTTTAAATCTGTACTTTTTTCTCCTTCAAATAAGGTCTTAAACACCCCATTGCGGTTTTGCAGCATTTGATTTGCAGCCAGTACATTATACGCAGTCACTGGCATATCATGTCCAGTAAGCATTTGTAGTACCTCAGACTCTGCCTCTCTTGCCATAGAAAATTCTTTTAACTGCTGTCTGTAATAAGTTTCCTCCAAAGATGCATCTGTTTTGCTGTTTTTTAGCTGCCACAGAAGCTGTTCCGGAGTTAACTCTAGCATTTTTTCCCCTATAACTTCTCCTGCACCTTCTGGGGTAAGTATCCCAAACGCTTCCTTTGCGCAATCTGTTTGATAAGACATTTGCTGTTGCTGGGTCTTGCTTAAATCTTTCTTGGATATGCTTGCTATATTCTGTGAAATAGCATCATCTGATACTGTAACATTCATTCCCAATTTGCTATTGGTCTTCACCGCTGACATTAAATTCTTCATACTTAAGGGAATTCCTTGATTTACTAGTGCGCCAATCACCGCTCCATCTGTTTTATTGATTTGGTTCAGCAACCGATATACCCCAATAAACTGATCTCGTTCCTGTGTAGATACCTGACTTTTTTGCTCTAGTTTCCACAAATATTTACTAAATTTTTCTTCTCCCCCACCCTCTTGCTCCTGTTTTAGCATCTCTGCTTTTGCACTTAGCTGTGCAACATCAAGTTCTAAGGGATTGATACCCTCACGAATCATTTCCATTACTACATTGGGGGACAGTTTCTGAAATAGTACCTGTACTTTCTGATCTGCCCCTTTTATCTGTGCTATAGAGTCTTCTGTGATGGGTAACTGATTGTAGGAAAGAATTCTAACTGCCCTTTGATTTACCTGTGTCGTGTCCAAATTCAAATCCTTAAGAATATCATCTATATTTTGGAATGCCTTGGTAAGAGAATCCCCTAATTCTTCATTAGGTCTAGTCATTAAGGTTTCATACACTTCTCCTGCATGGTCTAGTCTTGCTTTCCATTCTGCGCCATTTTCACACAACGTATTTACCGTATTGGAGCCTATATCCCCAACTCCTAGCAAATATGCCGGTGCACTTTTCAGTGCTTGCGTTTTCCCTAAAGTTTCTGCAAATAAAGATGAATTTTCCTTGGTTGGTGCTATTCCGTTTTGTGTCAGCAGATTCTTATAATATCCATTTTCCAATTCCTTAAGTTGTGCTACCAGTTCCTCCAGTGGCTTTGTTTCAATGGAAATCCCTTGTTTTAACAATGCATAGTTAGCCTGTGTGGTCATAAACAGACGAACCTCTTCTAACTGACGTTTTGCTGTAATGTATTTAATATTCTCTGGAACAGCTTCTGTGGATTTCAAATTTTGTCCAGCCTTGGAATCGAATGTGCTTTCCTTCTGTTGCATAGATGCCAGATTTTGTCCGGCTTCTAGATTAGTGATAGTTAGTTCTGCCCCTTTGTCCACCACCCAGTCAACGGTTTCCTCCGTTGCCTTTGCGATGACATCTGCCCCATGAGCTGCTCGGTCTAACAAACTGTATCCTGGAAGAACAATGGCATCAAAAGGGCGCTTTCCCTCTTGAACTGCCTGAATCATTGCACTCATTACTTGTTCCGAATCTAGGGGAAACTGCATCTTACTTAAGTCGGATACATATTGTACGTTCTCTTTGGTAAGGGGAATTTCATTTTGCATCATCCATTTACCAAAATTCAATGTTTTTTCATTTACCGAAAGCCCTGCCTGAGTAATCACTTCCTCCACTTGTTTTTGTAACGACGCATCCATCGTAATCTTTGATGCGTTTTCACAAGAAATACTGCCATATCCTGTACTATGCTGTGCTTTGTACAGGTTCTCTACCGTAGGGGAAAGCTCATTATCCACCATGTACTTTATGGTATCCTCATGACATGTTGTAAGGCTTTCTGCTTCTTTCATAGTTTCCTGACACTCTGCAAGATTTTCCTTGGTAGCCGGTAAATCTGCCTCTTCCAAACGACGCTGCATATGATACGCATTTCCTGCCCCAGGATTCATTTCCTGTAATTGATCCAAGCTTAAATTATCTCCAAAAATGCTGATATCCACACCTGCCTTGGCAAGTTCCATTTTAATTTTATCCATTTCTGTAACAACAGTCTTCACTTCTGTACTATTTAATGAAAATCCGTCCTCTCCTAACTTTGCACAATCGGCACTAGTTGCCGTATTAGACACAATTTCCATGTTTTCTTTATAACGCTGTGTTTCCATGTTTTCTGCTTCCTGCTGTATCTTTTCTAGTTGGGAATCTGCAGAAAAAAAGGGCTTGTCCACCGACGTCTGCTGCACAGAATGTACCTTGCCTGTGGCTTCTTCTACCTGGCTTTTGGTGGTTTCCTGTGTGAGAACGGTAACTTTCCCTTTTATTTCAACCTTGCTGTCTGATTTTGTAATTTCCATTAGATTACTTTGATCTACTCTCATACCGGCGCCCTGTTATCCTCTATTGAATGATTGTTAAGTTACACAATTCTTATTTCGGTAACAAAGCGCAAAAACTTTAGACAAAATATAATTATTGCTGCTATTCAATGTATCCCAAAAATACATTTCCCCCTTGATTAAACAACTGGGTACTATCCTGTATCCCAAGTTTATAAGTGTTATTGGTTTGTGGATTATAAAGAATCGTATTATGTTTATCATATCCTACCACCAATAATGCCTCTTGGTCTACAATGGCCAGCACTGGGGTTTTTTGGTTTACATAATATAGTATTTGTTCTACATTGCATCCTGTTAAATCAATCACTTTTCGTTCTGTCAGTGCTTCTGTCAAAATCTCCTTTGGTGTTTTTCCTTGATTTAGTAAACCGTCTACATCCATGCTGATTCCTTCTACTTGAAGCATGGCTGCAAGACATCTCGCTCTGGAATTATCACTTACAATAGAGGTATTTACCGTTACATCTCCAACGATTGGCTGATTATCCTCTCTGCCACTTCGCCAGATATATTCCTGTGTTTCCCCTATGACTGCTCCTAAATTTGCATCTGCATATTCAATTGCCTCTGATGCCACTGGTGTGGAACGTAAAATTTTGCCTCCGCTGTACACGTAATACAGTTCTTGCTCTTCTTCTGCATCTAATTTCACTCTTCTTTTTTCTTTTACTACAATTTCTTTAGGCACCACTACCTGTGGAGACTGTTTAGATGTTGTAATTGGTTTGACAAATGTAAATTGTATCTGTCGTTGTTTTTCCTGAGTCTGAAAAGTTTCTATGGACATAATTCGAGCCGATTCTATTTGTTGATTCTTTATGGTATCCTGCTCTGCTTCTATTTCATTGTCACCTTCCCGATATATCCTGTTTAAAAAAATTCTTTCTTTTTCCACATATGCACTGGAAATGTAATAGCCTTCCTTTTGGTAGTCTTCAATCACCTGAGAGGTATGGTCCACAATTGCAACACGGTACATGGGAAATTGTGTATTTCCTGCACCATCTACGGTAATATCAGATTCTCTGGCTATTCCATATACAAAATCACTTTCTACAAATCCAATGGGCTTTAAATATTCTCCTTCTTCCGCCGTAATGCTGCTTGTTTCTTCTCCTTCTAAATCCATCACGATCAATTTCTTGCTATGATACATATCATCTGAGTCCTGCCATGCAATATATCGACCATTAGCGGATACCCCATAGCTGCCTTCCCAAAGTCCTGTTGCTACTTTTTTAGTCTCCCTAGTATATAAATCAATTCGATATAGGATATCTTCTGCCAAAATATAAAATACATTGGCATCACTTACATAAAAGATTTTTCCCCATTCTGTCTTTAGCATTTCATAGGATTTATTGGAGGGAATAAATAGCTCTTCTTCAATGGTGTTTCCCACACTGTCATAATGAAATACTCCGATTCCGGTTTCACCTTCATGTTTTCCACGATTCATATAACCATATACGACAAAATTCATACTTCCATTTTCATCAATTTTAATAATCTTTATCTGATGTTTGAGGTTATTTTCACGTTCTTTCATACCTTCTGCTTCCAGAAAACTATAGACGCGGGACAACTGATTATTGTTCCCATTATAACTCCATAATTCTCCTTCTTGAACAAAGGCAATTACACTTCCCTTTTCGTTGGTCTTATATTCCACATCTTTGGAACGTATGCCCAGTCCTATATTTCCTTCTTTAATAATTTCATTTTCACCACGAAACAGCTGATTCATGGTGCGTTCATAGTTCAACAGGTAATTTCTGTCACTGGAGCTGCTGTAACGTACACGATAGTATTCCTCTACATTATAGTATTCCACCTCATTATTCTCTCCTACTCCGGTCATGACATAATTTAAAACGATGGTATTATAGTTACTGCCAATTTCCTTGATAGAAGGCACTGGCTTTTCCATTCGTTTTCCTTTAAATTCTCCCCAAGTTACTTGAGAAAGACTGGAATTTATGGTGACCTTTTGTAAGGTGGAATTATCCCCACTGCTGTTTGGTTCTAAATAGGTGGCAAGTTCCCCTGCATTTTCTTTGTCAAAAGTCAGCTCATGGAATTTCATAACAAAATCTACGGCTTCCTTTACGTAATACTTTTTATCGCAAATAATACGGGTATAAAAATAAATAGGAGCATCTGTTTCATTTATTTTTATAATCAGCATATATTCTGTTCCTATTTCCAAAATATTTTCAAATTGTAAATTTAACTTAATTTCCCCATTCTTCTGCGTGAAATCACTGATTTTCTCTTCTTCCACCAGCCTATCCATATCCAATGTCCGCACCTGATAGGAAATCTCATCCACCTGTGTTTCATATGCTTTGATGGTTACTGGAAGCTTACGTGTTTCATTTAATGGTGTAATTGTATCTCTCATTGCAGTTCCGTCCATCTCTTTGGTATATCCAAACAGCTGATTTACCTGTGTTTCCTCTTCCTGCAAATAAATAACCGGTAATGTGGTACTCTTCATCTCCGAGGTTAAATCCACATTGTTCTTATGTGTCACAAAACCTGCCACTAACACCGTTGTACAGAAAACAGCAATTAATACTATTATCTTAATCAAAGCTTTACGCATGCTGTTCTTCTTCCTTTCTATCCTGTAATACTGCCAAAGTTGGGGTTACCTGCAGAAATTCCATTACCTTTCTATAATCCGTAGGATAGTTGTCCCCACCCTTTTTTACTCCACGTATCAATATATTTTTGGGGGTATGTTCCATATCAATAAATTCCAGTATCTGCACTTGATACCCACAACTTTCCAAAATATTCCCACGAAGTGCATCGGTAATCAGTGCCGCCATACGTTCTTTAATTAAGCCATACTTGAATATAGGCGAAAGCAACTGATTTTCCATTTGACTGTTCAGTTCATGTTGGCAGCAAGGCACCGACAAGATTACTTTTGCACCCCAGCGCACTGCCTTATCTAATGCATAATCAGTTGCCGTATCGCAGGCATGAAGTGTCACTACCATATCGACGTTTGTTACCCCGTCATACTGCGCAATATCTCCTACTAAAAACCGTAGACCGGTGTAACCATATTTTTCTGCCAGTTCATTGCAGTGGCAAATCACATCTTCTTTCAAATCCAATCCTATAATTTCAACGGAATATCCCTTTAATTCTTTTAAATAATGGTACATAGCAAAGGTAAGATATGATTTTCCACAGCCAAAATCTAGAATTGTAATTTCTCTGTCTTTAGGCAATTGTGGTAAGATATCCTCAATAAATTCTAAGAATCGATTTATTTGACGAAATTTGTCATACTTGGAATTAATAATTCTGCCTTCTTCTGTCTGTACTCCTAAGTCCACCAAAAAATCTACTTTTTTCTTTGGATCTAAGATATAGTGTTTTTTTCTATTATGTGATAAATCTGCTGGTTTTACACAAGCATCTGCCGGTTTTTCTTTAATTGTAATTTTCCCCTTTTTACTTACCAGTACCATAGCTTGTACTTGAGAAGAAGAAATCTCTAACTGCTTGTACTCTTCCATCCAAAGAACTACCTGCTCTGCTGTTTTTTTCTGATTCCAATTACTATGGTATACTTTTTTATCTTGATATTCACTTGCCTGAAACATCAGCACATCTTTAACCAGAACCGGACGAAGGTTAATTTTTCCAGCCTTCTCCCGGTTTCTTGGGTTACTGATAATCATCTGTACAAGATTTTCATTCAAATATTTATATAAAAGTTCTTGTAATTTTTCCATCTTAAACCTTTCCTCTTTATGGTCTTTCATCATTTATCTGTCAGTTGAGAAGTATATCACAAATATAGGCAGATTACCACCATCTGCGGCAACGTTTATGTCGGCATCTGCGTTGATACATTTCGTTATAAAGCAGTACTTCGATTATATTTTGGAGTCCCTGATCTCTAGGTGGACACATTCCCGGTCTGCATAACTGCATCTGCGATTTTAGCGACTGCATATTAGCTTCCAGCGTTCCTGATTTCATGGTAGTCCCTTCCATGGGAACCTCTTCCGCCTGCATATTTCTTTCATACTGCTCTGCCTCAAAATCCCGAATATCCAATTGTGGGGTAGATATGTTGTGATAAATATGGCTGACAATTTGACTTAACATGAGCCGATCTGGTGTTTCATCAAACATTAGACTTCCTTCATATTCCATTTTATCACATTCTTCTTCCACCATATCTTGAATAGAACGAACTTCTTTGGGGTAAAATTCTTTTAGTTTTTGCATATCTTTGGTATATTCTATTTCTTCCAGATAAACGGTTTGCATGGGATATGCCATATAAAAAGGCATTTTGGTCATATTTTGATTGGGCATTCCATAATAAGATTCCTGTTTATAATCCACAGCTTTTCTCCCATTTATTATTCCCTATACTATATGCCATTTTTTAGGTTCTGACACTGGAACCTATTGTAATTGCAAATTTTTTGGTCTACTCTCTAGCATGATAAGGTTTCCTTTTCCTTCTAGTCCACCGTAAGCAGCAGCAGGGAAGCCGCCAATTCATATGGCAGTAAAGTCAAAATTCCTATCTGCTCTGTTAAGTCTATTTTTCCCAATTTATATCCATAATAAATGCATCCTACAATGTCCGCACTTTTTTTCCGTATTTTCCAATCTGCCAGATTAGATGCAAGTTCCACTTTAGATTTTCCATCAAATATTGCCAATTCCTGATAATATTCTCGTTCTTGAATCCCCCCTAGTACTTCTTTTAAGAAGTCTTTCAAATGCCATGGGTTTTTAGATTCTATTCCAAATATTTCTCCACATATTTCTGCTGCACCTGCAAAATAATCTTCTCGGGTATAATCTTTGCCCTGTTTTATCACATGGTCTTCTATGGTTCCACAAAGACGTTTTCCATCTCCAGGCTTTACCAAACGCCCCAGTGTTCCTTCTGTTAAATAGGCTTCTGTACGCGCTACTTTTGTAACAAAATCTCGAATAGGTTCTTGCATTTTTGCAAAATCTTCTTCATAAAATTGATACTTTTTTCCTGTCATGTAACCAAATAATTTCATGGTATCATAATAACCCAGCTCCATATTATCTTCTATAATCTGACGGTCAAAGTTCAACATAGTACCTAAGGAACGGCTTGGTGCAATATATGTGACATATGGCTTTCCCACATAGTTTGGATGACTAGGAGAGGTATGTAAATCAATAGCGATTACTTCATCTGCACCCATTTTTAATGCCAAATCTATGGGCAGATTATCATAGTAACATCCATCTAAATACAATTCCTCTTCAATTTTGTGCATTGGAAATATGGGAAAAATAGAAGAAGAAGCCATAATAAAATCCTTTAATTTCCCCACTGGAATTTCTTCTTTTGTTAATTCCAAGGCTTTCATGGTGGATACTTGAACTGTTATTAAGCCATAATCTATATCCGAGGCACGTACTTTATCTTCCTCTATCATTTTATCAATAAAATCCCGAAATGGGGAAATATCTGCCCCTTTATTTTTCACATATTTTTTTAAAAATGGACGAATGGATTCTCTTTGATTATACATTCCTTCTATGGTTGCTGTAAGGTTTACCCCATCTTCCATCACATCTTCCATGCGAATTGTATTCCATAATTCACATGCTAACTCATAATCTCTGCTTGTCATTAACGCTCCAGTAATCGAGCCTATGGAAGTTCCTGTTACAATTTGATAATCCACATCTAATTCCTTTAATGCACGCCAGACTCCCACTTCATAAGCTCCTTTTGTTCCACCGCCACAAAGTGCAATTGCTCTCCTCATATTACGACCTCCTCGTTTTTCAATACAGCATTTTTTCTCCTAAGTATAGCATATTTGACGCAGCTTTTCCACTCTGCTATACTTAGAATCGATTACTAAATATAACATCAGGAGTTGTACTTATGAACAGAAAAAAAGCTATTTTACTGGTTAGTTTTGGAACCAGCTACTTGGAAAGCAAAGAAAAAACAATTGATCTGATTTATCAGGATATTCAAACTGCATTCCCTGATTTTCTTCTTTATCACGCCTGGACCTGCAATTTTATTATTAATCTTTTGAAAGAGCGAAACCAGCTTCATATTCCTACCATTGCACAAGCCATGGCACAAATGAAAATAGATGGAATCGACACTCTTATTGTCCAGCCTACACATTTCATTAATGGCATAGAACATACAAGAATGAAAGACTTGGTTTTTGAACATTCCTGGAACCCCTTGCAAATTTCCTTTGGTACACCACTTTTAACCACCAGTAAAGATCAGGCGCAAGTTCTTGATGCCGTAATGCATGAATTTTCCACGATTCCCCCAGAAGATGCTTTGGTATTTATGGGACACGGCACTACACATCATGCAAATTGCGTATATGCTGTACTCAATGATGCACTAAAAAACATGGGATATGCCAATGCTTTTATGGGCACTGTAGAGGCTTACCCAAACTTGCACACTTTAATTGAGCAGGTAAGCCTAACGCATCCTCAAAAAGTTCATCTCACCCCATTTATGTTAGTCGCCGGTGACCATGCCAACAACGATATGGCAAGTCCCCAGCAAGGTTCCTGGAAATCCTCTTTTGAGGCTGCGGGATTTGAAACCATATGCTATATAAAAGGGCTGGGAGAATACCGTGGGATTCGACAGATTTATTTAGAGCATCTTTTCGATGCTATAAACGGTAATATTTTTTCTGCCTTTTGAATTTGATCTATTACCCATGACGATATGGTTACTGTCACAAGTGAGTATATAATTCTGTCAAGGGATATATACGTAAGTGAGAGTAATAGTACCGATAAATCCGTAAAAAGATATGCCTTTGCCATACGGATTTTCATTTTTTGAGAAATTACCAATGCCAGTGCGTCGTCTCCTCCACTTGAACCTCCCTGCTGCACAATGATTCCAACACCAATTCCCACAAACATTCCCCCTAGAACAGCTGCAAGCATAGGGCTATCTGTAAGATTAGGAAGCATAGGGGGAAATGATTCCCATATTCTGTAAAAAACAGACATTCCCGTTGTTGCAATGACAGAAAGAAAAATAAAGCGTTTCCCTAAGAAGCGAAGTCCTAAAATATAGCAGGCTAAATCTAAAATAGTGGTCATTAACCAAGGTGGCAGCTGAAAGGTATGGTCTAAAAACAACACCATTCCCAAAATCCCTCCCTCTGTAATACCCACTTGCCGATGAATGTTATGTAGGCCAAAGGATAAGATTGCCGTCCCTAGCAGCATGATAAACAGCCGACGTATGGACAATGCCTCCTTTAATTTTCTATATAATTGATTCTTATCATTTTGCATTTTTAATCTCCTTATTTCTACTGATTTTCACTTATGTAAAATCAATGTTATTCTTCTCTTGTTATAAATTATAAACCTTAGTATAATACTAAGGTCAAGAGATATTTCTAATAAAAGGAGCAAATGCTATGAAAAATGAATATACCATTCATGAGTTTGCACAACTTTACGGAGTTGGCAATGATTTACTGCGTTACTATGAAAAATTAGGTCTGCTGCATCCCAAGCGGGGTGCAAATGGTTATAGAATCTATCGTTTACAGGATATTTATCGTATTACCATTATACGGGATTTGCGTCAGCTTGGCTTTTCTACCGCCCGTATTGGAGAATATCTGTCTGAGTTAACCGTTGACCATACCCTCCGTCTTCTAACTGAAGAAGAATCACTGATTAATGCAAAATTGAAGGAGCTGCGCCTAGTACAGAAAAGTATTCGCAATCGTGTAGAACTACTGCATACTTATGAAGAAAAATCCACCTCACAAATACAGCTGCAGCATTTTCAAAGACGCGCTTGTCTGCGGTTAAACACTGATATTTCCAGAGATGAGGAGGTGGACTTCGCCATCAAAAAACTGCAGCACAATAATACGGATCTTATCAAGGATCTTGGAGCTCAAACCGTAGGAGCCGAGGTAGCATTAACTGAAGTTTTGGAAGGTGGATTTCAGCATTATCGCTCTGTGTTTTTTCTATTGCCACATCAGAAAAGGCGGCAGGATTTTTATTTGCCCTCAGGAGAGTATGCTTGTGTGCTCTATAGGGGAAGTTACCGTCAAGGGAAAGACTGTGCTCAGCAGCTGCTGCAATATGTAAAAGACATTGGTAAAACACCTGCCGGAAATTTTTTGGAGCTGTATCATATTGACAACCGATATACTCAAAAAGAAGAAGAATTTACTACTGAATTGCAACTACTGGTTCATTGATTTTTCAATAGAATCGAACTTTAAGCAGAACCAATATTTTCAAATAAAAAGAACCAAGCAGCACTAAATCTATTATTTTTAGCACTGTTTGGTTCTAAATAATTGTACGTGTTACGCTTTCTTCTCCTACTCCATCTTCCGCTTCTTCCAATCAGGCAATTGCATTGTCACAAAATCCGAAAAGGTGAATAGACACTTATTCAAGTGCGAAGTTTGAGTATTTAATATAAAAATATTGCTATGCCATATGCCGGAAGAGAATATGCAAACGAAAATGCCTGATTATCACATGGTTTCTTCACTGCCTTATAAATTTCAGGTCTTGCTTCTCCTGTTCCTCCATATTGTCTGTCATCTCCATTGAAAATTAGCTTGTACTGTTTCTTTCTTGGCACGCCGACACGATAATCTTCTCGCTTTACAGGGGTAAAATTACATACAAAAAGTAAGTTATTCTTTCCTGATTTACTCTTTCTCACAAAGCTAAAAATACTTCGAAAACAATCATCTGCATTCATCCATTCAAAATTCTTCTCATCTTTATCTGCTTCATACAATGCCGGATATTTCTTATATAAAGACAATAAATTCTTTACATAAGTCTGAAGCTGATGATGACTTTCTTCTGCCAGTAAAAACCAGTCCAGTTCCCGTTTTTCGCTCCATTCTCTAAGCTGTCCAAAATCCTGTCCCATAAATAACAGTTTTTTACCTGGATGTCCTATCATAAAAGTATACGCTACCTTGAGATTTGCAAACTTTTCTTCTATTTCACCTGGCATTTTATTAATCATGGAGCATTTTAAATGTACCACTTCGTCATGGGATAATACTAAAATATATTCTTCACTACTATTGTATGTCATTCCAAACGTCATTTTATAATGATTGTCTTTTCTAAAGTAAGGATCCAGCTTCATATAGTCTAAAAAATCGTGCATCCAACCCATATTCCACTTGTAGCTGAAATTCAGTCCATCTTCTTCTACCGTTCCTGTTACTTTTGGCCATGCCGTAGATTCTTCTGCAATCATTAATGCTCCTGGATTTCTTCCTAAAATCAATGTATTGATATGCTTAAAGAATTCAACTGCTTCTAAATTCTTATTGCCCCCAAATTTATTGGGAATCCATTGACCGTCCTGCTTTCCATAATCTAAATACAGCATAGATGCTACTGCATCCACACGCAGGCCATCAATATGATAATGTTCAATCCAAAGCAGTGCGCTTCCAATTAAGAAATTCTTTACTTCATTTTTGCCATAGTCAAATATTTTAGTTCCCCAATCCGGATGTTCCCCCTTTTTGGGGTCTGCATATTCATACAATGGACTTCCATCAAATTCTGCCAGCCCATGAGCATCTTTTGGAAAATGTGCCGGAACCCAGTCTAAAATAACACTAATGCCATTGTTGTGCATATAATTTACAAGATACACAAAATCCTCCGGCGTTCCATACCGTGATGTAGGGGCATAGTATCCAGTTACCTGATATCCCCAAGAACCATCAAATGGATATTCTAATATTCCCATAAGTTCTACATGGGTGTAGCCCATTTCTTTTACATATTGTGTCAGTGCTTTGGCAAATTCCCGATAATTGTAAAATCCGTCATCTTCGCGCCCTGGATGACGCATCCAAGAACCTGGGTGTACTTCATAAATAGCCATAGGCTGTCCATGAATATTTTTACAATTTCTGCGTTTTTCCATCCATTTATCATCTGTCCATTTAAAATGTTCAATATCTGTAATCGCAGAAGCATTTCCCGGTCGTAATTCGCCATAATTGGCATAAGGGTCTGCTTTGTAAAGTTGTTCCCCTTCTTCTGTTTCTATGTAAAATTTATATAACTCTCCTGTTTCCACACCCGGAATAAAAAGTTCATAAATTCCCATAGGTTCTAAACGAGTCATTTCATTGGCATCCAACTGCCAGTTATTAAAGGTTCCGATTACTGCAACGGTCTTAGCATGGGGAGCCCATACTGCAAAATATACCCCCTTAATGCCCTTCTCAATTCTGGGATGTGCACCCAATTTTCGGTAAATGTCATAATGTGTTCCCTGTCCAAAATAATACATGTCTAATTCCGAAAAGCTACCCATAATACCCTCTCCTGTCTTTTCTTTTTAGTTTAAAAAATCTTTTTCTCTTAGATACAAATATCCTTGAGGACTATACTTTTTACCGCCAAATATTTTTTTCAGCCCACCTTTATCAGCATGCGCAATGGCTTCATCCATAATTTCTTTTACTTCCGTTAAGGTTGTAGCTTCATCTAGTCTTTGAATATTACTAATGCAGTTATATAGTGCCAAAATACCCATATCATCTATTTCACATTCCTCTTCTTTGGCATATGCTTTAGCAAATTCTACCAACTCATCACTGGTAAATACCGGAATTTTAATTCGTTCTGTAAACTTCTTGGAAAAGTTAGGATCTCGATTCATTACCTTTTCAATTCCGGCTCTAGTATCTTCTAAAATCACCATCAACCCTTGTGTATCCTGCTCCATTAGGATAGACAGTTTTGTAACTGTTTCCTGAGATAAATCACCAGCTTTTTCTATAATCAGGTATCCACCGGCAATTTTTTTTATGAGCGTGGATAGTTCTTTTTGATTTAAGGAAATGGCTGAAATCTTTCCTACCTTACCGTTAGAATAGCCACCGCTTTTTTGAATTACCTTAATCATATCTGTGGCGAGCACTGTCTTGCCACTGCCTCTGCCACCCATAATTATAATATTGCCGCTTACAGAATTACGGCTGTTTCCACGTCTATGCAAGGATCCTTCCAACACTTGGCAAAGCTGCTGTTCCATTCCAGTAACTGGCACAAAATAAGAAAATATTTCTTTTTGTTCTTCGTTTAGGCTTGTAATGGTTTCTTCTTCTACTAACGCTTCCTCCATATCTATTTCTGGAAAATCTAGCTCTTGATTCTGTTCAAATCCTACTTCCATGCCTGCCCGCACTTCTGCTGCCAAATCTCTTTCTGTCATCATATCGTCTTTTTTAAGTATGATTTCCTTGGTATCTCCGAAAGATATCCTGCTTGTTTCTTCCCTTGCAAGTGCTTCTTGTATTTTATCAATATCAATCTCTGCTGATTCTATATTGAGTTCCTTTAAGCCTTCTTCAACAAACATTTCCGGCTCCCCCATTGCATTTTGCTGCAATACTTCTGTATTCAGTTTCGGCAGTACATCGGTAAGACGATCCATAATATCTTCTGCCTCTTGAAGTGCCCTTGTCTTTGCCATATCTAATTTCTTCTGCTCTTCTAACATTAATAATGCTTCTTGCTCCTGATTTCTTTTTTCCCACTCTTCTATCAGGTCTTGAATACTCATCTGCCCATTAATTTGAGGTTCCTTTTGAAAACACTCTGACACACACAGGCTAATTTGACCATCACTGTCTTCTGAGAGCAATTTGCTAAATTGTATCTGCGTGAAATCCTCCGGTTCTTCTTTTTCAAATCTCATAAAGTCTTCTTCTACAGTGGACGTCGGGGCTTTCTTTGCAAATCTCATAAAGTCTTCTTCTAGAGTGGACGTCGGGGCTTTCTTTGCAAATCTCATAAAGTCTTCTTCTACAGTGGACGTCGGGGCTTTCTTCGCAAATCTCATAAAGTCTTCTTCTACAGTGGACGTCGGGGCTTTCTTCGCAAATCTCATAAAGTCT
>JAVVUO010000043.1:0-18796 GCA_036653135.1 Lachnospiraceae bacterium
ATATTTCTCAAAAATCGGCAGATTGGTACTTTGGGAGGATTTAATTATTGCAGATTTACATTTTGCGGAAACTCAAGCTATCTACCCCTTTCTCGGAACAATTCTACCTTTTTTTAAAAAAGAATCCTGCCTGTAGGATTCTTTGCTTGCGATGGGTTAATTTATGGGCCTATTACATCTTTGCCGCATTGCGTTCCTCACAGAGTGTTGTTTTATTACATAGAGAGTTCTTTTCTATCTAATGAAACAAGGCAGTAACTGGGTAACTCAGCTACTGCCTTTTTTTATTTGTTTTGGTTACTTCTTTTTTTATAGTATCCTTGTACCATAATGATTGCTGCGAAAGCCATTAAAATAAAATATCCTGTCCATATAGTGCTATCACCTGTCTTAACAGGCAAAGCATTTTTTGCTAAATCCACATTTTGTGTGTTGCTTATATTTCCAACGTTTGTATTCTCTTGGTTGCCTGTGCATTTTTACTGCACAGGCATTATTTTTCAACTCCGCGTTCCACCCAATATTTTTTAAATTTTCATATAATAATACATACCAATCCACCATTGCTGTCATTTACAATTTTTTGCATGGTATCTTGCAATTTCAGCTGACTTTCATCATCCATCATAGTAATTTTACTGTGAATGCCATCCTCAACCAATTCTCCAATGGATTTTCCAAAAATATTAGTCTTCCAAATTCCATCTTCCTGTTCCCTGGAAGTCTTAATATATCCAATTAAATCCTGTGCCTGCTCCTCACTCCCAATGATGGGAGCAATTTCGGTTTCTACATTTGCCTTAATCATGTGTATGGAAGGGGACTGTGCTTTAATTTTAATACCAAACTTATTGCCATGTTTAATCATCACCGGTTCCTCTATTTCAATTTCCCCAAGTTGCGGCGTAACTACCCCATATCCTTTTTGTTTTACTGCCTCCATAGCACTAGACACCTTGTCATATTCTTTTTTCATACTGGATAATTCCTTAATCATGGAAATAAGCTGATATTCTCCTTGAATAGGTATCCCTGTAAGTTCACTCATATTTTCATAATAATACCTTTCATCAATATCTAGCACAATCTGCACACGCCCCTTAGAAAGTTCCACTTTATCCAGTTTCATTCTACGGATATATTCTCCTTGTGGAATCAACTCTACCCCTCTTGCATCTTTCGCATAAGTAAATTGATTCAAAATATTTTTTGCATTTTCAATCATATTTTCTTTTATTTTATGAGTATTTTCCAACATCTCTACCCATTTTGGCAAAAAGAAATCCACACGTTCTATTGGAAATTCATATAAAACACTTTCTAAAATATGGTGAATATCTTCTTTTCTTAACTGTTCGCAGTTCACGGGTAATGTAGTAACCCCATATTTTTTTGACAATTCTTCCGTAAGTTTTTGGCTTTCTGTTCCATAGGGTTTTTGTGTATTTAGCAAAAGTATAAAAGGTTTGCCCAGTTTTTTCAACTGCCCTATAGTTTTTTCTTCTGCCGGAAGATAGCTTTCTCTTGGCAGTTCTGTAATGGAACCATCTGTAGTAATTACAATACCAATATTAGAATGTTCCCGAATTACCTTTTGCGTTCCAATTTCTGCTGCCTGGGTAAAGGGTATTTCATAATCAAACCAAGGCGTCTTCACCATCCGTTCATTTCCTTCTTCTAAATGCCCAGTTGCCCCTTCTACCATAAATCCCACACAGTCAATTAGACGTACTTTTACCTCTAGATCTTCTGCCAACTTAATGGCAGCAGCTTCTTTCGGCACAAATTTAGGCTCTGTTGTCATAATGGTTTTCCCTTGCGCCGATTGGGGTAATTCATCTGTTGCCCTCTCTCTATCGTGTACATCCTCCATTTCCGGCAATACCATCACATCCATAAATCTCTTTATAAAAGTGGATTTTCCTGTTCTCACCGGTCCTACCACTCCAATGTAAATATCTCCATTGGTTCTGACGCTAATATCTTTGTAAATATTATATGTACCCGCACTGATATTCTCCATAAAAAGACCTCCTGTTCTACTGTTAACAGTATATGCAGAAGGTTCTTTTTTAGAATAATAAGGATTCTTATACCGATTTCTTAGGAGCACGTCCGTATAATTTCACTATTTTTTTCACTTTTTTGGTTAACTTGGGAGTCACTGCATCCGGCATCATGCGCCACATCCAGTTGCCTCCTAAGGTAGAAGGTGTATTCATTCTTCCTTCGCTGCCAATTCCAAGGATATCCTGCATGGTTACCACTGCAAGATCACCTACGCTAGACCACACACCACGCATAACGCCCCAGTGATATCCTTCTTCTTTGTCTAATTTCAGATATTCCTTCGCAAATGCGCTGCTTGATTTTGGCGCTGTTTTCATCCATCCTAAAATCGTATCATTGTCATGGGTGCCGGCATATACAATGCAATTCTTATTGTAATTATGCGGTAGATAATCTCCTTCTTCTCTGCTATCAAAGGCAAATTGAAGTAATTTCATCCCAGGGTATCCGGAATCTTTCAGCATTTTTCTTACTGAATCTGTTAGAAATCCCAAATCCTCTGCAATGACATTCATGGAACCAATTTTCTTTTCCATTTCTTTAAAAAGTGAAATTCCAGGACCCTTTCGCCATTCTCCCTTTCGAGCATTTTTATCTCCAAATGGAATTGCATAATAAGAATCAAATCCTCTGAAATGGTCAATACGAACCAGGTCAAAAAGTTTTGTGGTCTTTTCCATTCTTCTAGTCCACCAGTTATAATCATCTTTTTTCATACTATCCCAGCAAAACAAAGGATTCCCCCAAAGCTGCCCATCATCTGAAAATGCATCTGGTGGACACCCTGCCACGTCAATAGGATTTAATTCTTCATCTAAATAGAACTGTGTTGGATTTGCCCATACATCTGCACTGTCCATTGCTACATAAATAGGAACATCACCAATAATCTGAATTCCTTTTTCATTGGCATAAGCCTTCAATGCATTCCACTGTTTGTAAAATGTATATTGAATCATTTTCCAAAAATTTATTTCATTTACCAGCTTTTTTTCTGCCTTTTTCATGGCTTCTGGTTCTCTGCGTTTTAATTTATCTTCCCACTTACTCCAAGCAATTCCATCATGAGCATCTTTCAATGCCATAAAAAGTGCATAATCCTCTAACCAGTCCTTTTGGCTGCTACAAAAGAAATCATAATCCTTTGGAATGTCCTTTTGAAAACGCTTAAATGCTTTATGCAGCAATGGATAACGATTTTCATAGAGAATACCATAATCAATTGCATTCTTAGATGTTCCCCACTGATATGATTCACACTCCGATTTCTTTAGCAGCTTTTCATTACATAAGATATCCAAATCAATAAAGTAAGGATTCCCTGCAAAGCTGGAAAAAGACTGATAAGGGGAGTCCCCATAACTGGTGGGACAAATTGGTAATACCTGCCAATAAGTTTGTGCTGATTCCACGAGAAAATCTACAAATTTTCTTGCCTCTTTTCCCATTGTTCCAATACCATATGGGGATGGCAAAGAAGAAATGTGCATTAATATTCCACTACTACGCATCTGCGTACCTCCTGCTGTTGGGATAATGTCTTATTACAATTTTACATATTTTAGTAAAACAGTGATGAGGCAATATACTTGTATTTTTATAACTTTTCAACGCTTTCACCTTGTATCAAATTAAATGGTACAATTTCATGTACTGCATTGTGTTTTGACTCAATATTACCTAATAAAATCTCTACACTCCTTGCTGCCAAAGTGCAATACTGCTGCTTTATGGTGGTAAGTTTGGGATTATAATATTCAGCTAAGGTGATGCCATCAAATCCCATAATAGAAATGTCTTTTGGCACTGCAAGTCCCTTATCAATAAGTGCTCGAATCGCACCGATTGCAGTAACATCACTCATGGCAAACACTGCCGTAATCTCAGGTGATTTTTGATATAGTCTAGTCATTGCACGATAGGCACTATCATAAGAGAAACGTGCTTTTTCATAAAATCGCTCTTCCTGAAATAAACATCCATGCTCTGCAAAACTCTTCATGCATCCTAAATAACGCTGTTCACTGGTGTAAGATACAGTGAAATCGCCCCCCAAAATCCCTATTTTTTCATGTCCACAACTCATAAGATAGTCAATGGCACACTTTGCAGCTGCCTGATCATCTGTAGCCACGCTAGATAGCTGTGGAAAATGAAGTGCATTTCCCTGATTGGTTACCAATACACAAGGTACATCTACCTTGTCAAAAGACTTTTCAAAAGATTTTGGATTTCCACCTAGAAACAGCATTCCCATGAGCTTACGCTCATGGCATATAATTACTGCTTCCTCCACTTCATTATCATCCTCATCCATATACGTAATATTTACGGTATATTTTGTGGGTTCTATAATTTTTTGTATTTCTTCCACAATACTTGCAAATAACATATTGGAAGTACCTTTTACCAGTACACCAATGGTTTTGCTTGTAGTTTGTTTTAAATGTTTGGCATTATTATTTGGCACAAAATGATGTTGTGCAACAATTTCTTCTATTCTCTTCCTCGCTTCTGGGCTGATATCTCTTCGGTTATTCAATACCCTTGATACAGTACTTACAGAATAGCCAGATTCTTTTGCAATATCCTTAATTGTCAACATATCATTCCCTGCCTTTTCTTATGTTTTAACCTTTCACTGCCCCAGCAACCACACCCTCAATAATGTGTTTCTGACAAACCATATAGAAGATAATAATTGGAATAATTGCCAGTACCAGCATTGCCATCATAGCACCCATATCAATGGACCCATATCCACCCTTTAAGTACTGAATTGCAATTGGAATCGTCTTATAGCGTTTAATGTCCAGTACCAGATATGGTAGCAGATAATCATTCCAAATCCACATGACCTGCAAGATTGCAACCGTAATACAGGTTGGTTTTAAAATAGGAAATACTACCTGAAAAAAAGTCTGAATCGGAGTACAGCCATCAATCATAGCTGCTTCTTCTATTTCCAATGGAATACTCCTTACAAATCCGCAGAACATAAAGACTGCTAATCCTGCTCCAAATCCCAAGTATACTAATATAATACCAACTGGACTGGATAAATGCAACATATTTGCTAATTTTGAAAGGGTAAACATAACCATTTGAAATGGTACAATCATGGAGAACAAGCATAAATAGTACATTCCAGTAGAAAATTTAGAATTCACTCTAGAAATATACCAAGCACACATGGAAGTACATAAAATAATAACGGCTACGGAAAATACCGTAATAAATAAAGAATTTTTAAATGCATCCATAAAATGAATTTTTTCCATACCATTGATAAAATTATCAAATTTCACAAACATTTTATCCACCGGAATTGCAAATGGCTGTCTGCTGATATAAACCTTTTTCTTAAACGCGTTAATTAGCACCAATACAATTGGAAATATCCATGCTATCGAAAGCAATGAAAAAAAAGTAGTAAGTGCCCATCCATGTTTTGATTTTCTTGTACCCATTATTGCTGCACCTCCTTACTTCTAGTTAGTCTGGTTTGAATAATTGCAATGACTGCCACTAAGAGAAAGAAAATCACTGCCTTTGCCTGACCTACTCCTTCCCAACCGGTTCTTCCATAGAACGTGTTGAAAATATTCAATGCCAGCATTTCAGACATATTAGATGGTTCTCCATTGGTCAATGCTAAGTTTTGATCAAATAATTTGAATCCGTTTGTTAATGTTAAAAATGTACAAATAGTAATAGATGGCATTACCATTGGAATGGTGACGCTTTTTAAAATCTGTCTTGGCTTTGCTCCGTCAATTTTCGCAGCTTCAATAAGTTCACCCGGAATATTTTGAATTCCTGAAATGTAAATAATCATCATATATCCAATTTGCTGCCAGCACATCAATATGACCAAACCCCAAAATCCATAGGTGGAATTATAGGTTAACGTTTTTTGAAATTGTGATAAAATTCCGTTTAACAGCAGCTGCCAAATATAACCTAATACAATACCCCCTATTAAATTAGGCATAAAAAATACGGTACGAAAGACATTAGTGCCTCTAATTCCCTTTGTTAAAAGCATCGCAATGGCAAATGCCAACACATTAATCAGTATCACTGATACAATTGTAAATAGAGCAGTGTACCAAAGCGCATGTAGAAATGTCTGATCTGTAACTATTTTTAAATAATTGCCAATACCTACAAATTTTGCATCGGTAACCGTGGTAAATTTACAAAATGATAAATAGATACCCATAATAAAAGGAACTAAAAACCCAATTGTAAATGCTACTAACGTTGGAAGTGCAAAAATTGGGAAATATTTTTTTAAAGATTTTTGCATAGTATTCTCCTTCTAACTCATAAGAAATGGGGTGAGCTAAGTGCTCACCCCATCCTTAGCTTAAGCTAATCTCAGCCTTTTGTCTATTTTGCATTTACTGCTTCATATTCACTTGCCCAGCCATCAACAAATGCGGTTTTTACTCCATCCCATTTGCCTGTTCCTTGTGCATATTCCAATAGTGCACTTCCTACACCGTTTTTCCATTCTTCAGATGGCATTGTGGTAAAGCACCATGCAACAGAAGTCTTGCCTGCTTCAATATATTCGTTTGCAGCTTCAATTAATGGATTCTTTGGTAAGTACTCATCTAATGATTTAAATGGTGTTACAAATTGTAGTTCATCTCTTACAAAAGTACGTCCATCGTCACTTGTAGTAACCCACTCTAAGAAATCTAACGTTGCTTGAATATCTTCTTTAGATGCATTCTTGTTCACACACCAGTAGTTTTCAGATCCAGTACAAAGTCCTTGATTTTCTTCTCCATCTGCACCAATGTAAATTGGCAGCATACCCATATCTTCATCTGCTACTTCATTTCCTGTAACATCACTGTAAGCCCAAGTACCATTTTGATAAAATACTGCCTCACCCATTGCAAATTCTGCTGCTGCATCTTCCCCTGTCATACCGGATAACATGGTAGGCTCTACAGTAGAATCTGTGATATATAAGTCATAAATGTTTTTGTAATTGTCAAGGAAAGTTCCTTGTATTTTGTTGGTAGATCCAATTCCGTCTGCCTGGTATTCATAGTAAATTGGAAGATTTGCTAAATGAGTTTTGAATCTCCAGTCAGAAGAAGAATCCATACCAGCAGAAGCAAATGCACCCTTAATTCCCAGCTCATCTTTACGTGCCTGCATATCGTCTGCTACTGCTTTTAATTTTGCAAAGCTATTAATTTCAGCTGCATCTTTAATCACTGCTTTATCTAATGCACAATATTTCTTAACTAATGCTTTGTTGTAAACAATACCATATGTTTCAATTACATAAGCAACACCGGCAATTCCACCATCTTCATTGGTCAGTGCAAATTCATCGCTTTTCAAATCTTTATAAATAGCACTGTCTTTTAAATCATAGCAGTAATCTTTCCAAGAAGCTAATCCAATTGGTCCGTTTACCTGAAATAAAGTTGGTGCTTCTTCTTTTGCCATTTCAGATTTTAAAGTAGATTCATACGTTCCAGATGCTGCAGTTTCCACAATTACCGGAACTCCGGATTCCTTTGTGTACATTTCTGCCAATTCTTTCCACTGATCTGCCTGCTCTGGTTTAAAGTTTAAAAAGTATACAGAACCATCCCCACTGGCTTTCTTGTCACTTCCACTGTCTTTGTCTGTTTCCTCTGTTTTTTTATCCTCTGAACCTGTATTGTCTTTTGTGTCTCCACATCCAACAATCATTGTAGCTGCCATGGCTGCTACTAACATAAGTGATACAAACTTTCTTTTCATAGTACATCCTCCTAAAATAATAAAATGAATTGTTACCGTGAAAACGTTTTCGGTAACGTTATCAGTTGATATGGTAAGTATAATGCCCATTTCTCAAAAATGCAAGTCTATTTTTTCATTTTACATTTATTTTGTTTCTTTTTCACATTTTTGTCTTTCTATTTTTATGCAATTTGCACAGATTTTATTCAACTATTACACCTTTTTGTTAATATTTCAAAAAAAAAATGAACTCCTATTTTTCTTAGAGTTCACTTTTTTATCTATTGGTATTCTTTTTACTGTTTAGTATATCATTCCCAATCCGCTGCAATATTCCATACAATATTCAGTAATTCCCATGCCAATGGCAAAACAGGTCATTAAAAATGTAATAAAAATTGCACCTTTATCATATTTTAGTAGTTCTGCCTCTGCTCCTTTATTGCGTAGATTTGCCACTATCATTTCTCCACCTAACATAATTAGTATCATCGGCCATAATTTCATTATAAATTCTAAAGACAATGCAGGATAAAACATATGTGTCAGAAACAGCACTCCAAAAATGATTAAAATACTGCCGCAAGTAATACTTCCCACTCTTCTAGTTCTCATTTGCTCTCCTCCTTACTCATATCCATGTCTTCTTTATTTTGGGCATCTTCCTCTTCTTGAAGGGTGATTTTCTTACCCCGAATGAGAAGTACGCCGCCTCCAATGAGAAGTACTGCAATTAAAATTTGTGGAATGTCATATATCACACTACCAAACCAGTGAGGGAAAAATTGATATATGAATTCTGTTACATTATTCCACAATACAGACACACCGATTACAATTAAGATAATTGCCAATATCTTATTCTGATTTTTAAGAATTTTTTTCCAAGATGTTATATGATCCATTCGGAACAAATATTCATCCTCTACTGCGTAGAATTCTTCTTCATTCATACGGCGCAGATTATTTACATTAAAGAAACTATAGCACCATAGAATTGGCAGTACAAATAGTACCGGTCCTAGATTCAGATAAGCTGCGAAAAAAACCAGCCCCCAAAATACGGTCATAATACTCACTCCCTGTTTCATAAATCCCATATACATTTCTCCTGCTCCTGGTATTAAGGAACATATAAATGTTAACACCTTACTTTTTTTATTTGTCATTTAATTCCTCCTAATTCTGCTCTTGTGATGAGCTGTCCCTTTCTATTTGAAATATTCCATTTGCTAATTCGCTAAGACGTTGTGTTACTTTGCTGCTTTCTTGATTTAATTTGTCTGCTATACTCTCTCTTTTCTCTTCCTGCGTCTGTGTTTTTTCCGGTGGCACCGGCATCTGCAATTCCATGTTTTGTACACTGGATGTAATGGTTAAAAGAAAGATAGAAGCTACCACTGCAAGACCTACTCTTAGGCTATACCACATTAACTGCATTTGTTTAGATGTTTGTTTTGCCTTTATCACTACCTGTACATCCATTAATTGAGACCGTTGCATGATTTCTTCTTTCAGATATGCGGGAGGCTCTTGCAGTTCTTCTTCCATCCATGTGCCAAACTGTTCTGCACAGAATGTACAGCTTCCAATATGTTTGAAAAACAGTTCTTCTTCCTGCAGGTTTAAGGTTCCTTCCTGCCAGTCACAAAACATTTCTCTGGTAAGATGTTGATTTTTCTTCACGCTTACTGTCATGAGGCCACTCTCCCTTCCATACATTTTCGTAACATTGCTTTTGCTCGATAAATTTGTGTTTGAATTGTTTTTAATCCTTTTCCTGTTTCTTGAGCAATTTCTTTTGCCGATTTTTCTTTGTAAAAATGTTCTGTTGCAATTTCCTTGTAAGGACTTTTTAAACTTTGACAGATAGTGTAAACATATTTTTTTGATTCCTGATGCAGATAAGTCTCCTCCGGACCTGCCTTGCTGTCTTTTAATTCTTCAAAATATACTTCTTCCTTTGGCTCACTTCGTCTTCCGGCACTTTTTAGATAATCCAGTGCTTTGTTGCTTGCAATTCTACAAACCCATGCTTTTTCGTAATCCCGTTGGAAGGTACCTAGATTCTTATAAACGGATAAAAATGTTTCCTGGGTTAAATCTTCTGCATCAAATTGATTTCCGGTCATCTTGAAACAAATAGAATATACCAGTCTTTGGTATGTATCCAACAAATAACTAAAATACGATTCATTATCGATTTTATCCGCCCCCTTCCTGTTTCTTTACTACCTGTTCCTTTATTATAACGAGATCACTTTTAAAATATCTTCATCTTTCTTGTTTTTTATTTTTTGTTTTTTATTTTTTATTTCTAAACTGTTTAAAAAACACAATATGGGTATTTGAATAACATGAAAATAACAAAACTGGTACTTTCTAAAAAACTTCTTAGAAAATATCAGTTTTGTTATTTTTACTATATGATTTGGATCACCCTTTGTTATTCTAGTAATTTTTCTGCTATTGCTTCTCCCCAAGGAGTGGCAGCAAGCCCCCCTTCGCCTGTTTCTTTTAGAGAGCAAGGCAGTGCCATTCCAATAGACCGCATAGCGTCTATTACTTCATCTGGCGGAATTTTACTTCTAATACCTGCCATTGCCATATCGGCACTGGCAATAGCATTGACTGCACCAATCACATTGCGCTTTACACAAGGAACTTCTACTAATCCTGCCACCGGATCACAAACAAGTCCCAGCAGATTTTTTAATGCCATAGCTGCTGCGTGAATAATTTCTGTTTCTCCACCGCCCCTTAAATAGGCAAGACCTCCGGCTGCCATGGCACTGGCACTTCCAATCTCTGCCTGACATCCTCCTGTAGCTCCTGCAATAAATGCTCTTTCTGCAATTACGGTACCAATTCCAGCTGCTACAAACATTGCTTTTGTCATTGCTTCGTCTGATTCTTGAAACCGATTCTGATATGTGAGAAATACAGCTGGAATGACACCACAAGAACCTGCGGTAGGCGCTGCTACAATTTGTTTCATGCAGGCATTGGATTCTCCCATTTTCAGTGCTTTTGCTATTACTTCTCCCATAAAATCACCGGACACCGTTCTGCCTTCTCTCACTGCCTGTTCCATTGCTGCACCGTCTTGGCCTACCAAGCCACTTGCTGATTTCAAAGTACCATCATAAGCTCTATCTGCGCGCCCCATAGTTTCAAACATAGACCTCATCATTTGGAATGATTCTTCCTTTGACACCATACGCTGTGACATATCGTCTTCCATTATAACTTTCCAAAAGGACTTCTGCTGCTCTTTGGCACAGGAAATAATTTCTTGTAAAGATTTAAAACTCATGGGCATAACTCCTTCTTATTGTCTTCTGCCAGACTTAAATACGTTACTTTATGAGTCCCTTCTAATTCTTCCAACCAGTGAATGGACTCTTTTGAAACCTCTTGGTCACATTCCACAATTAAAACTGCACTTCCGCCACGTTTATCTCGGTATAACTGCATAGTGGCAATATTAATGGAGTTACGCGCCAGCATAGAGGTTACCTCTGCCACATGCCCTGGCTGATCATGGTTATGAACCACCAAAGTAGGATAATCTCCACAAAAATTAGCTTCTAATCCATCCAGCTGGCAAACCTTAATCCGTCCCCCTCCTAAAGAAGCAGCCACGATTTCCAATTCCCTTCCATGAATTCCCACAAGCTGCATCAACACAGAATTGGGATGTGCATCCCGAAGTTCAATTTTTTCAAAAGAATACTTCATTCCCTGTTCCGTTGCTAAAGCAAAGCTATGTGGAATTCTTTCATCTTCTGGGTTCATTCCCAACAATCCCGCAATCAGTGCCCGATCTGTTCCATGCCCTTTTCCTGTAGCCCAAAAAGAACCATGAAGATATATTTTTGCTTGTTTTATCGGTTCATTTACCAATAGCCTTGCAATATGGCCAATTCTTACAGCTCCTGCAGTATGAGAACTAGATGGTCCTACCATAACAGGACCTACAATATCAAATAAGTTCATTTGCCAATACTTCCATTCGTTCTATATTTTCCGGTTTCATGGTAGATTTCACAGTAACGACTTCTTCGCAAATAGTTATTTCTTTCATTTCACTTAAAATTCCCTGCATGGTTTTCGCTGCCATGGGACCCCATGATCCATTTTCTATAAGACCTACCGTTCTTTTTTGAAAATTTTTGCTTTTCAGATGATGGAGAAACTCTTCCATACAGGCAAATACACCACCATCATACGTAGCTGCTGCAAGTATCATCTTCTGATAACGAAATGCATTGGCTACTGCCTGTGACATATCATCTCTGGATAAATCTGTCATGGTTACTTTTGCGCCTTTTTCTTCCAGAATTTCTTTCATTTTTTCTGCTGCTTTTTTTGTATTTCCATGGATGGATGCAAATGCCAGTAAAATCCCTTTTTCTTCCGGTTCATAGCTGCTCCATGTGTTATACTTTTCCAAATAGTATCCAAGATTTTCCTTTAACACAGGTCCATGTAAGGGGCAAATCATATGAATGTCCAAGGCTGCTGCTTTTTTCAAAAGTGCCTGTACCGGAGCTCCATATTTCCCTACAATATTAAAATAGTAGCGTCTAGCTTCGTCTGTCCATTCCTCTTTGGCATCTAGTGTTCCAAATTTTCCAAATCCATCTGCTGAAAATAAAATCTTCTCTGTCTTTTCATATGCCACCATAACCTCTGGCCAGTGCACCATGGGCGCTAAGAAAAATTGCAGTTCATGCGCTCCAAGATTTAACGTATCTCCCTCTTTTACAAGAACAGAACGCTTGGATAAATCCATATCAAAAAATTGTGGAATCATAGAAAATGTCTTTGCATTTCCTACAATTTTCATTTCCGGAAACTTCTCTGCCAGCATTTGAACATTGGAAGCATGATCTGGCTCCATATGGGAAACAACAAGATAATCTACTTTCCTGCCATTTAGTGCCTTGTCCATGTTTTGTAGCCATTCTTGTGTTCTTCTTGCATCTATGGTATCTAAAACTGCTGTTTTTTCATCTAAAATCACATAGGAATTATAAGAAACTCCATTGGGAACATGGTACTGGCTTTCAAACAAATCTAAATCCTTGTCGTCTGTTCCAATATATAAAATACTGTCTGTAATTATGTTTTTCTGTTCCATGTCTTTCATCTGTATCTCCTCCTTATTTTACCATTCCCAAAATATTGGGAAATATGCTTTAAAAAAGAGATTGCCATAACAGCAATCCCCTTTGCGTTTTACTATTCTATTTTACTTGCCTAAAAGGTATTCGTCAATACCTTTTGCAGCCGCTTTTCCTGCACCCATGGCAAGAATTACCGTAGCTGCACCTGTTACAGCATCTCCACCGGCAAATACACCTGGCTTTGAAGTTGCTCCATTTTCTTCTTCTGCAACGATACATTTTCTGCGGTTTACTTCTAAACCTGTTGTAGTAGCAGAAATTAATGGATTTGGTGAAGTTCCCAAAGACATAATAACGGTATCCAATTCCAGTTCAAATTCAGAACCTTTAAGTTCCACTGGACTTCTTCTTCCTGATTCATCCGCTTCTCCTAGCTCCATTCGGATACAGGTCATTCCTCTTACCCAGCCATTGTCATCTACTAAGACTTCTGTTGGATTACACAGCAAATCAAAAATAATTCCTTCTTCTTTGGCATGATGTACTTCTTCCACACGAGCAGGAAGCTCTGCTTCACTTCTACGATATACAATATGTACTTCTGCTCCTAATCTTAACGCAGTTCTAGCAGCATCCATGGCTACGTTACCGCCTCCTACTACTGCGACTTTCTTGCCTTTCATAATAGGTGTATCGTATTCGTCCTTAAATGCCTTCATTAGATTATTTCTAGTTAAAAATTCATTTGCTGAGAATACACCATTTGCCTGTTCTCCTGCAATTCCCATAAATCTTGGAAGTCCTGCACCCGAACCGATAAATACTGCTTCAAATCCTTCTTCTTCCATTAATTCATCAATGGTTGTGGCTTTTCCAATTACCACATTGGTTTCAATTTTAACTCCCAACGATTTTACATTATCAATTTCTTTGGCAACTACATCACTCTTTGGAAGACGGAATTCTGGAATACCGTAAATCAATACACCGCCTGCTTCATGAAGTGCTTCGAAAATAGTAACCTCATATCCCATTTTTGCCAAATCTCCGGCACAGGTAACACCGGCAGGACCAGAACCAATCACTGCAACTTTGTGGTTTTTCTTCTCTTTTGCAGGCTGTGGCTTAATGTTGTGATCTCTTGCCCAGTCTGCTACGAAGCGTTCCAACTTTCCAATAGAAACCGGCTCTCCCTTAATTCCACGGATACACTTTCCTTCACACTGACTTTCCTGAGGACACACCCGTCCACATACTGCCGGAAGGGCACTGGATTCGTTTATAATATGATAAGCTTTTTCAAAATTTCCTTCTTTTACTTGAGCAATGAATCCTGGAATATCAATAGATACAGGGCATCCTGAAATACATTTTGCATTTTTACAGTTAATACATCTAGCTGCTTCTTCCATTGCTTCTTCTTGATTATAGCCTAGACATACTTCTTCAAAGTTCGTTGCGCGAACTTTTGCTTCTTGTTCTCTAACTGGTACTTTTTTTAATACATCCATTATTCATCACCTCCGCAATGTCCGCAGCCACCGTGATGAGTATCACCTTCCTGCAATTTCAGCATTGCTCTGCCTTCTTCGGTCTTATATAATTGCTGACGTTTCATTGCCTGATCAAAATCTATTAGATGTCCGTCAAACTCCGGTCCATCTACACAAGCAAATTTCACTTTATCTCCTACAGTAACACGGCATGCTCCACACATCCCTGTTCCATCTACCATAACTGGATTCATAGATACCACCGTTGGAATCTCCAATTTTTTCGTTAAAAGACAGACAAATTTCATCATAATCATAGGTCCAATGGCAACACATAAATCATATTTATTTCCTGCATTTACCAGTTCTTCTAACTGATTGGTTCCCATTCCGTGAAAACCATAAGAGCCATCATCGGTTGTTACATATAAATTTCCAGCTACTTCTTTCATTTCATCTACTAAAATCAATAATTCTTTATTTTTGGAACCCATGATAACATCACAATCCACACCATTCTCATGAAGCCATTTTACTTGTGGGTACACGGGTGCAGTCCCAACACCACCAGCAATAAACACGATTTTTTTCTTTTTTAATTCTTCCAGTGGCTCTTCTGTCAGCTCTGATGCACAGCCTAATGGTCCTACAAAATCTCGGAACATATCTCCTTCTTCTAACTGTGCCATTCTTTCTGTTGAAGCACCTACTATCTGAAATACAATGGTAATAGTTTCTGCCTCTTTGTCATAGTCGCAGATAGTAAGAGGAATACGTTCTCCTTCTTCATCCATCTTTACGATTACAAATTGTCCTGGTAAACATGATTTAGCTACACGTGGTGCTTTCACATCCATTAGATAAATCTTGTCCGCCAATAGTTTCTTTTTCATAATTGGGTACATATCAAACCTCCGCCTACAATACTTTCGTACATTTTATACAACAACTTTATTTTAATATACTTCTACTAAAAATTCAATTACTTTGTTAAAAATTCTACAATTTCTGTCATTTTTATCAAGTATCACTCTCCCTTGATGTATCATCAGTAACCGGTTCCCATATTCCACTGCATGACGTAAATTATGTATCAACAAGATTTGATATCTTTTTCTTCCCATTTTTTTCGTTCTACTAATCGTCCCATTAAGAATGATATCATTCCTACTCCAATTCCTGTTTGTATGCAAAACATCAAGCTTTCTACTTCTCCAGGAAGTTCTCCATCTAGTACTATCTCAAGTACTGGCGTAAACCACGGTTCATAGTTCTTCGTAATAGTTTCTATCATTTGACTGCCTGCATCATCGGAACCTCCAAATTCTGCTCCTTTTTGTATCAATAATGGCATGATAATCATCATAAGTATTAGGAGCAGCATTACTAGTATGGTATTTCTATCTTTACGTTTCATTCTAGTACCTCCCCTCTAAATAGCCTGTGCTTTCTAATTCCGGCTTTGCATAATTTTCTAACGTAATCATAGTCATAACGGTGAGAAATCCTTCCATAATTGCAAGTGGAAGCTGAGTCATTGCAAACACTCCTAAAAATTTCAATGCTGACGCTACGACTCCACCTTCTTGTGATGGATAAGCCAGAGCCAATTGAACACTGGTGATGCAATAGGTGAAAATATCTCCCAGCATTGCTGCTAAGAATACACAAACTCTACGATTTACTTTTAATTTCTTGCATATCCAATAAATTCCATAAGATAAAAATGGGCCTGCAACAGCCATAGAAAACGTATTTGCCCCTAAGGTTGTCAATCCTCCGTGAGCTAGTAATACCGCTTGAAAAATCAAGACAATAATACCTAGAATACTTACCGCACTAGGTCCAAAGAGAATTGCTCCAAGACCCGTTCCAGTCATATGAGAGCAGCTTCCTGTTACTGATGGAATCTTTAAGGATGATATTACAAAAATAAATGCGCCCGACATAGCCAAAATAGTGATATTTTTCCGATTCTCTTTTAACTTGTTTTGAATTGAAAAAAAACCCTTTACCAAAAATGGAATACAAATCACTCCCCAGGCAATGCAAAATCTCACAGGCAGACATCCCTCCATAATGTGCATTGCGTTTACTCTTGGCACTACTGCAGCAATTGCTGCAATTACAATGCTTAGTACTACAATTTTTTTTTGATGTTTTGACATATTTCTCCTTCCTGCCTTTATCAGACAAAAAATACCGTATTTCCTGCTTTCCCATGCAGCAAACCGGTATCCAAAATAAACCTATTTCAAAGTTATATTCCAACATCAAAGGAACTATCTTTGCATATAAGTTATCTGCAACCAGTTATCTCTCGTAACTATCTGCATTTCTTTACATCAGGCAGGTTTTCTGACTTAAGCTTCTTTGCCTTGCTTCACCTTCCCAGTTTCCCAGTGGTTTTACAGATTCTTCTGTAATGAAAACAAAACTCTGCTTATACAGCGGCGGGACCGTATGGGATTCTCACCCATTTCCCTATTATCCTGTGGAGAATACAGGCACCTTTTGCAACTTAATTTATAATGATTCAAATCTTTTTGAATGATTACCTAAACTCTTACTTTTTCAAAATCTCGCAAATCCGACTTATTTTATAAAACGCATTTTCCTTGCTTATTCTATTTGAAATAAATTTTTCTGTCAAGGCTATTATGTTAGAACCAAAAATTCACCTATTTCTATTCAGCTTCTAAATCAACAAGGGTAAAAAAACAAGCTGTCTGTTGTTCAAATACAACTCATATTTCAAAATATTCGCTTCCAATCATCAAATCATCTTTTAATTTTTCTGCAAATACAGAGGCCATCTTCTTTTTTTCTTCCCAATAATGTTTTGCACGTTCCGTTACCATCGGATTTAGTTCCGGCTTATTAGAGCTTTCCATAATATGATAATACGCATCTCCGTAACTATTCACATGAGCATTTCCCAATGTCATACAATCCCATACAATCCCCATGACTCCCTCTTCATCTAATAAATCTGCCTCTAAAAGTATGATAAGTTCTTTCATTGTCTTACTATTTTGCAATAATTCTTTATTGGAATGGCCATATATCATTCTCTCTATTTTGTTCATTAATAAAGAATCCATCTGCTGTTCCCTTGCATATTTATGAAAGATTTCACCACTACGCAAAGCATGATGCTCATTATCCGTATCCGTATAACCAATATCATGAAATATAGCTGCTAGGTATAAGGCTTGCTTGTCTATTCCTTCTATATCCTCTGCCAATCGAAAGCACCAGTGAAGTACCCGAATAGTATGATGATAACGAGAACGAAACGGATGTAACGGATTTGGTGAATTAATACCATTGTGTTCTATTAAATATTCTCTAACGTAATTTAAACTTTTCCTGTGCATTTCGTTTATCATTAGATGCCTCCCAATTTCCCCTAATTCACTATCCAAAAACTATTGTAGTTGCCTAAATTGTACTTTTTCCTAAAAAAGCATCCATACATTAAAATTCATTTTAATCTCCCTTGTCATATAAATCATTTTATCCTATCATTATACTCTAAAAAGAAATTATTGACAAATTTCATGCAAGCTGTTTTACCAGCCCCACTAACATATGTGGGGATATTGGCTTTAAAAGATAGTCGTCTACCCCGGCATGCATTGCGTCCACTCTGTTAAATTCACTATCCGACATCATCACAATCGCCAGCTTTGGGATATTTTTTCGCAGCACTTGCATGAGTCGAAATCCGTTGACCGGGCGCATGATATCTGTCAAAAACACCATGTCCACCGGATTATTGCAGATATATTTTGCCGAGAGCAGCGGATCGGTGAACAGCTGGATCTGACATTTTGGCACCACTTTTCTGATGACCTTTGCAATCAGCTCTAAATCACTTTTATTGTTATCCACAATCACAAAATTCACTGTATGTTACCTCCTTTTTGACAATATATTTGTCATTCCTATTTCATTGTGTCTCATAATTAATCCTTAACTATTATCTAGTAATTGTCTCTTCCGATGATTTTTGCCTGATACAAATATTTATCCGTTTCCTCATACAAGTGCTTAAAGGATTGGGCTTGCTTGAAGAGAACACTCCATGGCGTATTTGCTTTTCTCCTGTTTTAACAATACCTTCTCCATTTTAATTTCATTATATAAAACGAAGTGTCTGAAAAGTGTCGGGGATTTCAAAAGTCAAAATTCGGTAACTCCTTGTCACATGACAAAAAAAGTCGTTTCGTGTCATGCATCCCTGCCGGCGGTCGCAGTCATTTCAATGCCGCCATGCGTGAATTCGCCCCAGCTGTACTGCGACATATATTCTCCCCTGTAAGCATTGATTGCCTC
>JAVVUO010000044.1:0-18322 GCA_036653135.1 Lachnospiraceae bacterium
GGGCATTTTATAAAAGTTGTTTATAACGAAGGTAATAAAATCGGGGTTCTGTGGATAAAACTACGGAAACTCAAGGACGATATAACCTTGACAAACAGAAATAAAACTGTATAATAAAAATAGTTTATATTTTCTATAAAGGAGGAAGTATGGAAGGATTCATTGATATTCATAGCCATTGTTTATGTAGTTTAGATGATGGTGCGCATAACATAGAGGAAACAAAGATTATGTTGAAAGAAGCATATCAACAGGGGATCCGTACAATTATCACCACACCACATTTTCATCATCATCGTGGACATGCTTCCAAAGCTGAGATAGATTTAACATTGGACATAGTACAAGAGGCTATTCAAGAATTATTGCCGGGGATGAAGCTATATACAGGAAATGAATTATATTATACCAGTAAATTACCGGAACTATTACAGCAAGAGAAAGTATATACTATGGCAGAATCACAATATGTTTTAATTGAATTTTCTCCAAAAGAGGAATTCGCAGGGATTCGAAATGGATTATATGAGATACAAGGGGAAGGATATTGGCCTATTTTGGCACATGTGGAACGCTATGAATGCTTTCAGAAGAATTTCCAACAAATGGAAATGATATATGATATGGGAATTTATTTACAAGTGAATGCTAATAGTATTACCAATGGTCATAGTTGGGGAACAAAACAATTTATCAAGCGACTGCTGAAAGAAGATATGATACATTTTATTGCTACGGATGCTCACGATGCCAAAGAACGTAAACCAGAAATAGCAGAATGTATTAATTTTTTGGAAAAAAAGTGTGGAAAAGGAAGCGCAGAGAGGTATTTTACCCAACATCCTCAGTACATTTTAGAACATCAAATGTTGTAGTAAAATATTAAATTATACTAAAGGAACAGGGAGTTAGAATGGAACAGACAAAACAAAACGATGAAATTGAAATTGATTTAGGTGAACTGCTCAGTGTGTTATTGAGCAAATGGCAGATTATATTATTATCAGGTGTTGTAGTGGCAATGATAGCATTTGGAATTTCCAAATTCATTCTTCCACCGGTGTATGAATCTACCACAGGAATTTTAGTACTGGATCAGCAAAGCAACCAGACGTTGACAATTACGGATTTACAAACCGGAACGCAGTTGGCTAAGGACTACGAGGTTCTAGTAGGAGACAGAACGGTTGTGGAACAGGTAATTCGAGAAATGAATTTAGATATGAGTTACGAAGCGTTTTTGGGAATTATGACCATTAGTACACGTACAGATACACGCATTTTATCTATTACCGTGGAAGATTATGATCCCTACCAAGCAATGAATATTGCCAACAAGGTTCGAGAAATAGCCACAGAACATATTGAAGATATCATGGATATCAACAGTGTCAAAGTGGTAGCAGAAGCCAATTTACCAACTTCAGCTTCTGGACCAAATGTAATGAAATGGACAATGATTGGCGGTTTACTGGGGATATTTATATCAGTAGGAATTGCGCTTATGTTCTATTTATTAAACGACAGTATAAAGACACCGGATGATATTGAACGGTATTTGGGACTTAGTACCTTAGGATCAATTCCAATTGATGAAAATATTCAGGCAAGAGGAAAGAAAAAGAAAAAAGTGAATACTAGTAACAGTACACCGGAAAAGAAACCTCAGACAAAGAGTAAATAGAATGAGGTAGAGAGGAAATCAAGATGCAGGAAATTGTAATTAATAAGATAGCAAAGCAGGATTTTCGAAGCAATGAAGCATATAAAAGTTTAAGAACCAATGTGCAGTTTGCAGGAGAAGATATTAAGGTGATTGCATTTACCAGTTGCACTCCCAATGAAGGAAAGACCAGCGTTTCTTTTAACTTGGCTATTTCTTTGGCAGAAGCGAATAAGAAAGTACTATTTATTGATGCGGATATGCGTAAATCCGTGGTGGTTGGACGTTATAAATTAACTAAGACAGGAAAAGGATTAACTCATTACCTGGCAGGACAATGTACTTTTGATGAGGCATTATGCCTAACACAGATACCTAAAATGCATATGGTTGTAGCAGGACCGGTGCCACCCAATCCGGCAGAACTTTTAGAAGGAAAGCGTTTTACAGAGATGATTAAGTCGGTGAGGGAAGTATATGATTATGTGGTTATAGATTCCCCACCACTTGGAAGTGTTATTGATAGTGCAATTATTGCAAAGCAGTGCGATGGTGCAGTTTTAGTTATTGCAGCAGATGAAATTAGTTATAAATTTGCACAAAAAGTAAAAGGTCAGTTAGAAATTGCAGGATGTCGTATTTTAGGTGCAATATTAAATAAAGTTGAAGTGAGAGCAAATAGTTACTATGGTAAATATTATGGTAAGTATTATGGAAAATATTATGGAAGTTATTATGGGAAAGAGGAAGATAAACTACAATGAGGAAAAATATAGTGCTGGCAGTACTTGGAATTGCAGGAATAGGAACAGCTGTTCTGATTCTGATTGGACTGGCAGTGAGCGACGGAAATCCTCCGAAAATAGTTTTCAGTCAAGATACAATTTCTTATAAGGACGGGGAGGATCCAAGCATACTGTTGGATATAGTATCTGCAAAAGATCAAGAAGATGGCGATGTATCAGATTCGCTGATTGTGAAGAATTTATATCAAGTATCAGATAAGTATGGAATTGTTGTATTTGCAGCAAAGGATTCCAGTAATAATGTAGTAGTAGAAAGCCATGGATTTGTATATGAAGATGGTGCAGCATCTGAGACACCTAAGCCTACAGAAGAAGTAGAGGAAGAAGAAACAGATGTGCCACAAGAGGAAGATACACCTGAAAATGAAGGGAATCCGCCAGAAACAGAAACACCTACAGAGGAACAGCCAATTTCAGAAGCGGTAGATTACAGTAAAATAAGAAAAGAGAATCTTGCAAATGGAACCCCTTTTTTGGAATTGCTGCAATATGAGGTAACACTTTCTAAAAATGCAGATTTTATAGTGCAAAAATATGTGAAAGAAGCAGTAGATAATAAAGATGATGCTATTCGTCATCTTCATTTGGAAAATAAACCGGATATGAAAACTCCGGGTACATATGAAGTTTCCGTATACATTAGAGATGCAGATGGAAATAAGTCAAACGTTGAAAAACTAAAGGTTACGGTGAAATAGAATGAATGATAATAAAATTACAGGACATTCTCAGAGGAAAAAGCCAAATAAGAAAAGAAATCTGTTAATTGCAATATTGGGAATTATATTGGTAGTATGTATTGGAATGATTGCAAGCTATTACTACAAGCAGTATAAAGGAAAACAGGAGTATGCAAAGTTAAAGAAGCAAGCAGCTGTGGAAACTGAGGAAAAAAATGACATAGATATGCAGTTGCCAAAGGAAAATCAAGAAAAGGAACTTGTCATTCCTATTGATTTTGAAGCACTTTGGAAAACAAACCCTGATGTATATGCATGGATTGAAATTCCAGATACACAAGTTGCATATCCGATTTTGCAATCGACCAAAGATGTAGAAGATTATTATTTAGATCATACAGTGGAAAGAGTTGCTGGACTACCAGGATCTATCTATACTAGAAGAGATACACCTAAGGATTTCACACATACTAATGCTGTTATTTATGGACATAACATGAAGAATGGAAGTATGTTTGCCGGACTTCATAAATATGAAACAGAGAATTATATGAAAGAACATCCTTATATCTATATTTATACACCGGAGCATATTTACAAGTATGAGATTTTTGCAGCAGTAACATATAGTGATATCTTGATTTCATCCAGTTTTGACTTTACCACAGACGCAGGGCTGCAGCAATATGTAGCATCCTTACAGGATACCAAGGGTATGGGAGATCAATATAATGAAGAAGTTAAGATTGTACCGGGCGATAAGTTGATTACATTATCCACTTGCATTGCCAATAGACCCACAAATCGTTTTATTGTGGTAGCAGTACAAAGAAGTGAGGAATAGTTTTATGATGAAACAGGGGAAAGAAGCCCGAAAAAGAAGAAAAATTGCAGTAATTGTATTGTTAGTATTACTTTTAATTGTCATAGCATTGGTTAGTGGATTTCAGATTTTGAAAGCGGTAGGTAAAGCAAATTTAAGAAAAGCCGCAGCTAATCAGGCACCGGAGCTAGAGTCTCAGGAAGTAGTAACCAAAGAGGAAGAAGAAGAAGGCATTATCTCCCATAGTGGAAAAAAATACCGCTATAACGATGGAATTACAACCATTCTTTGCATGGGTGTGGATACCACAAAAGAAGTAAAGAGCAAGCAAATTGGAAATGCAGGACAGGCAGATGCGATATTTTTACTTGTGTTAGATGAAAAAAAACAGAAAATGTCTTTGATTGGAATTCCTAGAGATACCATGACGGATATTAGTATTTATGATATGTATGGCACCTATTTTGCAACAGAAAAAGAGCATCTTGCATTACAGTACGCCTATGGAGATGCCAAGGCGATTAGCGGTTCAGCGATGGTTACAGCAGTATCTAATCTCATGTACGGACTGCCCATTCATGGTTATGCAGCGATTAATCTAGAGGCCATTTCAACCATCAATGATTCGGTAGGTGGTGTTACAGTGACAGTTCCAGGTGAAGATACAGAATTTTTGAAAGATAATGGTTATACAGCAGGTGAAAAAGTTACTTTGAATGGCGATACAGCAGAAACCTTTGTGCGAAATCGTGACTGTAAAACCTTTGCAAGCAATAATCTGCGTATTGGCAGACAAAAAGAATATATGATTAATTTTATTCAAACAGCGAAAGAGGCTATGAAAGGAAATATTACCTTACCGGTGCAAATTTTCCAGGAAATTACGCCATACTTAAATACTGATATTTCCATTGACAAAGTAACTTATTTAGCTACCCTGGCATCAGGTATGTCTTTCGACAGCAGTCAGCTTCAGGTTCTCACAGGAGAAGTTCGCCAAGGAGAAATATACGAAGAATATTACCTTGACGAGAACGCATTATATGAATTAATTTTAAATGTGTTTTATGAAGAAGCGAAATAGAAATATAAAACAAGTCTTTACAAGTTAGTGTAAATAAGCTAACATGTACATATAGTAATACTTTGGAATTATATGCCATAGTATGAATAAACATTGCTATCCTATGCCAAAGGCATTTGAATAGACCACACAAAATAAAACTTAGGAGGTCGAGTAATATGAAAAAAATTCTTACCGCAGCCCTTGCCATGGTGATGACACTTACTATGGGTATGACCGCATTAGCAGCACCAAGTGTTACCCAAAATAACATTGTGGGCGCAAAAGACAAAAACGGCAAAGCAGTTGAAGTAACCATGAAAGAAGTGGCAGCAACTACTGCAACAGACGCATCAAACAACGTAAAAACTGTTTTGGGAACTAGCTACAAAGAAACAATGAAAGTTCTTAAAGTGATGGAAGTATCTGCACCAGCAGGAACTGTATTCCCTATCACCATTACTTTCAAAGCTGAAGGAGTAAATGCTAAATCTAGTGTATATGTAATGCATTACAATGGAACAGCTTGGGAAAAAATCACTGCAGTAGCTGGTGAAGGAACTATCACAGCTACATTTAATTCTTTATCTCCAGTTGCATTGGTAGTTGATACCAAAACAACAACTGGTGCACCAAAAACTGCTGACAATGGTGTAGCAGTAGCTGGCATTGTTGCTATTATCGCTTTAGGCGGAATTGCAATTGCAAGCAAACGTAAAGTTCAGGCATAATTCAACTAAAAAAAATTATCGATAATTAAATTTGTGTGGTAGGTAACAGAGTGTACGGAGTGCACTCTGTTGCATATAAAAAGGGATGAGCTATTTGAGTAATAGGAGTAATGTAATGAAAAAAAAATTTGTAAAAAAGGGACTGGAAATACAGCAATCAGAAAAGAATACTGAAAATAGAACAGCGTGGAGTTGGTTTAAAATTAGCATTATGTTAGTTTTATTTGATATTTTAGCAAGTAATTTAGCATATGCATTTGGACTTTGGCTAAGATTTGATTTTAAGTATACACAGATTCCAAAGGAACTCTTATTCACTTGGATTAAGATGATTCCAATACAAAGTTGTTTGATTTTAGGACTATTTGCAGCATGTCACTTGTATAGAAGTATTTGGAAGTATGCAAGTACAGAAGAAGTTGAATATATTGCATTGGCTACGTCATTAGCAGGTGCTTTACATATGGCAATTACGTTATGGTTATTTGTGCGTATGCCAATTTCCTATTATTTTATAGGATGGATGATGGAATTTATATTACTTACCGCAATTCGATATTCTTATCGATTTTTGAGAAGTATGGATCGCAAGTTAGGAAAAAATGATGAGTTTCGGCAAAATGTAATGTTAATTGGTGCCGGTGAAGCGGGAAGATTATTAATCAAAGAATTACGAAACAGTGATAAATTAGCTGTAAATATAAAGTGTGTCATTGATGATGACTCTGCTAAGGTAGGGAAAATTATCAATGGAGTACCAATTGTAGGTGGAAGAGATGATATTCTAAGCAGTGTAGAAAAGTATAAAATACAAAAAATCATTGTAGCCATTCCTTCAGCAACCGCTTCAGCACGAAGAGATATTTTAAATGTTTGTAAAGAGACTACCTGTGAATTGCAGATGTTACCCGGTGTCTATCAGTTAGTAAAAGGTGAAGTAAAAGTCAGCCATCTAAAAAAAGTATCCGTAGAAGAATTATTAGGACGTGAGCCTATTAAAGTAAATATGGATGAGATATTGGGATATGTGCGAGGAAAGGTGATTATGATAACTGGTGGAGGTGGTTCTATTGGAAGTGAACTGTGCCGCCAGATTATGAGTAACCAGCCTAAACAATTGATTATTTTTGATATTTATGAGAATAATGCATATGAGATTCAGCAAGAATTAAAACGGAAGTATCCTTATATTGACTTACAGGTATTAATTGGTTCCGTACGAGATACGCGTAGAGTAAATCAGATATTTGCCAAATATCATCCGGATATTGTATACCATGCTGCAGCACATAAACACGTACCCCTCATGGAATACAGCCCAAATGAAGCAATTAAAAATAATGTGTTGGGAACTTACAAAGTGGCTTCAGCGGCTACTAGATATGGTGTTAAGCGTTTTGTACTGATATCCACAGATAAAGCAGTAAATCCTACCAACATTATGGGAGCATCCAAGCGACTATGTGAAATGGTAGTGCAAGCCTTAGGACATAATTCTGCAACAGAATATGTTGCGGTACGATTTGGAAATGTATTAGGTAGTAATGGAAGCGTGATTCCGCTATTTAAGAAACAGATAGAAGCAGGTGGACCTGTAACAGTAACCCATCCCGATATTATTCGCTATTTCATGACCATACCAGAAGCAGTATCTTTGGTACTTCAGGCGGGTGCATATGCAAAAGGTGGAGAAATATTTGTGTTGGATATGGGAGAACCAGTAAAAATTGATGATTTGGCTAGAAATCTCATTAAGCTTTCCGGATACGTACCAGATGAAGAGATTGAAATTTCTTATACTGGGCTACGTGAAGGCGAAAAGATGTATGAAGAATGTCTAAAAGCAGAAGAAGGGTTGGAAAAAACACAAAACCAGCTGATTTTTATTGGAAAGCCTCTTGATTTTGACAGAGAACAATTCTTTAAGGATATCGAATTATTAAAACAGGCATGTTATGATAATGCAGACAATATTAAGGAAATTGTGGAGCAGATTGTACCATCTTATCATGGGGAACATGTTACAGAGGAAGAAAAAAAAAGCTCTTGCAATCACATGGAAATAGTACGCAAAAATGAATTGCCAGAAGAAAAAAAAGATGAAATAGAGCATACACATCAAGCGGAGTGTATCGCATAATAAACAAGAGGATTTAGGTAGAGCAATTGCTGAACTATGGAAATCAAATTGATATTAGGTATGGCATTACATTTGTAATTATATTTATTATGTTAATCAGTATTCGTGCTGTTCTTAGAAAGCAGGAAAAAGTAAGCGGAAAAGATTATGTTTTTGTATTTTTATTTGCAATCTATGGAACTGCCATGGCACATTTTACACTGTTAAATCGGGTATCTACAGGACTGCAAACATACGAGTTGGATTTATTTTGGTCTTATCGACTTGCACATGTTCAAAAAAATCAAATGTTATGGACAGAAATTTTTAATAATATTATTTTATTTGTTCCTTTTGGTTTTTTATTGCCTTGTATTTATCAGACAACGCATCGTTGGTGGATAGTAATATTACTAGGATGTGTTGTTAGTATAGGAATAGAAGTGGCACAACTAATAGGGTGCTTGGGATTATTTGAATATGATGATATTTTTAATAACACATTGGGTACTATTTTAGGTTATAGCGCTTATCGTGTAATGGAATGTTTGCTTCAAAAGAAAAAAACGAAGTGGAATTTGTTATGGCTGATTCCGAGTGCAGCTGTATTGTTGGCTGGCTGGTGTTTTTTTGGAAAATAATTATTTTATAAGTTGCTATATGCAATGCAATGTGGTATTATGAGTAAGTAATTGAAACATACAATTAAATACGTCGCGGAGGGACTGCAAATGCAGTTGAGAAGGTTAGAACCTGACTCTTGGAACCTGTTAGTTAATACTGTCGTAGGGAGCGGAAGATAAATTTGCAAATTGTGAAGAGGCTTTGTCGCGAGACAGAGTCTTTTTTTATTCCGTAGGAAAGTACTTCCTATGGAATAAAAAATGCTTCGCGAGAATCCTACAAGCAGGATTCTTTTCATACGCCCCAAATAAGGAGAAAAATGATGAATATGTACGCAACACAAATGGAAGCAGCCCGAAAGGGAATCGTAACAGAAGAACTAAAAAAGGTAGCAGCAAAGGAACAAATGACTACGGAGGAGCTAATGCCCTTGGTAGCAGAGGGAAAAGTGGCAATCTGTGCAAATAAGAACCATAAATGTATCAACCCAGAGGGTGTAGGTTCTATGCTACAGACAAAAATCAATGTGAATCTTGGAATTTCGAAAGATTGTAAAGATTACGAAGTGGAAATGGAAAAAGTAATGGCAGCGGTGAATATGGGAGCACATGCAATTATGGATTTGTCTTCTCATGGTGATACGATTCCATTTCGTAGAAAACTAATTCAAGAATGTCCAGCAATGATAGGTACCGTTCCAATCTATGATTCAGTAATTCATTATCAAAGAGATCTTGCAACATTAACGGCAAAAGATTTTTTAGATGTGGTGCGTCTTCATGCAGAAGATGGCGTTGATTTTGTTACACTTCACTGTGGACTTACCAGAAAAACAATTGAACAGATAAAAAAACACAAAAGAAAAATGAATATTGTGTCAAGAGGAGGTTCTTTGGTATTTGCGTGGATGTGTATGACAGGTGAAGAAAATCCGTTTTATGAACATTTTGATGAAATTTTAGATATTTGCAGGGAATATGATGTGACGATTTCATTGGGGGATGCCTGCCGACCGGGATGTCTAGCAGATGCCACAGATGTATGTCAGATTGAAGAGCTAGTGCGATTAGGTGAATTGACAAAACGAGCATGGGAGAAAGACGTTCAGGTGATGGTAGAAGGACCTGGGCATATGCCAATGGATCAAATTGCAGCTAATATGAAAATTCAACAGACGATTTGTATGGGAGCACCTTTTTATGTATTAGGACCGATTGTAACAGATATTGCACCAGGATATGATCATATTACATCTGCAATTGGAGGTGCAATTGCAGCACAAAATGGAGCAGCATTTCTGTGCTATGTAACACCTGCCGAGCATTTAGCACTTCCTAATGTGGAAGATGTCAAGCAAGGAATTATTGCCTCTAAAATTGCAGCTCACGCAGCAGATATTGCCAAGGGAGTTCGTGGAGCAAGAGAGATAGATGATAAAATGGCAGAAGCAAGACGTACCTTGGATTGGGAAGCTCAATGGGAATGCGCTATAGATCCAGAAACAGCAAAGAAGATTAGAGAAGAACGGAAACCAGAAAATGATGATACGTGTTCTATGTGTGGTAAATTCTGCGCAGTAAGAAGTATGAATAAGGCATTATCCGGAGAATATATTGACATACTGTAACGGTTAGAATGAAAGAGAAATATAGACAAATGAGCCGTAAAGCGAAACAATGATAGAACCAAAGGTTTAGCATATGTAATAGTTTATAGGAGAAGGAATATGAAAGTGAATGTAAAAAAACTGGCACTTGCAGGAATGATGACAGCCATTGGAGTGAGTCTATCTACGTTTTCCATTCCAATTGGTGTATCTAGATGCTTTCCTATTCAGCATTTACTAAATGTATTGGCGGGTGTATTTTTAGGACCTTGGTATGGAGTTGGATTTGCATGTTCAACTGCACTGATACGCAATCTTATTGGAACTGGAAGTTTATTGGCATTTCCGGGAAGTATGGTGGGGGCATTCTGCTGTGGAATGCTGTTTCGCTATACCAAGAAGGTACCCATGGCATTGATGGGAGAAGTGTTTGGAACCGGAATTATTGGAGGACTTCTTTGTTATCCCATTGCAACACTGCTTTTGGGAAATAAAGACGCAGCTATAGTTACCTATGTGCTCCCATTTCTAATTAGTACATTGGGTGGAACTTTTTTGGCGGGACTTTTATTGTGGGGATTATACCAATCCAAGGCAATTTATTATCTGAAGCAATTGCTGGAATAGATACAAGGAGCAGAAGAACGTAAAAAGAAATGAAGAGGAAGAGATGGAAGAAGAAAAAATCTCAGATATTTTTCAAAAAATAAGAACACAACAACCATTGATTCATATGATTCCCAATGGAGTATCTGGAGAATTTTGTGCAGATGGGCTGGCTGCACTGGGAGCAAGGCCTTTGATGGCAGTAGCATCTGGAGAAATGAAAGAAATAGTGGCTCAGGCAGATGCAGTAGTTTTGAATTTGGGACAACTTACCAATGAGAAGAAAAATGCTGTTCAGATAGCATTCAAAGAATCTATGAGGTTGGGGAAACCGTTGGTATTGGATCCCGTAGGATGTGGAGCATCAAAATATCGACTGGAAGCCACACAGAGAATTTTAAGTAATTCATTTTGCGGAATTGTGAAGGGAAATGTTTCGGAAATATACAGTATTCAGAATAACCGACTGACCAAAGAGGGAATTGATGCACAAAAAGCATGGAGTTTGAAAGAAGAAGACAGAGAAGGTCAGACGTGGCTTGTAACAGGAGAACAGGATATTTTAATAAATAAGGGTAAAATCACAAAACTTTTTTTAAGTGGAGGACGTAAATATAATATTGTTGGAACAGGCTGCTTGTTAGGAGCCGTATTAGGAGCCTGTTACAGTATGACAAAAGATCAAGTATCTGCTTCTATGGCGGCGTCTTTTGGTATGTTTTATGCTTTGGAACAACTGACAGAAGCTGACGGATATGGTAATGCTAAGGTAAAGATACTAAATACGTTGGAGTATTTGTCAGAACCGGATTTTTGTCAGTGGCTAAAAAGGAGAATGAAATGAAAAAGTGGTTATATTTAATTGCAGATTTCTCTTATGGAGAAGAAAAACTACGAGAAGCACTTCAGGCGGGAGTAGATTATATTCAGCTTCGGGAGAAAGAAATTTCATCGGCAGAATATTTATTTCGTGCAAAAAAACTGCGGGAAATGACAGCAGAATATGGTACAAAATTAATCATTAATGATCGAATAGATATTGCCTTATTAAGCCATGCAGATGGAGTACATTTAGGTCAATCCGATGTTCCGGTACAGGAAGCAAGAATGCTGTTGGGAGAAAAATTGATCATTGGTGCTACGGCAAAGACTCCCAAACAAGCAGAAACTGCAATGCAAAGTGGTGCCGACTATATTGGAAGCGGTGCGTGGTTTGAAACAAGGACAAAAAAAGATGCGTTACCCATTACTGTGGAAACATATATGGCAATCAAAAAAGCAGCACCTATTCCAAATGTAGCAGTTGGTGGAATTACGTTGGAAAATGCAGGAATACCAATGAAATGTGGAGCAGATGGGCTGGCTGTTTCAGCGGGAATTCTTGCGGCGGAATCCGTAACAGAGCAGATAAAGAAGTTTCATAGTTTGTTAAACAACTGGGAGGATAAGGAATGAAAACGGTATTAACCATAGCAGGCAGTGATTGCAGCGGCGGAGCAGGAATACAAGGGGATATTAAAACCATTGCGGCATATGGATTATATTCAGAAAGTGTAATTACAGCGCTAACGGCGCAAAATACTCTGGGGGTGGCTGCAGTGATGCAGGTGCCCCCAGAGTTTTTGAAAAAACAGCTAGAATGTGTGTTTGAAGATATTTTTCCAGACGCAGTAAAAATTGGAATGATACCAGAGAAAGCACAAATGCAGGTAATTGAAGAAATACTAAAAAAATATAAAGTGAAAAATATTGTTATGGATACTGTTATGATATCTACAAGTGGTCACCATTTAATGGATCCTAGTGCAACATCGTATTACCAAAAAAGGCTGCTGCCATTGGCAGATGTTATGACACCTAATATACCAGAAGCAGAGTGGCTATTGAAAAGAAAGATAAAAACAAGAGAGGAAAAGGTTGCGGCAGCACTTGATTTTGAGGTACAATATAATAGCGCAATTCTTTTAAAAGGTGGGCACGAAATAGAAGATGCAGATGATTTATTGGTAGTCAGAGGAAGAGCAATTTGGTACCAACAAAATCGAATAGAGAATTCTAATACCCATGGAACTGGGTGTACCTTATCTTCTGCTGTTGCCTGTGGACTAGCAATGGGACTAGGAATAGAAGAAAGTGTAGGACGTGCCAAAGAGTATATAACGGGTGCCATTCAAGAAAAATTGAATCTTGGAAAGGGAAATGGTCCCTTGAATCATATGTACCGGATAAAAGACTAGTGCAGGATAGAAAAGAGGATTTTGCCGATGAAAAAGAAAATAATAGCCTTTTGTATGGGAATTTGTATTATAGTAACAGCTTGTGGAGTAGGAATTACCAAAGATAATGGAGAAAAAAAGAAAGAAACTACAAATGAAATCATAGAGAGTCAGAATGAAAAAACACCATCTATAGTATTTGAAAATTATTCAAAGGACATCAAGGATGAAAACAGTCAAACAGTACTCTTACAGGTAACAGAGAACTGTCCTTCTATTAGAATGAAAGGGATGGAAGAAACTGCAGAAAAGATGAATAAAGTATTTGAACAGCAGCATCGCACAAACGAAATACAGATAGAAGCTAGTGCAAAGCTGGCACAAAGTGCATATGATGATTTAAAGGAGGAAGAACGAAAGGATTGGAAGGCATATGAGTTTGAATATCAGTATGAAACATCCTATGCATCACCAAAGATTGTAAGCATTACAGGAAAAAGCAGTGAATATCAGGGAGTACAGGAGCTTGACCTTTGGGAGTGTTCTTATACGTTTGATGTAACAAGGGGAAAGTTACTGACTCTTTCGGATATTTTTACCAATGTAAAAGAGGCTAAAATAATAGTAGCACAACACATTGCAGATACCATTACCACCGAAAAATATGCAATGTATTTAATGAAAGATTATGAAAACTATATTTTTGATATTTTGACGGAAGATGTATTTTACTTAAATGAACATGGAGTGGTAGTAATCTGTAATCCAAATTTGGTGACATCGTATGAAGGCGGTGTAATCGAAGTAGAAATTCCTTATGAAGAGCTTAGAGAAGTAATGAATGAAACTTATATTCACATAGGAAGAGAATAGAGTAACGCTTACTAGATGGTTTTGAAGGAAATCTGATTTCCTGTGATGAAGGTACGTTGGAATGGATAGACAAGAAAAATCTTACAGCTCTTAATATATGGGAGGGAGATAAAATCTGTCTGAATCTCATAATGGAAAATCATCTTTTTTTCATGAAAACTAAGTTATTGTAGAGATTAGCTTATGGAAGCAGTGCTGGATGGAAAAGTGCTGCTTCCCTAATTCAGAAAAGGTTCTAATGTTGTTTTCCAGTATTTAGTGAGACGTTCTAAAGACCAGGCAGCATTTGCAGGACTAGTAGAGGGAAGTTTCTCAATTTCAATTCCTATAGTTGGAAAAATGTATTTGTTATATAATTCACAAGATTTTGCACCATTTCCAAAAATAGCAGAAATAGAGGAATTAAGCAATAACTGAGAAATATCAGTAGGTATTACATTACGGATACTACTGTCGGAAGAGCCAATGATTTCACAGCTTTGTATAACATCCCAGATTGCAATTCTATGAGAATGAAGAAAATTTATTTTGTTTTCAACGGAACTGGGAACTGAATTATTTGTGATTGCAGCTAATACCTTCCAAAAGCGATTTTGTGGGTGTCCATAATAAAAATGTTGTTCCCTTGACTTGACAGAGGGAAAGGTACCAAGGATAAGAATTTGTGAATCATGGTTAAAAACCGGTTTGAATTCATGAATTACTTGTTGATAATCAGGCATTAGAGCCTCCTTTCAAAAGACTATTAGTTATTGTTTAGCATCTATACCTTAGTTTATTAAAACAGAAAAAGTGTTAGATGTAAATATTTTTTAATATCTGACGATATGTATGATATGAAAATGGAGGAAAACCAATGCAAAGTATTTCAATGACAGGGATAATGAAATTATTTCAAACAGGAAAAGAGCAGGGGAATTCAAAAGATATAGGAAAGCAGTTAGCAAAATCAGGAATTGGACTGGAAAAAGGGATGGATAGTTTTTCAATTACAAAGACGGTGACGCAATTATTAAATCCTACTTGTGGAATGAGTGCGGCAGAGAAACAGGCATATGAAGCTAAAATTATGCAGAAATTAAATCGAGGCAAGAAACTTAGTGGCGAAGAAATGCAGTATCTGCAGATGGAAGATCCTGCACTTTATGCACAGGCAGCCAGAGTACAGGCAATGAGGGAATCTTTGGAAACACAATTGAAGCAATCTAAATCTAAAAAGGAAGTAATGGAATGTTATACCAATGCCATATCTCAAATTAGTGAGTCGGATTCTATGAAAGAAGCATTGGTGGCAGCTTATGATGATGTGATGAAAGAATTTCAAAAATCTGATGAATATCAGACACTGCCAGAGGAAGAAAAAGGGAGGAAACAATGGCAGCAGGAAGAAACAAAGGAAAACGTTTAAATCAATATGCGAAGGACTATATTGTATTTGATTTGGAAACTACGGGAATACGTCCTATGCTAGATGAAATTATAGAAATATCTGCATTAAAGGTAAAGGATCGTAGGATAGTAGAGGAATTTTCTACATTAGTTCGTCCCAGTATTTGTATTCCAAAAGCAGCAACGGCAGTAAATGGAATTACCGATAAAATGGTTTGCCATGCCCCAGATCTTAAAACAGCAATGAAAGAATTTATGAAGTTTATAGGACAAGAAATTTTGGTAGGACATAATATTCATAGCTTTGATATGAATTTTATATACGATGCAGCAATGGAATGTTTTCAGGAAGAAATTCATAATGATTATATTGATACATTGTATCTGGCAAGAGAATGTCTGCCTAATCTAAAACATCATAAATTATCGGATATTTCCCAATATTTTGAAATTGATACAACAGGTGCACATAGAGCATTGAATGATTGTATTATGAATCAAAAATGTTATGAAAAAATGGCTGCGATATCGTTAGTACATCCCAACCTTAAAAAAGAAGTGATGAAAAAATATTTTGGGTATGACAATTTTCGCGGTGGACAGGAAGTGCTTATAGATACCATATTACAAGGCACGGATGTATTGGGAATTATGCCGACAGGAGCTGGAAAATCCTTATGTTATCAAATTCCAGCATTAATGCTTCCAGGAATTACGCTTGTAATATCCCCACTAATATCATTGATGAAAGACCAGGTTAGAGCATTAAATCAGGCAGGAATTCATGCGGCATATATTAATAGCTCGTTAACAGAGAACCAAATAGCAACGGCATTACGCAGAGCAAAAGAAGGTGCTTATAAAATCATTTATGTAGCACCGGAACGTCTTCAAACAGCTACGTTTTTAGATGTGATTCGTGCAGTGAAAATTTCAATGATTACAGTGGATGAGGCACACTGTATTTCTCAGTGGGGACAAGACTTTCGTCCAAGCTACCTTAATATTATTGAATTAATAAAAAATCTGCCAGTAAGGCCCGTGGTTAGTGGATTTACAGCAACTGCAACGGAGGAAGTAAAAGAAGATATTATCTGTGTGCTGGGATTAAAAAATCCAAAAGTAGAAGTAACTGGATTTGACCGTCCTAACTTGTATTTTGAGGTAAAGGAGAATACAAACAAGGATCAAGAAGTGCGTTCTTATGTTGAAGAACATATTCAAGAAAGTGGCATTATCTATTGTGCTACTAGAAAAAATGTGGAAAAAGTGTATGAAATGCTAAATAGTTATGGAGTACCATGTACTCATTATCATGCAGGTCTTTCTAATGAAATGCGAAAAGAGAATCAAGATGCATTTATTTTCGATGAAAAACCAGTGATGATTGCTACCAATGCCTTTGGAATGGGGATTGATAAGTCAAATGTCCGTTATGTCATTCATTATAATATGCCACAAAGTCTTGAAAATTATTATCAGGAAGCGGGCAGAGCTGGACGAGATGGTGAAAAATCAGATTGTATTTTGTTGTATTCTCCACAGGATGTTATGATTAATCAATATCTTCTAGAGGGAAAGGGAGTGGGGACAGAACTAGAACGGGAAGAATTAGAGGATATTCGGCAACGTGATATGCAGCGCTTAAGACAAATGACATATTACTGTATTACAAAGAATTGTCTGCGAGAATATATTTTAAACTATTTTGGTGAAAAAGTGAATTATCATTGTGGAAATTGTTCTAATTGCAAACAGGAGTTTGAGGAAATTGAAGTAGGAAGTATTTGTATGGATATTATTCGCTGTATTCAAGAAACCCATCAACGATATGGTGTTAGTGTGATTGTTGGAGTGCTTCGTGGAGAAAAAAAGGAAAAACTGATAGCAAATGGATTGAATCAGGTTTCTACGTATGGAATCCAAAGGGAAACCAGTGAAATAAGACTAAAGCAGATAATCCATGAAATGATGTTTCGAGAAATATTAATGACTAGCAATGATAAATATGCAGTATTGAAATTAGGTTCCAAAGCCCAAGAAATAGTGAATGGTTCTGCGAGTATGTTGTTTAAAATTTCAAAAATGCAAGAGTCATCAAGTTCAACCTGGAATTCAAAAGTATCAAAATCAGTAAAACGTTCGGATATACTTACTTCTGCCGGTTTTGATTTATTTGAGGCATTAAGGGAAAAACGAAAAAATATCGCGAAAGAGGAAAATATGCCTCCTTATATTATTTTTTCTGATAAGACATTAGTGGATATGTGTGTGAAAAACCCAAAAAATAAGAAAGATATGCTGGAAGTAAATGGGGTGGGAGAACATAAATTTGAGAAATATGGAGAGCAGTTTTTAGCAATTATTCAGACATTTATGGAGGGAAAAGAGATAAAGTTATGTTGGGAAAATACCGCCAATGAGACAGAAGAGAGAAGACCTGAAATAAAATCAGAAAGAAAATCGAGAAATAAAAAAGCAGATTTTCAAATGACAAAGGAAATTGTAAAACAATTAGATTACCTTCCAGAGTGTACCATAGCAGAGTTGGCAAGAAGAATTAGTGAATTTCGTGATGAAAGCACCACAAAAAGAATCACCGGAGTTTCTATCAATGAAAAATTAGAGGAAAAAGGATATTTTAAAAAAGAATATGTCGATGGCAGATGGCAGATTCAAATACTGCAAAAGGGCAAAAAACTTGGAATTTTTATGAAAACAAAAATAAGTGAAAAGGGAAATGAATATGAGGTGCTATATTATACAGAGCAGGCTCAAAGGGAAATTATAAGATTATTGATGGAATGAAAAAATATGGTAGCATAAGGGTAATGCTCTTAATTTAATTGATTGAGTGCGGTGAACATGGCATAATATAAATAGTTTTTTCATACATTATAAAAAACAATGTATGAGGGATTTCTTTTGAAGGGATACATAGAAGAGAGAGCGATTAACATCGCCAATTATATAATCGAAGAAAATGCTACAGTAAGGCAAACAGCAAAAAAATTTGGAATTAGCAAGAGTACGGTACATAAAGATGTCACAGAACGTCTAATGCAAATCAATCCATCAATTGCAAAGGAAGCACGAAAAGTATTGGATATCAACAAACAGGAG
>JAVVUO010000045.1:0-16021 GCA_036653135.1 Lachnospiraceae bacterium
AGTTCTTTTGTTCTTTAGTTCTTTTGTTCTTTAGTTCTTTAGTTCTTTTGTTCTTTAGTTCTTTTGTTCTTTACTTCTTTACTTCTTTACTTCTTTAGCTCTTTTGTTCTTTAATTCTTTAGTTCTTTAGTTCTTTTGTTCTTTTGTTATTTTTTTATTTTGTTATTTAATTATTTAGCTCTTTTGTTCTTTATTTGCTTGTTTATAATCTGCTTTATTTTCCATATACTAAATTTCCCAACATCAAATCCCTTTTCAAATCACGGATTGTGGTATTTTGGTCAATATAAACTGCTTCTAACCCCATAGCTGCTGCCCAATCTCCCATTTGCTCTGCTGTTATATCATAAGAAAATGCGGTATGATGTGCACCACCTGCCAAAATCCATGCTTCTGCTCCAATTTTCAAATTGGGTTCCGGTGTCCAAAATGCAGTTGCTACCGGAAGTTTCGGCATTGGCTTTTCTGTTTTTTTACAATTTACGGTGTTAATGAGCAAACGGAAACGATCTCCTAAATCAATGAGAGAGGTTGCAATACCACTTCCCTCTTTAGATGTAAATACCAGTCGTGCCGGATCTTCCCGATCTCCCATACTCAATGGCTGACACTTTATACTAATAGGTCCCTCTGCAATGGTGGGACAAATTTCCAACATATGTGCCTGAAGAATGCCTTCCTTACCTGGAAGCAGATTGTAAGTATAATCTTCTAACATAGAAGTTCCTTTGGCTTCTTTCATGCCTGCTGTCATTATTTTCATAATACGAACCATAGCAGCCACTTTCCAGTCACCCTCTGCTCCAAATCCATATCCTTTCTCCTCTAAACGCTGAATTGCTAAGCCGGGAAGCTGCTGTAAAGAACCTAAATCACCAAAATGTGTTACAATTGCCTGATAATTCTTTTCTTCCAGAAAACGTTGAAATCCCAGCTCAATTTGTGCCTGAACTGCCACATGTTTTCTAAATTCCTTTGGTTCTCTTCCTTCTAGTAAAATATTGTACTTCCCATAATATTCGTCTACCAATGCATTGGTATCTGATTGAGATACTGCTGATACTGCTTGTGCAATTTCATTTACCGGATAGGTATCTATTTCCCAGCCAAATTTCAGCTGTGCTTCTACCTTGTCACCTTCCGTAACTGCTACATTTCTCATATTATCTGCCACGCGCATGACACGAACATGACTGCTTTCCACTACGCCCACTGCGGTACGCATCCAAGAAGCAATCTTTCCTTGTACTTCTTTATCAGACCAATGACCTACCACAATTTTACGTTCTATTCCCATGCGGGTTACCATATGTCCCCATTCACGATCTCCATGCGCGGACTGATTCTCATTCATAAAGTCCATATCAATAGTATCATAGGGGATTTCTTCATTGTACTGTGTATGTAAATGAAGCAATGGCTTTCGATATTCCTGCAATCCTAAAATCCATGATTTTGCTGGTGAAAATGTATGACACCACACAATAACACCTGCACAAGTTTCATCCATATTTGCTTCATTAAACGTTCTTCTAATTACTTCATTGGTGACCATCGTTGGTTTTAAAACTACTTCAAAATTCATAATTCCTGATTTGTTCAGTTGTTCCACTATAGTTTGGGAATGTTTTGCTACATTTCTTAAGCATTCCTCTCCATATAAATCCTGTGAACCTGTGCAGAACCAAAACTTGTACTCTTTTTGTAATTTCATAATCATAACCCTCCTGAAGTTGAATTCCTGTTCTTGTACCTACTTCTACTCTATAACTTGTACGGTTGTAAATACAAGTTGTTTTTTTATTTTTTTCTGCTTTGACAGGATTCTCGTTCAATCAGTTCGGGGGTAATGATCAGTTTACTTTCTTCAAGTGTAATATTTGGGTTTTGAATTAATTTTAGTAACAGTTGTGCTGCCATTTCTCCTAATTTTTCTTGAGGATGGGCAATTGTAGTAAGTTTAATTTTATAATTCTGCGCAATAAAGGAATTATCATATCCTGTTACCGATACCTCATTTGGCACGCATTTTCCACATTCTTCTAATGCTTTCATGACCTCCACTGCGATTTGGTCATTGTAACACACCACTGCATCAAATAAAATTCCCCTGCGGACTATTTCCTTGAGCATGACAAACGGCTTAATAGCACGATCTTCTGTATGAAACCATATGACATCTTCTGGATGATACAAAAAACCTGTTTCTTGAAGTGCCTTCACATAGCCTCGGTGGCGTTCTCTTCCTTGGGTATCATCTGCTTTAAATACTCCTAGAATTCGTTGATGTCCAAGAGAAATCAAATACTTGGTAATTAAATATCCCCCTTTACAGTCATCCATAAGTACCTGTGGTTTGTCCTCCATTTGTTCAAAACACCCTTGAATAAACACATATGGAATACCGTATTGATCTAGCTTTTCGTAAAGTGCTGTATGTCTGCAAAAAATCTCACTTTTGCTAGGCTCAATAATCAATCCTTCCATATCCTTTTGTAGCAGTTCTTCTAAACATTTTGCCTCTGCCTGTCTGGAGTTTCTAGTGTTTTTTAAAATAATGCTATATCCATGTTCTGTCATTACTTCATCTATTCCTTGTATTACCCGTGGAAAAATATAGTCTGACAAATAGGTGGTTACCACTGCAATGTTTCGGGAGGTTTTGGTATGGCGCACCAATTCAGAACAATACGTTCCTTTTCCATGCACTGCATAGAGATAGCCTTCGTTTTCTAAAATGGACAATGCTTTGCGTACGGTGTGGCGGCTAACCTGATAGCTTTCTGCCAATTGGTTTTCGGAAGGAATTTTATTTCCTGCCTGTAATTTTCCTTCCAAAATCATCTGTTTTAGATCCTCGGTTAATTTGGAGTATTTTAATTTTGTTCCATCACTGTTTGCCATTTTTTATTCCTTAATATACAGTCTATATGTTGTTTTAGAATGATATACTTCTCCTTCTTTTACCAACGGTGATGGGAAATTATCCTGATTTATCGCATTGGGATAAAACTGTGATTCTAGACAAAAACTGCAGCGTCCCTGATAAACTGCCCCGTCTTTTCCAATCTGTGCTTCTTCAAAATCACCGGTATAAAGCTGAACACCACAGCAATCCGTAGACGCTTCCATAGCAATCTTAGTTTCTTCACAATACGCATTTGCCATTATTTTCTGCTCTCCGGCCTGCTTACTTAATACATAATTATGATCATATACTTTGGTGATATTTAGCTGTTCAAAATCCGCATTAATGTCTGCTCCAATTGGTTTCATGGTGCGAAAATCCATTGGTGTTCCCTCTACTGGTGCAATTTCTCCTGTGGGAATAGACTGGGAATCTTTTAGAGGTGTATAACTATCTGCTAAAATTTGAAGCTTTTGATTGGCAACTGCTCCACTGTCATGACCACCTAAATTAAAATAGGAGTGGTTGGTAAAATTCATAATTGTATCTGCATCTGCTACTCCATAATAAGCAATTTCCAATGCATCTTGATCTGTAAGGGTATAGGTTACTTCTGCCCGCAGATTTCCTGGAAATCCCTGCTCTTCCTGAGTACTTACATGTGCAAATATAATATGCGTGTCTGATACTTCCTTTACTTCCCACATAACTTGACTAAATCCATTTTTTCCGCTATGGAGATTATTTTTATTCTCATTTGCTTCTACTTTCCATACTTTTCCATCAATTACCATCTTGCTATTTTCAATACGGTTGCAGTTTCTTCCTACTGTGGCACCAAAGTAGCAACTATGGTTTTGATATTCCGACACTGTATCATAACCTAACACCACATCGCGTTGTACACCATCCTTATCTTGAAATAAGAATGCTACCAGGGTAGCTCCAAAATCAGTTACCTTAACTTTCGTATGATTTTGATTCTCCAATACATACAATGATGATTCCTCACCTTGCTTTGTTGTTCCAAATACTAATTTTTCCATTTGTAAAATACCTCCTGCATTTGTTTTATTTCATCTATATATCCTTTGAATATGCATCTGGATATGCATCTATTTTATACTTGTCTACATGTAAATACAAGTTGTTTTCACTGGATTTTTGGCACACAAATAACGCCAAAGCATAGGAAGCTTTTCCTTCCCTTGCTTTGGCGTTATTTTATACCGCGAAATCAACATGATGCCCTATCTTCTTCTCTCCCTCTGTTTCCACCTGATTACTTAAATCCGCATATAAAGTGTCCTGTATTTTCTTTAACAATTCATCTATAGAGGACGCTGTTACCGTGACAGTATCTTTTGTTTTATCTGTTTTGTCTGTTTTGTCTGTTTTGTCTGTTTTGTCTGTTTTGTCTGTTTTATCATCTTTATTGGCTTTTTTATGCTCTTGGGCTCTTTCTGCAGATGTTTTCTTTTCCTGTGCTTTCTTAGCTGCATTCTTTTCAATTCGCTTTTTCTGCGCTGCCTGAGATTTATCTATTACTGCAAAAAAGGTGGCATTTCCACCATCATTAATCTGCATTCCATATGTTTTGACACTGCTTGCAGTACTTCCAAGACTTGTTTTCAGCTGATTTAGCTGCGTGCCTGCTCCGCTGATAATTCCCTCGTATTTTTTTCGATATGCCTCATCTGATGCCATTTTTTCAATCTTGTCTGTATCTACCAACACTACAGTTTTATTGGCATTGGCATAGTTCCCTGCATTGGCTTGTGCTTCTGCTTTCTTGTCTTCACTTACCAAAATAAAGTCCATATTAGCATATTTTTTCTTTAACTTTTCATAATACTTCGCCGCTGATTCGCTTAATTCTGGTGTTCCTATGGTATTGCCATAATTAGCCTTTGGGGGTTTGACTGCTGTTGAATAATTCGAGGTTACTGCACCTGTTTCATTTTGTGTTATTGAATTTGTATTCATATTCTATCCTCCTTGATTTCACCCTAGTAAGTCCTTTTACTATGATACCGTTCCTCATACTTCTCGTATACGTTCTATATATACATTCTATATATACGTTCTATATATACATTCTATATATACATTCTCTATATACGTTCTCTATATGCGTTCTATATCGGCACTTTGCTGTAAATGTTTAACCTTTTTTAACTGCTTTGCTGCTTTTCTCCAAATAAAAAATGCAATGACAAAGGTTAATGCACCAGATACCGATGCTGTTAAAAATACACCGTAAACACCTAAAATAGAAGGTAATAGTAACAGACACAAAATAGGAAACACAATTGCCTTAAATGTCATAATAATCATGGATTCCTTAGGCTTATCCATTGCCGTTAGAAAAGCACTTGTTACCATATTAAACCAGGTAAATAAATAGGACGGTGCAAAAAGAAGTAATGCTGCAATGGTCATGTGAACAACTTCTCCATTGGTTCCTTTTGTAAATGCACCTGCAAGTGTTTGTGGATACACTAGAATGACAATCATGCAGATTCCAGACAATATTCCTGTTGAAATACAAGAAATTTTAAAAAAGGAAAAGGTCCTTTTTACCTCACCCGCACCTAAATTGTAGCTAACCGCAGGTTGTACCGCATCCAACACTCCATATAGCATTCCCACCAGCAAGGTGTCAATATACATTACAATTCCATAGCTTGCCACTGCCACTGCACCTCCAAAGCGAATTAAAAGTACATTGATTGCTGTTGTCATAAAAGAGCTTGCTACACTGCTAAAAAACTCTGAGCTGCCATTATACACAATTCCTATCATTTCCGACATGGAAATTTGGGGTTTTATAAAGTACAATGTGATTTTTTTTGTAAAAAAAGGAATGAAAGAACACAATACTCCTAGTAACATACTAGCCACAGATGCCATTGCTGAATATTCAATTCCCAATCCAAGCTTTGCAATAAATAACCAGTCTAAAACAATATTTAGTACCGATACCACTATATTCACCCACATGCTGTATTTTGCTTTTCCACACACACGTAGGAAATTATCCATAGCAAACAGCGGCATAATAAATGACAATCCAATGGCAAACACACGAATATATTGATATGCCATTTCTGCTAGTAACACATCTTTTATCATGGCATAAATAATAGGCTTTGCCAAAAGTATACCAAAAATAGAAAATATAATACCTAGGCCAAGAATTATCATAACACTGGCTGAAAAAAGCTGCCTTGCCTTTTCACTTTTTCCTTCACCCAAGGCAGTGGCCACCTTAACCCCAGATCCTACTGCAATCATATTAGACAATGCAAATACAATCATCATAACCGGCATAATTAAATTGATTGCCGCTAGTGCATGTTCCCCGATAAAACGTCCTACAAAAATCCCATCTATCATCATGTAGATAGAGGAGAACACCATGCTGAATATATTGGGTAACGCTAATTTAAAAAATACTTTTCTAACTGAAAGGGTGGTAAATTGTTTCTCTGTCATGTTTTTAGTTTTTCCTTTTCATCAAATAGTTTCCATACCGATTCTTTCCAAACTTCCTTAGGCGTAATGGGGAGGTCATAAAGAATTGCTTGATCTATGCCCATTAAAAGTGTATATAAAATTTGTGCATTTAGTGTTACATCAAATTCCTTTGGAAATGCTCCCACCTTAACCCCTTGTAAGATACCTTGAGTCAGCATCTCTTTAAAGCTCTCATTACTGGTTCTTACAAACTCTTTTAATGCCGGTATCCGTGTGGTTTGAATATCTATTTCTGCATAGACCTTTCTTAAATTCTTATTTTCAAAATAAGCATCAATAAATTTTTCTCCCAGTAAAATCAGTCCTTTTTGATAAGATGCTTTACTCACCTCTTGATCAAATATGCCTATTTTATCAGAATAATCATCTTCATAAAGTTTTTTTACCAGTTGAATGAAAATATCTTCCTTAGACTTAAAATAGTAATAAATGGACGCTTTCTTGATTCCGATTTCCTCTGAAATTTGTCCAATAGAAGTTTTGTCATAACCTTTTTCAGCAACTAGGCGATACATTGTTTCTATAATTTTGTTTTTGGTGTTGTTTTCATTCATCTGCTACCCTCCATTTTCTACCTAACGACAGGTAGAATTTTAGCATAAAATTTTTTCTTTGTCAACTTTTCTTTTGAAAAGAACTATTTTATAAAATAGTTCTTTCCTCACTTCCTTCTATCATCTTTAAATACTGACCCTTGTCAATGTGCATCATGGTAGTCTGATTTTGATCTCTACGAAATCCATAGACACAGTCCACATGCTGAATTAAAGATTGCAGACGTTCATCTGGGACACAAACAATTAGCTGCAATTCTAATTTCCTTGCATATTTCAGGCACACTTCACTTCGTTCTTGGTCCATTTTAGAAAAGGCCTCATCCAGCAATACCAGTTTGATTCTTGAATCACGATTGCTTTGCTGCATATAGAGCATGGCAAATCCTGCCAATAATGCCACATATTTAGGATTTTGTCCTTCCCCACCAGAATCTCTTCCAGCCATATCATCTACGTAGTTTTTCCGTTCCTTTCCTTTTTCATCTATCACACGTTCATACATACTAAAAGACAAATAATTGCGATAGTCTGCATATAATTCCATTTCCTTTTTCTTATGAGTAACTACTTTATCCTCTTCACTATTTCTTGCAGGAGTGAATTTTTCTGTTAACAAATCAATCTTTTGCCGGTATTTTTGCAGAAAGCTTTCCTCACCGAAACTCATCTGCCCATCATACCCTTTGTTATCAATCACTTTGCTATCTAATTCTTTTGCCATAAGCATTTCATAGAATTGGCCTGTTTCCGTATCGGATTGTTTCACTTCAATCTGATACGTACTATCTGAAAAACTGGTATCTCGTAATAAACGATTAATTTCATCCCTATGACGCATTGCTGCTTTAATTTCTCCATGAATGGACGCAATTACATTATCACGCAAGCTTTTTTGTACCATATCGCATTGTTTTTGAAATTCTTTCTGATATTCCGGTTCATAATCATTTTGATATTGTTCTAGTAAGTGGTCATACAACTCATTTTTACGTTCCAGTCCAGAAAAACCGAAATTTGGATAGTTTTTGTTGAATTTCTGTCTGGCATTGACACGTCCAGTTTCATATTCTTCCTGTTTTTCCCGCAGCTGCTCCAGTTCTCTGCTTTTTTTCGTTTTCAAAACATTTCCCGACTGTTTTTTCAGTTCCATTTGGACTTCTGTTTCTATTTCTTCATTTGCAGCATATCCTAACAGCTTTTTTTCCAACTCTTCTTTCTCATAGGAAATTTTATCTTCTAAATGAATTTTCTTGGTATTATCTTCATTAATTTGCTCATTCAGGCAGTATATTTCCCCTTTTAGTCTTTCTATCTCTTTCTCCCCAAATAATTTTTTCTGCTGCAGCTTTAGAATTTCACCATTTTCCAATTGTTTCAGAAGTTCTTCCAGCTTTTTCTTTTCACACAATTTTTTATCTAATTCCTTTGGTCCTTGAGATAAATGAAGGATGACCTCATTGCCACGGCTTAAGCTTTCAAACATGCGAGATGATGCTAATCTTGCCGCTGTTTGAACTATTTCTCCATATTCTTTTTCTAATTTTTTAATATCTGCTTCTAATTCCGCCAGCTTTGCTTTCGATACTTTACGCCCAATACATGCAAATGTGGTATAGCTTTTTGCTCTTAAATGACTGAATATAAAATTGCTGTAAGAGTAACAGTCCATAGTTACACCATCATGTACCTGTTCTAACTCTTCCACGGAATGACACTTTATAATTCTACCAAGGTATCTCTTTAAACAGGCATCTACATATGGTTTGTCCGTAGTCACCGCTTCGTATAGGGAACCTGTCTGTTCTTTGGGTTGACTGGCTGCAATTGCTGCTGAATTTATCAAATCCACTTCTTCATATTCTTTCATTTGGCGAAACAGCACTGCTGCCTCATGTGCATATTGAGGTTCTGTAATTAAAGAAATCTTTAATCTAGACATTCTTCCCTCGACTGCATTCTTCCATTCTTCCTCTTTTACATCAAATAAATCTGCAAATACAGATACTTGTACTGACACCCCATACCGGTCACTTAATTTTCGAGATAATTTTGCTTTGGCCTCCCTCAATATAGAGGAATAGGTTTTTCTATTATTTCGAATATCCTCTGCATAAATTTTCTTCTCATTTAGTTCCTTATGTAACTCCGTTTTTTGTTTATTAACCTCGATTAACTCTTCTTCAATATTTTCCTTGACTTCTGTAATTGCCTTTCGTAACTGCTCACACTGAGCAATCGTAACCGTTCCTTTTCTAAACTCTTCCATTATTTGTAATGCTCTGTTGCTGACAAAATCAGTTACAACCTCGTCCGTTTCCCACATCCTCAATTTTTGCAGAATTTCCCGCCACTCTCTGCTTTGAAACTCCAGTGAATGAACAGATGCTTCAATTTCCTGCAGCCGTTTCTTTTTTTCTCCATAATCACTGGATTTTAGGTTACTTTCAACTTCTAATAGTTCTTTTCTTTTTTCCTCTTTTTCTTCTTCTAAGTTCTCGCGCTCTGCCTTTTTCTGTATAAGCTGCTCTTCTCTATGGGAAAATTCTTCTTCCCATGCCTGCAGCTTTCCTTTTATATCTTCAATATCTACACAGTTTAGCATGGTTTCTATTTTCATAATATCAATTTCATTTAACTGGCATTCCTTGTTTTTTTCCTGTATTTCATTTAATATGGAAATTCTTTTTTCTAAGTCATCTACTTTTTCTTTGATATCCCGATAGGCACCCAGCTGTTCACTTATTTTCTCAATAGTATTTTCCGTGCTCTTAGGAAACATGTAATCACGAATAAAAGTACCAGTTCCTTTTGTCATTTTCAGTGCAATTGCACTTTGCTCCATAGTTACAAATCTTTTTCCATCAATATAACCTAAAATCACATCATACAAAGTGCTTAAGTAAGATTCCTTTGACGGATATGTACGATTTACATTTCCTTTTCCATAATACTCTTGTGATTTTACGCATCCTTGTACATACATTTTCATTTCTTCACAGGAAAATGGAATATGTTCCATTGTAAAATACTCCGAATCCGGTATTTTTCCAGAATGACTAAAATATATGTTTTTCTTAACATCCATATCATTTCTTCCTACTTCAAATGCCATTCCAATACAAGTAGTGCTTTGCGTTCCAGTATCTTGAATTTCCAGTACCAAATGAGAATAAAAGTCTTGGTGCTCACGATTCACTGTTCCATCTTTTTGTTCCCCACGCAAATAACTTAAGACACTTCTTCTGTTTTTTGCATCATCTGCTGCTTTGTTTAGAAATTTCGATGACAAACTTCCATATAATAGGACTTGAATGGCATCCATTACCGTTGATTTTCCAGAGCCACTTTTTCCACTAAAAAGATTTACATATTCATTAAATTCTATCACTTTATGAGCCATTCCGCCCCAGTTTGTCAAACACATTTTAGTAAATATCTTCTTCGACTGTTTCAATTTCTTCCTCCTTTACTTCCTGTTCCATGGTCATTTTTTCTACTTCTTCTCTATATTCATTTACAATTTCATTAATAGCAAAGGAAGAACAATACATATTAATGGTGCTATAAATGTAAAGAGGAGTCTTATCCTCAATATCTCCAATGGCACAGGGCAGCTCTAGAATTTGGTGGGTTTTCATCAATGTAAATGCTTCTCTCCAGTCTTGTTCACTTAATTTACAATTCAGCAAGTTTGTGTCTTTTCCAAATTTACGGATTTCTTCCTTAGTGGTTACTGTTGCGTTCAATCCTTCTCCCATAATCTTATCTTTGTAAATGAAACGCAGTATCATAAGAAGCCGGGATTCCCGTTCATTTAGTTTCTCCGTATTCATGCCCTCTCCAATGATTCTAAAAATATGTTCCTGAGAATCAAAATAGAGTTCACAATCAAATACTTGAAGGTAATCTTCAATAAATTCCCGATGGTCCAAGCAAATCTTATATCTTGGATTGTTATGTTGTACTAAGGTCACTGGATCACATTTTACCTGTAAAATGCAAGTCTGTTTTAATAAATCCTTTATGGTCTTTTTTAATTCTCCTGCTTCTGTTACGGATAATTCTTCTATATAATGAAACATTATTTTCTCTCCTTACTTATCAACTGGGAAAATGAAAATCCGGATTCCGTCTGTATTTCACCCTTTATCTCTATCTCACCTGCATCTTGCCCACTGGCTGTCATTCTTTGCCATACAAAAAATAATTTTTCCAAGTCTTCTATGGTAACAACTGTTTCCTGCGTTGTTTGAAACACATTGTTAACTGAATTTTGTTTTATAAATTCCACTATTTCTCTTCTTGTATAGAGCGGTTTTGGTACAAAATCATCCAATACCATTTCCTGCTTTTCTTCTTGTACCATAGGTCTAGGTTCAAACTCTCCTTTTTCTCTTTCCCTTTTACGAAAAAAGCTCCCAGTTGTGATAGACCGAAACGGTGCTGAAAATTGCATTTTATCTATAAAATCCTTCATGATTTCTTCTCGTTTTTTACTTCGGTCAAGAAGATTGATAAATGCTATCATCTTGTCCTCTTCCTGATTTCCTTCTTGTAAAATATATCGAATTCGTGCGGATGCTCTGCTTGCAAAGATTGTCTTTTGTTCAATGAGCTTATTGTACTTTTTCTCAATCAAATCAAATTCCCGCTCTATTTGACACACTAAATTCATTGCTTCCTCATTCCATTCTATTTCATATTGGTTTCTTAGATAGGAATTAGAATTTTGTTCTAATGATGCTTTTCTTTGCTCTAAGATACTCCGCTGTTCATCGTTTGCATTTAAAATCTTGCACACCAACTCTTTTACTGCTTCTTTATATCGGTAAAAGCTGTCTGTAGTGGTAAGAATCTGATACTTTTTGCTGTCATTATTATTGATTTCTTCAATTAAAACTTTTTGAATCTCAATAAATTCTTTCTGTTTGGAAAGTTCATCGAAATATCCTCTCATCCCATCTTGCATATTAGATAATAGCTGTCCTAAGCTTTGAGATGTATGCACTGCATTTTTTAAAATATCGTTATTTTTATCTTCATCTAAATGGTAGGTATATAAAGATGTGTAAATGGTAAGAATACTTTCTCGTTCCTGACTATCATCATCTTTTTGCATTTTTTTAAAAAGTTCCACATAAAGCTGGCTGTATTCTGGAAAGGATAAAATATACGCATTAAGTTTATCATCATAGTCTTTTTTCATCCAGCCCCACTTTACAAACCGCAGCACAATTCCAGATGCCGATACTCCCAGTTCCATAATTTCCTTATCCTCTTCTTCCTCCTCTTCCCATTCTACACCAAGTTTTGTCATATGCTCATTTACAATAAATTTACATTCTTCCTCTGTTAGTCCCAATGTGGTATAATTTTCACTGTTTTCATCATAAATTGCCACCAAAAATTCCATATAATAATCTCTGTTTTTCGTTGAAAATAATTTATAGAATTCGTTTGGAATTCGTTTTTTTAATATCATATTTCATCTCCTTACATTTCTGTAAATCATCGCTGAAAAAGAATCCTGTTTGTAGAATTCTTTGCCACAGTGCGATCCTTGCGGAGGGTTTTTTATTACATGTCAACTTGCGCTCCGCTACACTTGGCGGTAAAAACCCGTGGCTAGACTTTCACCAGCTAGATTAGTGCCATGCCTAGCACACATAAAAAAACCGGTGGTACTCCTTGGCATCACCGGCTCTTACCTTAAATTTACGCTTTATTCTATCCTTATTGGTTCTGCGCCCTTACTTCTTCTCCAATCAGCTTGTCAGACATGAGAATATGGTTGGATAACCAGCCAAATAGGAAATTCATCAATTCCTCCAAATATTCCTGTTGCTTTTCATCTACTTCTTCTAAGTCAATTCCCGCCAGCTTTTCTTCAAATGCAGCATGTGCCCGCTTTTGTGCTTCTATTCTAGAATACTTTATTTTTTCCATATACGCTTCTTCATCTCGAAAATGTACCTCTGTATAACTCTTTAACCGTTCTAAGATTCCCACAATTTCATCATATTTGTCATGAAGCAGTTCTGCTTTTACCAATGCATTTGCCGCACCTATAATTTCAAATAGTGTCTTGTGCTCTTCATCTACCATCGTAATTCCAGTAAGATACTTTTCTGTAAACGCACAAGGATCTTTTGTTTCTTTCCATTCTTTGGTTTCTTTCATTTTTCCTATCATAATATCACTGCCTAAAATATGATGATACAACCATCGTGTTAAATATATCATCAATTCATTTAGCATTTGACTCTCCTTGCCAATATCTATTTTGGATAAATCAATGCTGTTTATTTTCTCCACAAATGCACTATGCTGCTGTTTTTGAAGTTCAAGTTCCGGATCATGAATCTGTTCCATATATGCTTCCTCATGAGCAAAATGCGTGGCTGCATATGCTTTTAATTCTTCCAGCAGTTCTATTAATTGTGTTCTTTTTTCATCTCCTTGAGAAAGTAATTCCATTGCCGCATTAATTACTTCAAACAGGTGGCGGTGTTCCTCATCAACCTTATCAATTCCTATCTTACAATCTTCCGTAAACTGATACATACCATATCCTCCTTGCATCTTCGGATTTTTCCAAAGGTATTTAAATACATCTCTAAATCAGCCTTATTTTATCATATTATGTCAAAAATAAAAACCCTCTCCTTCCTTCAATCCAAGATATTTATTTTTATTTCATATTTGAGAACTTTTATTTTTCTACGATTTGTGATAGGATACAACTATCTTATAAGGGAAAGGAATGTGAGTTAACATGGCAGGAATGAATCCTACACAGATTTTTCAATTAATGGGGGCATGGAATACTTTTACCTCCAATCACCCAAAGCTTCCAAAGTTTCTTCAGGCTGTAGCATCAGAAGGCATCAAAGAAGATACTGTAATTGAGGTAAATGTAACCACACCGGAAGGAAAAAATTACTGTTCTAATTTAAAAATTTCACTTTCTGATTTAGAGTTATTTGAGCAAATCAAGCACATGTCTTGATTGAAGAATTATACTGTGACCAGCACAGCAAACGATAGTTTTAGACTGCCGTTTGCTGTGTCTTTTTTTTATAGTTTACAATATATATTCCGATACATACCAATACTAATGATATAAAGCTCTTTATGCCAGATGCCTGCTGCGTCTCTCCTAATATAATAGCTGACAGCAATACCCCAAATACTGGGTTCATAAATCCAAATACCGTCACTTTGGATACCGGATTATATTTCAATAAAATCCCCCAAATAGAATAAGCTACTGCTGAAATCATTCCCATATAAACCAAAAGTATGGTGGACGCTGGGGTAAATCCCGTCACTTTTCCACCCATCAATCCTCCACAAATGCTCATAATCACTCCGCCTAGCATAAACTGCCAGCCACTTAGCATGACCGGGTTCTCTGCCTCAGAATATTTTTTCATGTACACAGATGAAAAAGCATAGGCTATGGTAGATAAAAAAATGGCACCTTCCCCCAATAGATGAAACTTCATATCCACACCAGAACCGTTGATATTAATAAGTACCACTCCTGCAAATCCTATAAGACAGCCCAGTAATTTTCTAGAGGTGAGTTCTTCTTGATGAAATAATAAACTGGCTATTAAAATTGCTACAAATACATTCATGCCACCAATAATAGATGCCTTGACTCCTGTTGTATGTGCAAGTCCAATATAAAAAAACAAATACTGAATTACCGTTTGCAGCATACTCAGACTAACAATCTTTTTAATTGACGAAACTTTGGGTAATAAAACCTTCCTGCTCAAGATACTTCCTATTACAATCGTCAGCAATCCTGCCAGCATAAAACGGTATCCTGCAAATAATATTTGTGACGGCGTATCTGAGGATGGAATTTTAAATAATTGATATCCCATTTTAATACATGGAAATGCGCTTCCCCAAAGAGCACAGCATATGAGTGCCCCAAACCATACTACTCCCGTCTTTGTTAATAGTTTTTCTGTTTTTTTCATTCTACACCTGCAAATTCTTTATTTTTCCTTTTATTAACAGATTTTTCTGTTCACAGAGAATCTGTACCTTTATGTTTTATCCTATTGTATCACATGCCCTTTACTATTAAAATAGCCCTTTTTACAAATTTGCAAATGCTCCTATTTCTTCTAATCACTGTTTTGTTTTAATCACTGTTTTGTTTTATCCTTTTCCCTATTTTAATGGTATCTCTTCCGGTCTAATATGAAGATATACGCATAATTTCATAAATTCATCCGCCTCCAAAGCCTGTTTTGTTCCGACACAAAGTTTATCATCGGAAATATGCAGCTCTTCTGCTGCTTTCTTTGATGAAATGTGATTTTGTACCATATAATCTGCTAGCCACTGTGTCGCTCGGTTTTGCATATTATCCCCCCCACTTTTTTCTCATCCCAAAATTGATATATTTCTTATTATATTCTTTTATTAAGGGATTTTCAAGTGCAGTATGTATTGGTTAAAGAGAATATCTTCTAATTTATTGACGCTTTTTTTCGGGTAAGATATGATGAAGAAAGAGGTGAGAAGATGAAAAATCCGAATATTTCAAAAGTTCTAAAAATGTACCGGAAATTAAACCATTATTCTGTAAATGACTTGGTCATAAAACTTGAGGACAATGCTCTTCCTGTAGCTCCAAAAACGGTCTATGGATGGGAAAGTGGACAAACACAGCCAGATGCCGATACCCTTTTAGTTCTCTGTAAAATATATAACATCAATAATATATTGGGAACTTTTGGTTATGAACAATCCAATCATGCTTTGGTTTTGTCTGAAGAAGAACGAAATTTAATTTTACGTTACCGAGCATGTATGGAAATGCAGCCGGCGGTGAAACGATTGTTAGAAATGGAGTAAATGAAACCTCCACCATATCATGCTATTTTTATTCTCTTACAACTGCAGCAGTATCTTATCTTGAGTTTCCGCAAAATGTAAATCTGCAATAATTAAATCCTCCCAAAGTACCAATCTGCCGATTTTTGAGAAA
>JAVVUO010000046.1:0-15710 GCA_036653135.1 Lachnospiraceae bacterium
TGGGCATTTTATAAAAGTTGTTTATAACGAAGGTAATAAAATCGGGGTTCTGTGGATAAAACTACGGAAACTCAAGATAGTTTATTAGATCGACTTCTTTGCACGCCCACCATAAAATATCCAGACGCATCAAAAAAAGACCGCCCATTCTCAATTTAGTTTGAAAATGAACGGTCTCACGACATGTTCTTATTTAGTTGAATAATAAAAAAACTCATTGAAGGATTTGAAAACTTCCATTTTCATCTTTTCAGACACACATATGCAAGCAAGCTATTGGCGAACGGTGCAGCAAGAAAGGATGTGCGGGAGCTGTTTGTACAAATGACATCGGTACTGTAATCGAATATCTGCACTTTATTATCTACTTTTGATGCCCTCATCAAATATCAATAAGAAAATATTGGTTTTCCATTCATATCCCAACGAATCTTCATCAATTGGGCGTGTCGATTGGGCTGATAGAGTGGGTTTCCTTCTATTGTTTTTTCTGTTCTGGCATGGTATACCATAATGTCATTTCCATCTTCGTCTTTTGTAAAGGAGTTATGTCCAGGTCCATAAATTCCTTTTTCACCATCACTTTTTAGAACTGGACAGCGTTCTTTTTTCCACGAAGCAGGATCTAATAAATCACTTCCACATTTTGCAGTAAGCATTCCCATACAATATGCTTCCCCAGTTTCACTGGCAGAATATGTGAGAAACAGATGTTTATTATGGCAAATCACTGCTGGTCCTTCATTTACCCAAAATCCAACTCTTTCCCAGTCATAATCTGGAGTAGTTAGTAATACCTGTATTGTTTTTAATTTGTAGGGTGATTCCAATTCTGCTATGTACAAATTAGAAATCTGTTTTCCTACTCCTACTTTTTCTGCCCATACATAATAATAGATTCCTGCATCTTCAAATATTGTTGCATCTAAAGAAAATCCCTGAAATGAAAATTCATCTTCCTTTGCACATTGCATTTTCCCTTTTTCAATCCAATCGTCTTCCACTGGATTCTGCCCTTGGCATTCTAACACAAAAGGACGGATTTTCCACACATTTTCTTTTTCTCCTCCTGCAAAATAGAGATACCACTTATTTTGCAGATAATGTAATTCAGGCGCCCAAATATGTTCACTCATAGGACCGCTTTGATGTTTTTTCCAAATCATTATTTCCTCTGCATTTTGTAATTCTTCCAATGTTTTTGCTCGCCTAAGAGCAATACCATCATACATGGGCAATGATGCTGTAAAATAATACCATCCATCTGTATGATGGTAAATATATGGGTCTGCACGCTGTAAAATCCAAGGTTCATTCCATTTCAACGTCTTTTCACTTTTCATTTTTCCATTCCTCCTTAATCATATCTACCCTTTTCAAGGTTCTATTTAAGCCTATTTTTTAGGCTGGGGTTTTCATACATCATTTGACACTATCCTCTAGAGCATTAATTGATAAACTGCTTACCTTTACACGAATCATATTCCATGACAAGGGATGTAATAGCGTAATTATCATATTTCCATTAATTGTAACATTGTCTTCTGTATGTGGCTTTACCTTGTCATGCTCTTCTAAATTAGTATCCCACTTATCCTCAGAAGTTAGTACCACATGTTCCATTACTTTTTCAACTTTATATCCTTGCAATTCTTCACAAATTTCCAGTTTCTCTGTTTCACAGCGACTTACCGCAAATATCACAATTTCACCACGTTCTTCATTATAAATAGTAACACTGTCTACAAATGTCACCTGTTTTAATATATTGCAGTCATATACTGGGCCTTCTACTATTTCCTCTAATACAATCCCGCGACCATATTTAGAAGCATAAGAAAATGGATAAAAAATAGGCTGAACCCATACTTCCCCTCCTTTTTCGGTCATAATTGCTGCACTGATATTAGTTAAAAGCGACTGACATGCTACTTTTACACGGTCACTATGACGTTGAAAACTCATTAACATACTTGCAAATAACAGCGCATCTTCCATGGTGTATACTTGTTCACTAAGATGTGGTGCGACCTGCCATGGCTCCTGACTTGCCTTAGGATGTGCTACTTTGCCATCAGGTGCCCACACACCCCATTCATCTACACTAATGTACATAATCTTGGAGGAACGTTTTTTTGCTTTCATATAATCACAAACACCACTTACTGTAGAAATATACTGATCCAAATCCGCAGACTGTGCAAGAAACTCTGGAGTTCCCATTTCTTGTCCACCATAGTATTGGTGTAATGCTAAATAATCTATATATTCATATGCGTAATCCAAAACTGTAGCTTCCCATTCCGGATATGTTGGCATATCCGATTTTGCACTTCCACATGCTACTAATTCAATAGAATCATCAATTTTTTTCATTACCTTGGCTGTTTCCTGTGCAATTCGTCCATATTCCGCTGCTAGTTTGTGACCAATCTGCCAATCTCCATCCATTTCATTCCCAAGACACCACATCTTAACCCCATAAGGTTCTTTTACTCCATGTGAAACACGTAAATCACTGTACATGGTACCCTGTGGCATATTGCAATATTCCAATAAAGATGCTGCATTTTCAATGCCTTTTGTTCCCAAATTTACTGCACAGATTGGCTCTACTCCTGCTTTTTTTGCCCATTCCATAAATTCATTCATTCCGACTTCATTTGTTTCCACTGCGCGCCATGCTAATTCCAGACGTTTTGGCCGATTCTTTTTATCTCCTACACCATCTCGCCAGTCATAGTTGGACACAAAATTTCCACCAGGATAACGAACTAATGTCACTCCCATTTCCCGTACTTTTTCCAATACATCTTCTCGAAAACCATTCTTGTCCGCAGTTGGATGATCAGGCTCATAAATGCCAGTATATACCACTCTCCCCATATGTTCTACGAAGGAACTGTAAATTCTAGAATCTATTCTACTTTTTTGAAATTTTCTATTAATTGTAATTCTTGTTCTTTCCATATAACTCCTATCTGTGCATCTATACACATTCATTTCGTTTTTTATAAAGTATCCCCATCTATCACATTAGTCTCAAGGATTCTTTCTTTTTCACATTCTTTCCCATCTATTAAATCCAGCAGAAGTTCAAATGCATTTCCTGCCACCTGTTCCACATAATTATCTATCGTTGCAAGTCTTGGTACCACATATTGTAAAAAATCAATATTGTCATATCCCATCAAACCATACTCTTTTCCAGCGGTTTTTCCTGCCTTTTTTAATATTTGCATCACTTCTAATGCGATCATATCTCCAGTACAGAAAAAAGCCGTTTTCTTTTTCGAACTGCTTAATTCTTTTACTACACGTTTCCTGTAATTCCAATCTCCCCAAAGAACCGGTTCTAGAGACGGATAACTTTCCATTGCTTCTTGAAACCCTGCTGCTCTTTCCTCATGTACATAAACATTTTCAATGCTGCTGTCTGCTAAAGGGGGACATACAAATACAATTTTCTCATATCCAGCCTTTACAATTTTCGCCACACCTTCTTGGGCAGCTTTTCTTCCATTGATTCCCACAAAAGGAATTCCCTCTGCTACTTTATTGTCAATGGTTACAATGGGTATCTGAAGGCTTTCCATAAATACTTTATATTCTTCTCCTTGATTAACAGAAGAAACAATCATGCCCTCCACATGATAATCTGCAAGCCTTCGCAGTTGTTCCCGTTCCATTTCTTTATTATTTTCATGAAGTGTAATATTTACAAAGTACCCCTTGCTTCTGGCATTAGTTCCTATCGCATTCAACATTTGCGAAAAGTAACGGTTATCCACATCCATCATGACTACTCCAATATAATTGGTGCGGCCCTTTGCCAGTCCAGTAGCGAGCATATCAGGATGATAATCATATTTTGCCGCTGTTTGCATAATTAATTTTTTTGTCTCAGGATTAATTCTCCCAGTATTATTCAATGCACGGTGAACTGTTGTTCTGGATACTCCACATATTTGTGCTATTTCCTTGGCTGTTATCCCCATTTTTTCATTCCCCTTATCTGTTTTCATTAATCTTTTGAATAGACATTCGCCTATTCTTTCATTCCAGAAGTAGCAATTCCTTCCATAAAAAATCTTTGGCAAAATAAAAATAAAATCAATAATGGTGCAATGGCAATCACCGTAGCTGCCAGTGTCGGTCCAAATTTGATAGCATTACTACCCACCAAAACTGCAAGACCTGCGGATAATGTTCGCTTTTCCACAGAACTAGTTAACATCATAGGATAAATCAAATCATTCCAGTTATTCATAAAGTGAAAAATTCCCAATGTTACAAATGCTGGTGCTGACAGCGGCACAATAATTTTACGATAGATTTGACTTTCTGTCATGCCATCAATTCGTGCTGCTTCATCTAAGGATTTTGGAATACTGCTAAAAAAAGAAGTTAACATAAATATTCCATAGGCACTTGCTGCACGCGGCAGAATCAAACCTGCATAAGTATCTAAGATACCAAGCTTAAATTCTTCCATATATAGTGGTATCATAATAATTTGAAATGGAATCATCATGGTAAGTAAAATAACAGAAAACAGAATATTTTTACCTTTAAAGTTCATCCTGGAAAAGGCATACGCTGCCAATGAATCTACTATTAAACTTAACAGTGTAACTCCAGCAGCAAATATAACCGTATTTTTCAGCATGGTCAACACTGGAATAGCATCTAATACATAAGTATACTGCTTTGTTACCCATTCTGTTGGGAAAAAAATTGGTGGCCACTTAATAACATCTACATCTGATTTAAAAGAAGATATTATCAGCCATACCAACGGAAATAAAACGATGATCGCAATCAAGCCAGTTACCAGATAACCAATTGCCGCTCCTGTTTTTTTCTTGGTGCTTTTCATTCTTCTTCCCCCTTGTTCAAAATATTCTTTCTCAATACAAATGTTATAATGGCGATAATCAAAAATAGGTATACTGACACTGCAGAGGCATAACCTAAATCATAAGGTGCTGTCTGAAATCCTCTATTATAAATATATCCTACTAGGGTTTCTGTACTGTTTTGAGGACCACCCTTTGTCATAACATAAATCTGGTCAAATACCTGAAGTGCTGTTACTAATGTTGTTATAATACAAAAATTTATAGTACTTCTAATACCAGGTATGGTAACAGAAAAAAACTTTTGAATTCCAGTGGCTCCGTCAATTTCAGCTGCTTCATATAAGGATTTAGGTACTCCTAGAGCTGCTGCCGAAAGTAACGTTAACGTATAGCCAAAATTCTTCCATACAGTAACTGCAATCACCGTTGGCATTGCCCAAGTTGTACTTGCCAGTAAATTGGGCATATCTACTCCCACACGATTTAGCAGATAAGGCAACATTCCATAATTGGTATTTAGAAGCATGGACCAGACAATGCTAATAGCTGTCATAGAACATACATATGGCAAATAAAAAACAGTTCTTAAAAATTTTTGCCATTTATTGTTTTTTAACATAAACATCAATAAAAACAGTGCTATGATAATTTGAAGAGGCACTTCCAACACCGCAAAATATAGGGAGTTCAGGGTTGCATTCGCAACCCTGGTATCCTGAAAAATCTTCAAATAGTTTTCTAAACCTCCAAAAGAAATATCATTCATGTATATATTAATGTTCATCAGACTAATGCCAAATGCACCAATCAAAGGAATAAACACAAACACTGTCAAAATCAGCATAGCAGGTGCAATGAACAAATATGCACTTTTTTGACTCTTTGCAATACTTTTTTTTGGTTTTTTCATACTCACACACCCTTTTTTATTTTTCTGATACTATACCATCCAGTAATTTAGATGCATCCTCTACCGCTTTTGTGACCTCTGTACCAGATAGTACCTGCTCTATCATTGGCTGCATAACATCTTTGTCAATTTGGCTTCCTATTTCCAATCCCAAATGCCAATCACGTCCAATGATAGAGGCATTAGAAACACTGTTTAATATATCATTACTCTTAATTTCTGTATCTTCCATAAGAGAATTAGACCATACTGGGAAACCATTTCTATTAGACCATTCTTTCAAAACATCATCCGAAATCCAGTATGCCATCCATTTATAAATAGCTTCTTTCTTTTCTTCACTTACTCCAGTAGGAATCATATAAGAACATCCACCTTCTGGTGAATATGCTCCTGCCGTACCTGCTGGAATTCCTGTAATTCCAAAATTAACTCCAAGATCCTTTAGTCCATTTATATTCCATGGACCACTAGTATACATCGCTAGTTGTCCAGACTGAAACATGGTATCTGCATCTGTGGCCGTCAAACCTTGAGGTGAAACTTTTTTATCTACCGCAAGATTTTGAATCCACTTTAAGGTATCTATATTTTCCTGAGAATTTAATTTATTTTCCGTGCCATCTTCATTGATTACATCTCCACCATTTCCCCAAAGATATTCACAATAATAATTGTAATCCATTGGAAATCCTATTCCATACTGATTTTTTGAGGAATCTGTCAGCTTTTGAGCATATTCTCCTAATTCCTGTAATGTTTTAGGTGGCTGCTCTGGATCTAATCCTGCTGCTTGGAACAAATCTTTGTTATAATACAAATATTGCAAATTATACTGCATCGGAACTCCATATAATTTATCTCCTACATAAGATTTTGCAACTACATTTTCAAAGTAATTACTCTGATTTATTCCCATAGTCTCCCAAAAATCGCTGATATCAAGAATTAAATCATTCTTTGCATATTGTTCAATAAATTCAATTCCCTGGAGTACAAAATCAGGTCCTGTTCCAGTAGAAATGGCAGTTGGTAATTTCGTCTGCAAGGTATCTCCATCCATAATATCTATTTCTACCTTAATGTTCTCTTCATTTGTTTCATTGTACTTTTTAATAATTTCTTTCAAAATATCCCCATCAGAACCTGTAAATACTGTCCACATTGTAATTGTAGTTTTTTCTCCTGACTCATCACTGTTTTTTGATGTTTCATCTTCTGATGGATTCTTTCCACCATCTCCTACGTCTTTTCCGCAGCCTCCTAAAAATACCATTACCATTGCTGCACAAAGCATCATACTTAGTAATTTCTTTTTCATTTTCTTACCTCCTGTGTTTGGTGAATGAATTGTATTGGAAAAATATGTGCAAGAAATAGACAAAGGATATTTACAATTACACCCTTTTAAGATAAAATAATGAAAGTAGGATATCCTATCCATGTATTCGTTTGTTCGCATCAGACAATATTGGTAGGGTATTCTTTTTTATTCCATTAAATCATGGTATATTTCTCACAAGAGTCCGTATTACACTTTTATGTGTATTTTTATTTGCGTACACGGGTACTCTATGTGCTTGATTATATATATTGCACATAGTATTGTCAATATATTTCCTTACAAAAAATGTTTTTCCTCTACTTTTTGTATATTTATTACATTTTTTTCATTTGTTTTTGTGCATTTTTATTTCAATTTATGGCTGATAATATTTTTATGCATCTTTTAAATTTAGTTTACATCGTAAAATCTATCTTTGTGCCATGCTTGGTGCACATAGAAAATAGCCACCAAATTTGGTGGCTATTTCTTTAAAAAATTTTTACATTTATATTATTTAATTTCAACTTTCCAAAGTTTATGCAAATTACAGTATTCATAAGCTGCTACTGGCTGTTCCTGAGGTTGTAGTATAAATTCTGCCTCCGGTTTATTTCCGGGTTTTAAATATTTTATCATACCACCAGTTGTTGTTTCCAAATAAATCCACATGATATAATGTGCTTCTAACATGGGATGTTCTACACTCCCTACCGTAACTGTTACTTTACCATCCTGCTGTTGAACTACCGGTACGTGCTTCTCACCGGCTGCATCTGTTGTATTGGCTTTTAGTTCTTCATAAACTGGATGATCACCTTGTTCCCCTGTAAGCACTTCCATTGCTACACTTTTGCATGAATCACATTTATAAAATTTCATCTTCTAAATCCTCCTATCTTTTTCTTTTAGTATAACCACTTATTCTAAAAAAATCCATCTTTTTTTATACAAATAAATTAACATTTGATTCTTCTGCATCTCCTAAATAACTTGCTACTCCTGCATATTCTACTCCATCTAATAATTCCTCTTTTGTAATACCCATAATATCCATAGACATAGTACATGCTACCAGTTTCACTCCATTTTCCATGGCATGTTTCATAAGGTCTTCCAAGGAATCTACATTCTTGTCCCCCATTACCTGTTTCATCATTGCCGTTCCCATTCCTGCCATATTCATTTTAGATAATTTTAATTTTTTGCTTCCCCTTGGCATCATAGCACCAAACATTTTTTCAATGATAGGTTTCTTTATTTTTATTTTTTCGCTTTTTCGAAGTGCATTCAATCCCCAAAATGTAAAAAACATTGTAACTGGACGTCCCATGGATGCTGCTCCATTGGCAATAATAAAAGACGCAAGTACTTTATCTAAATCACCGCTGAATACAACAATTGTTTTCCCTTGAGGCAGTTCATGGTTTCCCTGCTCCTGATTATCCTGTATGGAAGAAGAAGTAATTCCTTTTTGAATCCATACGATGTTTTCCTTTTCTTTTCGTTCTGTTTTTATCAATGTGTTACCGGTACGTCTACACCAAGCTTCTATATCTCTTGCAAATCCCATATCCGTTGCACACACTTTAAGCGTTTCTCCTTCTTTCATTTCTTTTATGGATTCATGCACTTTCATAATAGGACCTGGACACTGTAACCCATTACAGTCTACGTTGCGGATTTCCTCTTTCGTTTTCCTAGCGTCTTCTTCTCGTTCGCTTGCTTCTTTTATTTCTTCTGCTGTTGATTGAATTTCTGCTGCTTTCATCATGGGTTCTTGCATGTTCCATTGATCCATATGATGCATGGACTTATAGAAAACACTTCCACCGGATAATACTTTTACCTGTTTCAATCCTTTTCCCTGTAAAATTCTAGCTGCATTATAGGAACGCACTCCAATTGCACAATAGGTGATAATCAGTTTATTGGGATCTAATTCTTGAAATCTAGTATAAAGCTGTCCCAAAGGAATATGATACGAGTTTGGCATAGCAAATACCATTCGTTCTACATCCTCTGTTACATCTAAAATGATGTAATCCGTTCTATTTCCCAAAAGTAATTCATCTACTTCATTCCATTCTATCAAGGATATCATGTTGTCTAACACATTCTCTGCTACAAATCCTGCCATATTTACCGGATCTTTTGCAGAAGAAAATGGTGGAGCATAGGACAATTCCAGTTCTGCCAAATCATGAATGGTTCCATGAAGTTTCATGGTGGTTGCAATGGTATCAATGCGTTTATCTACCCCATCCTGCCCTACAATCTGCGCACCATAAATATTGCCTTTTAAGTCAAAAATAACTTTAATTGCCATAGGTGTGGCTCCAGGATAATATCCTGCATGAGATTTTTGTTCCAGTAACACTGTTTCATAATCTGTTCCTTTTACTTTTCCGGCTGCTTTTAATGTTTTTTCATTTACACCCACTGCTGCCACATCTAAATCAAATACCTTTGCCACCGAAGTCCCCAAACTGCCCCGATAGGACTTATGATCACCTGCAATATTATCTGCACAGATTCTCCCCTGCTTATTGGCAGGTCCTGCCAAAGGAATCATAGTCTTATCTCCGGTAGCTAACTGTTGTGTTTCAATCACATCTCCAACTGCATAAATATCCAAATCTGTGGTACGAAGCTGTGCATCTACTACAATTCCGCCACGTTTGTTCAAAGCAAGCCCTGCGTCTTTTGCCAGTATCGAGTTTGGACGAATTCCAATAGATAAAATCACAAGATCTGCCTGAAGCTTTTTCCCACTGTTAAGTGCAATTTCTGTTTTTTGATCTACCTGCTTAAATTCTTTGACTCCATCCTCTAAAATTAATTCTACCTGATTCATTCTCATATTTTCATGTAACAGCTGTGCCATTTCATAATCTACTGGAGCCATTACCTGATTTTGCATTTCAATCAAACTTACTTTCAAACCTGCTGTATGCAGATTCTCTGCCATTTCCAGTCCAATAAATCCACCGCCTACTATAACTGCTGTTTGCGGATTATTTGTTCTGATAAACTCTTTTATGGCATCTGTATCTGGAATATTCCATAATGGAAAAATTGCTCCTTCCTTAATTCCAGGAATTGGGGGTTTTAAAGGAGAAGAGCCTGTGGCAATTACAAGTTTATCATACTTTTCTTCATACATTTCTCCTGAAGTTAGATTGTGTACCATAACCTTCTTTTCTTCTGGTAAAATTTCCATCACTTCGTTATACACTCTTACGTCTATATTGAACTTGGTTTTCATCGCTTCTGGTGTTTGAAGCAGCAGTGCTTCCCTGCTTTTGATCACATTTCCAATATAGTAAGGCAAGCCACAGTTGGCATAAGAGATATATCCTCCCTTTTCCAATATAACAATTTCCATTTCCTGATTTCTTCTTCTTAAACGTGCTGCAGTGGTTGCTCCTCCTGCTACACCTCCAATAATAATTGTTTTCATATGATTAACACTCCTTTTTCATTTATATAAATCCTAGGTAACTGTTCACAGATAGATTTTTAAATCAATATCACTATTCTATTTTAGTAGTATAGTTTTATTTTCTTTTTCTTTCTGTGACAAAGTTACAAAAGTAAAAGTAGTGTTCCTGCCACCAACAAGCATAATCCTATAATTGCTTTTCTAGACATCTGTTCTTTTAGTATTACTCTTGCAAATAGTACGGTAATCAATACACTCAGTTTATCTATCGGTGCAACAATACTGGCAGGTCCTTTTTGCAGTGCCCTATAATAGCAAAGCCAGGATAGACCTGTAGTAATTCCAGAACAAATCAAAAAAATCCAGTTTCTGCTGGAAATTCCATGTATCTTAGACTGCTTTTTCTGTATCAGAACTACCAGCCATGCCATAAGAAGCACCACACCCGTACGAATTGCTGTTCCTAAATTAGAAGGAATTCCTTCCATTCCAAGCTTTCCCAAAATGGACGTAACACTGGCAAACATCGCTGAAAGACATGCATATACCAGCCAACCACCTTTTTTTTCTGTCACTACTGGTTCTTCTCGTGCTTGTTTCCTTTTTTCAATCATCAGCATCGTTCCTACAAGAATTCCAATCATACCAAAAACCATGGTTACGCTTAAGGATTCTCCTAAAAATAAAACCGCTAATATCATGGTAAGAACCGTACTTGATTTATCAATAGGTGTTACTTTATTCACATCTCCAAGCTGCAATGCTTTAAAATAGCAAAGCCAAGAGGCTCCTGTTGCCATTCCAGATAATAGCAGCAAACACATGGTCTGAATTGGAATATCCGAAAGTGGCATAAATGATCCTGTCACTCCTACCATAATCCAGGAAAATACCCATACGACAATGGTACGAAGTGCCGTTGCCACATCTGAATCGGTATTCTTTATCCCTATTTTAGCTAAAATAGCGGTGATGCCTGCAAATACTGCTGACCCCACCGCTAATAATATCCACATTATTTCTCCACCTTAATCTGATAAGAACGCTCAAATACAGCCTTGGGTACCAGTTTATTTCCCCACTCACGTTCCTTCAACGTGCCAATAAATGTCTCTCTATCACATCTGCCATACCAAGGTTCAATACAGACAAATGGTGCATTCTTCTTCTCCGGTGACCAAATGCCCACAACTGGTGTACGAAACTCCACGGAAAGATAGGGCTCATTTTCTGGATTCACCAAGGCTATCTTGCGCACCTGATAATCCTCAATAATATACGCACCTTCATCAAAACTTTCTTCTGATAAAATTCTTCGTCCATTGGACAAGTTCATCTGATTCTTATAATTAAACATCAAACCTGTCTCTAAGTCTGCTTTTGAGAACAGAATATCATCATCTGGTGTATCCATCCATATGCTATAATCGCTTTGTTTCTCCCCTTCTTTAAGTGGACACATAAATGCTGGATGCGCTCCAATGGAGAAATATAGTTCTTTCTCTTTTTCTAGATTTGTCACCTTCCACATAACTTCCACGGTGCCCTCTTCCAAACGATAGCCTATTTCCAATCGAAAATCAAATGGATAATTCTCTTTTGTGATAGGGGTCGCTTCTATTGCAAACCAAATTTCTGTTTTATTTTCTGAAATACATTCAAATTCCATATCTCTTGCAAACCCATGTTGTTGCATAGGGTAGGTCTGATTATCGTAGGTATATACATTATCTCGCACACGTCCAACAAAAGGAAATAGAATTGGAGAATGACGTCCCCAGAACTTCTGGTCTCCGCTCCAAAGATATTCTTGTCCACTATGATTTTCCTTTAAAGATATCATCTCTGCTCCCAAAGATTCGAAGCGAACTGTGAGTTTTTCATTATTTAATTCATACTGCATCGTTACTACCTCTCTCCCATACTTATTATTCTTTTATTCTAAGCAACTTCTATTCTAATCCTTTTGTTTGAAAAATCAAATCTTTTTTTCAAATTCATCCATAGGTACCGGTTTCGAGAACAAATATCCCTGTGCCATATCACAGCCAATACGTTTTAAAAATTCTGCCTGTTTCACAGTTTCCACACCTTCACATAATGTGATAATATCCATCTTCTTTGCCATTTCTACAACCTGTTCTATAATGATACTGTTACGTTTAGAACCCTCTACCTCATCCAAAAATGTCTTATCAATCTTCAAAATATCTACTGGTAAATCTTTTAATAAATTCAAAGAAGAATAGCCACTTCCAAAATCATCAATGGACACCTGATATCCCTCTTCCTTACATTCCTTAACAAAGGTGCTGGTTGTTCCCTTGGTGCCACCCATAATTGTTTCGGTTAATTCTAATTCAAACAACTCTCTAGGAATCTGATAGGTTTCTATTAACTTACGAAGTTTTGTGAAAAAATCTGATGTTCCAATGTGTACTCTTGATACATTAACGGATACACAGATGCAATTCTTTCCCTGGGCAATCCACTGTGCCATTCTCTTCATTACTTCCTCATATACATAAAAATCAATTTTTAAAATAAAGCCATTCTTTTCAAACAGCGGAACAAATTCATCTGGAGATATTATTTTTCCATCTGGTTTCACCCACCGTACTAATGCCTCTGCTCCAATAATTTTCTCTGTCTGCAAATCATATTTAGGCTGAAGATATACTTGAAATTCTCTTGCTTTTAATGCAGCTTCCATTTTATTTTCAATGACAATTTCTCTGGCAATAATTTCTTTCATTTTTTCATCATAATATGCCACATCTTCATTTGCGCTGTCTTTGATTGTCTTTCTTGCCAAAGATGCCTGGTCTGCATAAAGTGTAATATCTTCTCCATGTTCTTCAGGCTTTATTACACGAATTCCTGCCTTGATGGTTATTTTATAGTATTGCTGCTTTCCCTTATTATTAAAGTAAATTTCTTTATTTAATGTTCCAAGCATCTTTTCTATTCTCGTATCTTCTATGCTTGTACCATCTATTCTCGTATCTTCTATGCTTGTACCATCTATTCTCGTATCTTCTATGCTCGCACCTGCTATACCAGTACCTTTTAAAGTATCTTCTCCAATTAGAATTAAAAATACATCTGCTGTTCCCCGTGCATAGCACCCTTTTCCCGAAAACGCTTTCTGAATTCTTTGTCCTAATACCCACAAAATTTCATCTCCCACTTTAGTTCCGAAATCATTATTAATAAACTTAAATTTGTTAATATCCAATGAAATCAGCCAAAATGTCTTCTCCTTATTTTTTTCTAATATCCCTTCTGCTTCCTGATAGAACTTCACACCATTCCATAATCCGGTAACTGCGTCTGTCATAGCAAGTACACGATAATGTTTCTCTCTTTTTCCAATAATCAACGTAATGGCAAATGCTGTCAGCAGCAGGAGAAGGATGATAGCTAGACTATATCTTTGTAATATTTCCAACAAGTTTGGCTTATAAGAAATATTAATAGCATTTTCCGTAATGCATTTTTGAAACTTTGACTGAGGAACCTGATAAATAGCTTTATTCAAAATGCTCCTTAGCACCCTTTGATTATCCCCACCTATTCCAATACTCATAGGAATACTCTGAGTCATATTCGGAATCATTCTTAATTTGCTGTAATTATCCAAATTATATGCGGTCTGTAAAAAAATAGAATCAATCGCTGTAATCTCTGTCTTTTGTTCATTGACTGCTTTCAAGCATTCCTCTGCATTATCATACAGCACAATCTCCCATTCTGGTTCATTCTCCTTAAAGTACTGCTGTATTCCAATATAATTCTTAGGTATCGCAATGGTGGGATGTTCTGAAAGCTCCTTATCCTTATTTCCAATCAAGGTATATTCTGCCAAAATATAACTTTGAGAATACAGCATATGATAATATTCTGATTGTTTTCTATTCCCATAACTGCTTGCCATCATATCTGCCTCTCCATTAGAAACGATATCCCAGGCTTTAGAATAATCATCCAGCAAAATATATTCAAACTTAAGACCACTTTCAGCAGAAATCAATTTCAATGCCTCCGCATATACTCCACTGTATTCTCCCGTATCTTTATTTCGATATTCAATTGGATAACTGTTCGCATCACAAACCACCCGCACGGAACCCATTTTTTCAATAAATTCATGCTCTTCTCTCGTAATCCCTGTTAGTTTTTGATTCGGCTGACCATAATACATCTTATATAAATCAGCTATATAAAATGGTCGCTCCTCCTTTAATGCATAGTCTGCCTGGTTCAACGTTTCTATCAGTGCTTCATTGCCCTTGGCCGTGACAAAATACTGATTAATACAAGATGCTTTTCCTACATATTTGATATAATCCACATCACGTAAACTAGATGCTAACATAATATCAATAATTCCATGCCTTAATGATAGCTGCATTGTTTCAAAATCTTCAAAATACACCGGTTCATATGTAATATGATTCTTCTGTGCATATGCAATCAGACTGTTCTCCAAATCTGAATTGCGATTAATTCCAATTTTTTTTCCATTAATCCTTGCATAATCGTTATAAAAGATCTCATTATTGTCTTTTAATGCACAAAGCATTGCGTATTCCAAGCCAGATGTGTTCTTGCTAAAGACCAACTGTTCATTTCCAATGCAGTCCTGATGTAAATTACAAATTAAATCAACTTCTCCATGTACCAAAGCAGAAATTCGATTTTTTTCTTCCAATTCCACGTACTTATATGTCCAACCAGTGTTTTGCGCTAGTTCTTTTAAATAGGTCACTCCATAACCATAACAATTTCCTTCACCATCTTTTTTTATCATATGGTCATAAGGAATATAGCCCACAACAATCTCTTTTTCCTTGGGAACTGCACTTTGTTCCGCTGCAAAAACCGGAATCACACTGGTCAGCAATAACAGTAGAAATAAAATACTTGTCACATTTCTTATTTTCCTCATCATATTCGCTTATCTCCATTGTAAATCTGATTTTTTTATGATTTCTTACCCCCTTCTTTCACTTACAAGACCATCTATCTTATTAATGGAAGAACTTACCTCTATTCTACTTAGTTAAAATTAAAAAGTCAAGTTAATGAATACTTGAGTTTCCGTAGTTTTATCCACAGAACCCCGATTTTATTACCTTCGTTATAAACAACTTTTATAAAATGCCC
>JAVVUO010000047.1:0-15671 GCA_036653135.1 Lachnospiraceae bacterium
TGTTTTATCTTTTGGTGTCGTCCCTTTTGTAATTAAGGAAGTAATCTCCCCCAACTTACGCTGTTCCCAGTCGTCTGTAAATCCTGCAAATCTTCTCTTTGGCTTACGCTCACCTTCAGCAGGAAACATTTCTGATAAATATGCTTTTTTTATTTCCTTAGTCTTCTCAAGCTTACACTGATGAAGGGTGATAAGGTTGTCGAGGTTGGCGAAATATGCACCTATCTTATGCTGCTCCTCCGCACATGGCATTGCTATTTCTAATGATGATACCTGTTCTAAAGATAAGTTTGGCTGTGCTCCAATGGTAGGATTTTTTCTTATAAATTCTTCTACAACATTTCCCTTCAGACAAGTTTTAACATAATCTAAATAACCTTCCTTAAGTCTAATTATTGCAAGTGCTTGATTAGTATTTGCTGGCAAAATCTGCTTAGTTACTGATGTTACACGTCCTAAAGTACCTGCTATTGAAAATAATATATCATTCTCTTGGAGTTGCGAACGTTTTAAATAACCCTCATTTTCTTCGTTTGATATTTTTGAAGTTCCTGATATCTTTCCCGATGAAGAATCTATATTCTCAACCTTTATAAAATTAACATCGCCATTTCCTGTTTTATCTTTTGGTGTCGTCCCTTTTGTAATTAAGGAAGTAATCTCCCCCAACTTACGCTGTTCCCAGTCGTCTGCATTTTCAAACTCCTTGAAACGTCTTTTTGGTGTTTTCTTTTCATTTTCACTCATCAGCTCACCACCAATTCATTTTTTAGAATATCAAAATCAGCCATAAGTCTATCAATTTCATCATCAATTTCATCTAATGTATTCTCATAACGTTCTTCCGTCCTTTGAAGTGCATTTAATTCTGATTTCAATGAAATTTGGACTAATGAAACCATTTCTGATACTGTATTACTAAACCATTTTGCATACATAATCATGTCAATCTCTTCATCTGTAAGGCAAAGAATTCGCTCTTGTACTTTATCCTTCAATTCCTTCTCTTCAATTTTGATTTCTTTTGTCAGAGAAGCTTTTTCGGAAGTAATAGAATTTACTTTCTTAAGCAATTCATATTCAGTTGTTCCTTTCGCCACGTTTTTTAGTTCTAATTTCAAAGTCTTATTATCAAATGCGTCTCCCGGCTCATCATCTTCATTTTTCTTAATAGATTCATATAAAGCTATATTTTCTCCACTATCCTCAACTTTTGCTGCTTCAATTAATTCAGCAAGTTCTGCCTCAATCTCAAATATTTTATTTTTCTTATTTTCAATAGATAACATTTCCGACTGATATAATTGGATTGCAATTAAATCATTTGAAACAATACTTCCAATCCATCCATCTTGTTCTTCTCTTTTAGTATTTCCAGAACCTTTTGTAATCATGTTAGGTTCTCTTGTTCTTCCCGCTTCATAGAATCCTAGTTTCGTAATTATTTCAATATCATGTGTTAGAGCTTTTTTCCATATATCTGATATAATTTGATATCCATCATATTTATCAATATACTGATATTGTGTAAGAATATCCTTTATATTCACAAGCATTTCTTCCATAAGGGACATAATATCTGTTGATTCATCAACATTTCGTAAGACATCCCAATAATGACTTATATAGCTTTCCGTTTTTACTGCAATTTCTTTAGACATTGCAGTAATTCGAGAATCATTCATAATCTCTTGGTCTAACTCTTGTAATGGTTTTACAAGTTTTACATACCCTGGACGAATCTCCTGCAAATTGTTTTTCATAATATCTGGTATCATTGCCTGTAAAACACGAAGTTCTTCTACATTAGCTTTAGGAATTCCACCAAGTAAATGAGCTTCCACATCATGATTCACCTCATCGCTTACTGCTTCCACATATCTTGGAATATTCATATTATATTCATTCTCTATGATTTCACTTCTGGAAGCCAGATGGCTGTATCCTGCTATTTCAGTTCTTGTCTGATATACATCTACAATTTTTGCTATGTCTTTTTCCTGCAACACATTCTGCTTTCCAACTTTAATAAAACTATGTGATGCATCTATAACAAGGACAGGCAGATCTATTTTTCTATTTTTCTTTAATATAATGACAACAACTGGAATGCCTGTATTGGTAAATAGATTATTAGGCAAACCAATAATCGTATCAATTTGATTCTTCTCTAACAATCTTTTTCGTATTTTTCCCTCAGAAGAACCTCTAAATAATACTCCATGAGGTAATACAATTCCCATTGTTCCGTTCTGTCCTAAATGGAACAAACCATGAAGTAGGAATGCAAAATCACCTTTAGAATCAGGTGGTAGCACTCTAGCAAACTCAAAACGTGGATCGCTCACCTTAAGTCCTGCCTTATTCCAGTTCTTTGCTGAATATGGTGGGTTCATGACAACTGCATCAAATTGCACTCCCTCGTTTGGACGTTCTGGATCTTCTGGCCAATCATTTGATAACGTATCTCCGTTTTTAATAGTCATTTTTTCTGGACGCACACCATGTAAGAGCAGATTCATTCGAGTCAAATTATAGGTCGCTGTATTCTTTTCCTGACCATAATATTCCAAATCTCTTTGTGCATCACTATTTAAATGTTTTTTCACTGTAAGTAATAGCGAACCAGAACCTACCGTTGCATCATAAACTGATTTAATCTCTTTATCCTTGGCGATAATCTGTGCTATTACTTCACTTACCTGTCTTGGAGTATAGAATTCGCCTGCCTTTTTACCTGACTCCATAGCAAACTGACCAATTAAATATTCATAAGCATCACCAAGGACGTCGCCTTTTTGTAAAGAAACCATGTTTAAGTCTGCAAATAACAGAATAAGTGCTTTAATATTCTTACTACGCTCATTCAGATTGCTGCCCAATGCAGTATCTGTTAAATCTAATGTAGAATTTGAAAATAATCCTTTAAAATCACTGACATCGTTAGATACTGCAATAGTACGCTCAAAATTATTCAAGCTGTCTGTAACTTTTTGAACTTCAAAATCGCCGGAATTAATATCTTTTAACCACGACTGATAGAGATACTCTGGTGAAACATAGTATCCAATGACTCCCTGAATCATCTGTTCTAGATTTTCACCATATTCCTTCTTTGCATCTATATAATTTTGAACTAGTTCATTCTCTGTAACTTGACCGATTCCCGCTGTTGTCTTAAATGTTTCAAGCGTTTTATCACTCAAAAACTTATAGAACATAAGCCCCAACATATAATCTTTATAACGGCTTGCATCCATTGAACCTCTAAGTTCATTTGCTCCGTCCCATAATCTTCTCTTTATCTCTTCTGATGTAATCACGGATATACCTCCAATTAGTATTTTTCTTCAAATAAATACCATCACTTATCAATGGCTACACGCTAAATATTATACCCTATCGCTAGCTCGACGGCTAGTCACATGTACCACTTTTTCACTCATTCAACAACTACATATCTTATTTTTTTATTCATCCTATGAACCATTTATGATAATGTCTTATGATTAGATCCTCCTTGCTGAAAGAATCAGCTTCCTCCTATTCTGCAAGTATGGAGCAACGCCATATCTTCCTTCCATTTTCTTCAATTAGCTATTACGTGAAAACTGCTGTTCAACTTTTTCATGGTACGTATCTTTTAAATGCTTATCTAGTGACCAGATTCTAATTTCGTTGATTGCTGGTGTCTCATCTTTATATTTATTGTATGCATTTATCATTGACAGATCTCCAAACCCTTCTCCTCGCATTGCAGCATCTGGAAATTCCAAACAAATTGCTTCCAAATCTTCTGCTCGCATCTGTTCTCCGTAATATATCCAAGGTGCTTCACCTTTTAACGTCATTTCGATGATTTTGCAGAAATTCTCTGCTGTTTTTCTTCTCTGTTGTCCATCTCCATTTTGTGCAATATGATTCCCTGTTTCAATGATTGTAGCAAATGGTAAAATCATAGTTTCCTTATCTTTATTTTTTAATAAGGATTTTAATTCAGCCATCACTTCTTTTCTCTGATCATTCATCATGGGAACATCAACAATATTCACAAATACGGATGTATCTATAAAATGTACTCTCATATCCTATACCCCCAGCCATGAATAATCTGTTTGAATTTTATCTTCTTTAATAAAATTCAATATCTTACCATCGGTAAATACATCGCCCAATTTTCCATTTGCCAATAGTGCAGGCATATCATCTATTTTAGTAAATTGAACTATCTTGCCACTCCCATCCTCGCTATTTCTATACGCTATATTCACACCGTACAAATCTTTTTTTGATAATGTATTCAGCAAAATTGCGTTATGTGTCGTTATTAGTACATCGATATTTCTCTTTGATGCAATATCAGATATTTGCTGTATCAGCATTTTAGCTCTTCCAGGATGAATTCCGTTATCAACCTCTTCAATAGCAATCATTCCTCCTTCTTTTTCATTAAGAAGGGCGGTTATAATAGCTAGACATCTTAGTGTTCCATCAGATAGTCTTGAAGAATCAATTCTTTCTTCTTTCTTTCCATATACTTCATTTAAGAATAAAATAACATCATTTAATGGTCCTTCTTCAAAACTGATATCACGAATTTCATTTTCTGGCAGTTTACTCATAATATCTAATAGAAGTTTTTTATTATCTCTATCCTTACAGAGCTGATATAGTACCGAAGATATATTGGAAGCATTCACTTTTAACTCGATGTCATTGATTACTGAATAGCTTCTCATTTGAGAAATCTCCGGATTCAAAAATAACATATTTTTCATTGTTTCAATTACCTTATTTGCATATTCTACAATATTTTTTCCATATTTTGTCTCAGTTGAAAGTTTACTTGCAATCTGGCTAATTACAGATGAGGAACGAATACATGTAATATCAGGGTTTTTGCCCGTTTTACCATTGTTACATGAAACTGCTATGTCTCCAGAGTCTACTGTGACTTCTTTTGTATAAAACATTTGCTTTTCAGTCTTTCCTTTGATCTCGGTTAATGATTCTTTTCTAATTGCGACTCTTTTTTCTACACTTATCTCGATTTCATATTTCAAGTCTACTTTCTCGTCAAAACTAATTAAGCAGCCCAATCCGAAATAATCACTTTTGAACCTGGCACATCCCTTTGATCCACCTCTTACAAGTCCTGCACCATTTTTTGTGCCATCCAGTATCGTTGATAATTCTCTTCCAGAAACCACTTCTGACAAAATCATCATTCCCTCTATCGCATTTGTTTTGCCAGATGAATTTGTTCCAATCAGTGTTGTTAAGTTTTCAGTACTTAATTCCGCATTCTTATAACATTTAAAGTTGTTAAAATATATTTTTTTTATCATTGCTAACGCACCTTCTTTCTAAATTGAGTTTGATTACAGTATCTTTATCTGATTTTTCTTTCCGTGCTTTTTTGATTTCTTCTACAAATCCATCCACATCATCTTCTATTATTTGTAAGGAAACGCATAGATACTTCTTTAATTCTCTTTCCAAATTCTACTGCATCATAATTTTTTAAACATAATAAATATCCTTCCTTCCGGCTGAAGTGCTTATAAGCATGTTGTTATTATTGCTTGATTGCACCGGAGTTTCTGTTTCTGCTAGTGCATCTATTGGGCTATATCGGCTAATTTCGGTGATTAGGTTATTGTGAATGCAATGAAAGGTGGGTTTGGTGTAATGAAAAGTTTATGAAGAGTTCATATACTTCAGCTTGAGATTTCACTATGTCAATACACATAATAAGTATCGATACCTTTCTGTCTCATTTGCAATATCTTCTCTAGATACCCCGTAATATAAATAGATATCTCTTAATATGCCATCCATCACTTTCCTATTTCCACTATACTGCACCTCAATCAAGGCACGATTCATTTCCAATTCTATCTGCATAGAACCATCTTCTCCTTTATCAAGTACAAATAAATGATAATCCATATTCAAAATTTCCGGTGACATTTTCTCCGCTACTGCTTCTGCCTGTTTTTGCCACTCTTTTAATTCCTGATGCCCTTGATATAATGTTTCCTTATTTTGAAGTTGTTTTTTTTTCGGCAGTTTTGGTAATAAATCTATCTTTTCTCTCTGTATTATTGAACGCTTCATTCTTTGCATACTTTTTTTATAAAGTGGACTGTCTTTATCTACTTCTGTCATAACGTAATGTTCTTTCATGTAACATATTGTTTCATACAATGTATGTATTCCAGGTTTAATCGATTTCTTGGCTCTTTGCAATCTATATTGATGTCTTTTGATTCTAAATACATGTTTCATCCTACGAAACAGATTCTTCTCCATTTGCTTATTATCCATTAAAAAAATGGCTGTCGGTCCGTTTGAACCTTCAATAACAGAAACTGATTTTGCAACTTTACTCATAGATTCCTCCTAAGTTTTATGCTGTACCTCTTGATATCTCATACCTATCATACCGCAATAATAAATAACATTCAATAAGGGGACTAAATTCGGTAACTCTCCTACATTTCCTCTCCTACATTTACTCTCCTACACTTACTTTCCTACATTTACTCCTACATTTACTCTCCTACATTTACTCTCCTAAAATTACTCTCCTACACTTACTCTCCTACATTTCCTCTCCTACACTTACTTTCCTACATTTACTCTCCTAAATTTACAATTTTTACGAAATACAAAATCTACCTTCTCTGCCTTTTCTTCTTCAAGCTCATTTCTTTGTCGTAAAGACTTCGGTCTTCCTACACTAGCATACTGCTCGTTGTTTTTGCGGCTCTTGCCTACATAGATAGGCACAATAAAAAATAAGCATCCTCTACCGCCAAAGTCGAGATGCTTATTTTTTAACTTTAAGTTTTAAAAATCATTTTTACTGAGAGCATCAGATATGATGCTCAACAACGGCGATAGCTGGTTCGGAAAATTGTTGTAAAAAAACCCATATGCACTTCCCTTAGCCGGCATAGTTAAAGGTTTGTGCGATTAACTGATAAATTTCCGGTGTCATTCGAGTGGCAGAAACTTCCCACACCTCGTCAATTCGGTCAATCGGACTCTTATCACGTTTCAAGTAGGCAAGCATTGGCTCTTGAATCGCAAGCATAATGTCTTTTGGATATATATCGTAATATATGTGAAGACATGCAATCTCTGCAACACGTAATCGGAAAAATTCATCAAACAGCTCCCATTGCTCCTCGGGAAGCGAATATTCTGAGGTGTAACCCGCACGAATATGCGTAAGAATACCATTTTCTCCCAATATACGGTCGTGGGAAGTCATGTCGGGGTGTGCAGCGGCATAGTTGGTACCATGAATGAAGATATGTGCCAAACAAGCGATGTCGTACATAAAATAACCATAGCAGCAGTCGTCAAAATCAAACGCCCAAAGTTCACCCCAATCGTAAAACAGATTGCCGTTATGAAAGTCTCCGTGAATCATGCCATACCAGCGAGGGTCGCGGGGAATACTTTGTATCCTTTGCAGGACAGCCTGTGCGTCCTGCTGCACATCCGACGCAAAACTCCCTTCAAAGCACGAAAAATCGCAGAAAATGCTTTCGTCCCAGTGCCTGCGCTTATAGCGAAAGCCACGCTGATACCCCTCGCTTGAGATACGGTGAATTTTCCCCAGCAATGCGCCTGCATTGTAAAAATGCTCTGCGTTCCACTGGGTGTCTGGAAAAGTTGCACCATTTGCTTTACGGAACATTGTCACAAGATAGACTACTTCGCCAACAGCAATTTTTTCTACCATGCGGTTTCCAAGCGATGGGATTGGCTGGCAGATGTTGTGGACGTCGTTTTTTAAATCGTCCATCCACATGATCTCGCTTAAAACATCCTGCGCACCACACTCGGGGGTTTCTGCTCCCACCCGAATAATTGCGGGGAAGCAGCCCTCACCAAAGATAAACACATAGTTGCGTGAACTGAATGTACAAGATACCGTGGAAATGTCGCGATGAAAGCATTCCAAAATACCTTGTTTCAAAATTTCCTTACCTTCAATCGGTAACGTGTCAAATGTAAACTTCATATAAAAACCTCCTAATGTTATTTTTTAGTTTGCATTGGTGTGCTTAATACAGCGGTGCTAGTGGTAGCTTTTGCTTTTTCAAGCAACTCGGGGTAAGATTTTTTTCGTTTGGCATGATGTTTTCCTCGCTTTCAATTTTTTAAGATGGGTTATATGCATGCAAAATTCCCTTTCGCAGTATTGGGACATAGCGGATGACCCTTTTTCAGATGCTATTTATTTATTGTACCACATGAATCGTCTGAAAAGCGTCGGGGATTTTATAATAAATACAATCGCTATCAAATTTATCTGCGGCGTAAACGAGAAAGTGAAACATGATATTTTTATCCACGCCCTTATGGTCTGATTTGCCAATTCCTCATTTTTGTGAATAATTCCGTTGAATTTACTCTTGGCAGGCATCACTTCCTTTGCTATAATGAACTCAGTTGTTTCTTCAACTGGGGGATACCGCCGGAAGGCTTGATGCTGTCCCTTATGGTAGAAACTATTTTGGATTTTGTGGGCACGACAATCGACGGTTATGTGCAGGTATTGCTTATCATCTTAACGGAAGTTCAGCTTAGGACAAGGATATTTTAAGAAGTGCTGACAGTTCTCGCGTCCTATAGTAGGGAGACTCCGGATATTTTGGCAGACATCATCGTCATGGTGGCTCCGGATATTCTGGCAGATATCATCGTCATGGAGACTCCGGATATTCTGGCAGACAGTATCGTCCCAGATATATCCAATATCTATAATATGATAAGAAAAAAAGGAGGAAATTAAAATGGAAACAAACTTAATGGTGCGGTTTTCTGAGGACGATGTAATTCTCACACAGGGTAGCACAAAGCGGGAAATGTTCAAAATCATTTCTGGAAAAGCAGCGGTCTATTTTAACTATGGCACGCCGGAGGAGTATCTGATTGGCGTATTGGCAGAGCAACGCTGCTTTGGCGAGCTATCGATTCTATGCGAAAAGCCGAGCACCTACTCAGTTGTTGCCTTGGGGGAGGTGCTGGTGCTACGCGTCACGGAGGACACCTTTGATGATTTCATCAGGAACAACACGTATAATGCGATTGGGATTATGCGCAATCTTGCAAGGACAGTTGATAACCTGAGCCTCAATTTGAATATGGTCAATGAGGATTTGACGACGATGCTCAGTGCAATGGAAGACACGCAGAAAATGCAGGATCTCACGCTCCAACTCCAACATCATGTCGCAACGGACACCATTCAAAAAGCATTGTTCTCAGTGTTAGTTTAGTGCAAAATACAAACACCGAAATAAAAATTTAATAGAAAAATTCATGATGGAAGCAACAATTTTGAACCTACAACAGTCAGCATAGTGACCGGCAAGACTGCGGCAGAGGAGCCTGTGGATTTAGCGGACGGCTACATTATTTTGACCCTGAAAAAACGGTTGGGACAATGATGGGAGTTCTCAAAGAACAAGAGGATCTAAGAAATCTGCTGCATAGCGGGATTGAAGCCTTAAAAGAAAATGGTGAACTGGATACTTTACCGGTAGCGAACTACGCATTTCCCGAGGACAGGTTTCTAGTCTTTAGACCCTACTGTGATGACTGTTTAAAAATTCTCAAGGGTTGACAGACCACATAAAAACTGTACCGTTAATTGTAATCCATCATACAGAATATCCGGGCGAAAAAAGACCCCCAATCGCTGACGCTGTCCGCCGGAAATGGCCAGCATCTGTTTTGATTGTCAGTCCTTTGACTTTTTGGTAATTTAACCAAATGGCATCTGATTTTCTATTTTTGCGCAAAATATGCTTCATAAGCAGGTACTGTTCCTTCTAAGAATCCACTTTGATAAGCTTCACTTTTCTTGATATCATTTCTCTTTAGTATATTGGAAACTTTTTTATCATCTGCTTCGAGGTGAAAACTTGCTACAATTCGCTTTTTTCTACTGTATTGCTGACTAATCTTTGGTTGAAATACTTTTTGAATAAATGAATCCAGCTTCTCGTTTGGCAATGCCACTTTAGGATACTCTGATTTTAATCTTTCGTATGCACCTCTTATTTTTGCTATTTCTTTGATTAAAATTCGTATCCGATTTCCACGCAAAGGAAAGATTTGTTCCTTTGTTCCTTGTGTTTCCATGTTATACAGATGTAACCATATCTGCTGTGATTGGCAGATTCTTCTTAGACCATTCACCCACAAGCTCAGGATGTTTTTTCGCAAAACTGTTATCCATAGAAAAACTCCTTCCACCTCTTGATATGGATAGTATATAAAAAAAATGACTTCTAGGTAGTTTGCAATGATATTTGCTTTCTACAACTAAAAAAGACCCTGAAAGATTGCTCTCTCAAGGTCAGTGTCTTATATTTCCTATTTTTGTTATGAAAGCATTCTCGAAATGAAAATTATGAAACCGATTGAAGCAATTGCAAGAAATACAATTCCTACTCCTGCCGACTTCTTTCTTTTTTCAATAAGTATTCTGTCCTCATCGCTCATATTGAGTATTGGATGATTTCTTCTTCCAATTAAGTATAGAAGTAATCCACTAGAATTATTACCTCCCATTGCAAGTAGCCCCCATAACTTAGGATTCTTTAATCCTCGTGCTTTTGCATCCACAATGGCTATTTTATAAATCTGATATATTACCTCTGTTGCTCCGACAAGTGCTATTGCTCCAAATATTACGATAAACACCATATTCTGTTCCATAAATGCTACCTCCTATAATCGCTTAATTATTTGATAGAGTAAAATTGATGTGCTTATTACCATCAAAGAAAAGACGATTACAAGATAGAATATATTTTGTGGTAATAGCATACTAAATGCAATCATAACAATAGCCAGGATAATGTTACCGATTATTGCTCCTATCAATTTTTTATTGCTTTTTACAATGTTTGTGCTTTCTTCTAAGTGAACTATCATTTTTCTGTCTCCTTTCAATAAATCATCAAGACTTATGGAATATAGGTCACTCAGTTTGATGACACTTAAAATATCTGGATATGATTTTTCGTTTTCCCAATTTGATATAGTCTGACGAGATACATTTATCTTCTCGGCAACTGCTTCTTGCGTATATCCAGATTGTGTGCGCGCTTTCTTCAATTTCTGTCCTATTTCCATATTTGTCATCTCTCCTTCTAGCACATTATGCGATTATCGGTTGTTAAAGTCTATCAAAAATCTTTTACATCCACTGTTTTTCGTGTCAAAATAGCTGTACATTCTATATATTAAGTGTTTTCGTTGTTTTACGACTGTTTTTTATCTCCCTAACTTCTGTAAACCAAACATATATTTTTCTTTCATCTTCTTCCTCACAAATTCTTATTCCTCAATTTAATTGACACATCATTATATATTCTTGCTGATTCTCGTCAATTATTTCAAATCCTACATTGATGTACATTCTGACAGCATAATTTTCTTTTTGAACAGCCAACGAGCATTTGTTGTAGCCGGCTTTTTTTAGATATTCCAATATTTGTTTCATCAACATTGTTCCTATACCATATTCACGAAAGTCTTTATAAAGTGATATTCTTTCCAAAAAACATTCCATAACAAAGGTTCTAATCATAACCTGTGCAATATTGTTATCGCTGTTTGATATATTTCTTACGTTATCCTTTCACTGTTTCGATGTCTTAATCATCTCTTCGTCTCTTTTTCAATAATTTGCTTTACTCTTCCTACACTTCAACCTTCCAGCGTTACATTAAGGTCTCTTAAAAGAATACTGCCATTTGTCAAAATTCACATTACAACACCCTCTGTTAATTTCCTGTTTGTTGCTCCTGTTTCTGTACAACCTGAATTTGACTACTTTTATGATGAGATCTCAAGAAAATGTCAAAAACTGAGACTTCCTATGACACCTCCTTAACACCTCCATGAGACTTCCTCTTACTTTGGTAATTGCCATTGTTTTGTTCTTTTAACATAAACAATTCTAACCAATATATCCTGGATCATCCATCGACATCTCTTTATCTCTGTATAATTCAAAATCCGATACATTACAATATGGCAATTCTTGGCTTTTGATATCTAATAAAATAATATTAGACACCTCACCATAACCTGTATGCGTCCAATATTCAATTTTTGAAAAATAAATACTTTTCTCCATACTATCACTCCAAATAGCTCACGGCTTTTCCGTGTTTCTTTGCATATTCAATTTCAGATTTTGTACTGTCTCCTATATATCCACCAACATTAATTACATAGATGCTGTCTGACATAATATGCACAATGGACTTCTCTGCAATCACCATTCCATAAAGGACAATTAAAGCACCTTCCCGTATCGAATTTCATTACTTTATTCGTCATTCTGCAATATGTTCTGTTCTTATCTAGATGAATTGAATAATTAAAATAGTGTCACTTAAGCTGTTTTCTGGCTTCCATAGAATCCCTCCTCGTATATCTTCTAAGCTGATATTTAAGCGAATAGTATCTGGTTTTACCAATATTTTGCCTTTCCCCATTACTCTAATTATTCTATCTATCCTTACTTATCCCCTTTCTTCACAAATTCAATAAATGACTGAAACATATCAAAAGTATCCTGTTCAAAACAGGAGTAAACCACTTCCATACCATAGTCCTTGTTTTCTGCAAACCAGCCTGTAACAGTATATATCGCTATTGGAATTGCTTCTTCTAACGGATATCCATATACCCCTGTCGAAATTGCTGGAAATGCGATACTATGAATCCCATACGACTTTGCCAATTCCAATGAATTGCGATAACAATTTTCTAAATCTATCTCGTCCTGTTCACTTCCTGAGTATATTGGACCTACTGTATGAATCACATAATCTGCCTTCAGATGATACCCTTTCGTAATCTTTGCCTCTCCTGTTTCACATCCATGTAAAGTTCTGCACTCCTTAAGTAGTTCTTTTCCTGCGGCTCTATGAATTGCACCATCTACCCCACCGCCTCCAAGAAGGGATTTATTCGCAGCATTCACAATACACTCACAATTCAGTTTTGTGATATCACCTACATCAAAACAAATATGATTTTCTGGCTTCGTTTCTTTATTTGCATCCATCATTACCTTTATAAGCTCTTTATCCAGTAGAAAAAATTTGTCCCATGGATTAAGAATCACTCCATCTATATACTCCATATCTACAACAGCTTCCAGGAAAGAATCCATAAAATTGGATATAGTAGAAGAACTTTCACCCTTATCCATCTCACTCTGATTTGTAAATGCCACAAGCCATTGTCTTCCATCCTTTGTTTCAAGCTTTCTCATTTTAAAATGCAGTTCTTCCCCTGCTGTAACTACATCTCCAACTTTAATACTCGAAATGTCAATCATATCCTCTGCTTCCTGTGGTATCTCAACTGGAATCAGAAAATGCCCCTCCTGATTCATTCTTTTACGAATAGCTTCCAATAATTTCACAAGATTGTCCTTTGATGAATCCTGATAAAACATTTCAATTGCAACTTCAATCAGATTATTATGCTTCAAATAAGAATCTTCCATTGAAAGCTTTGCACCTCCCCTTTCTCGGATAAACTCATCCAACACATGGAGCATGTCTTTTGGCAGCCTATTCCTGCACTCACATATCATATAGTTCGGAACTCCATAATAAGCTTCTGCCATACCACCTGCAATACAAGTTAAAGTATCACAATCTCCGCCTAATGAAACTGCCAAGCGAATAACTTCTTCGAATGAGTTTCCCTCAAAAAATGCTGTGAACGCTTCTGGTACTGTTTTCTGGCAACTCTCCACATGATGATAAGTTGGTCTAATCTCATCACAAGCTCTGCTAAAATCATAGTGGAAATTATCTATTACATATGCTTTGATTTCTTCTTTGCTGCTTCCTGTTCTTGCCATGAAAATTGCACTGGCTACCGATTCAGCACCTTTCACTCCTTCTGGATGATTATGTGTTACTTCTGCAGTTGCTCTTGCAATCTCTCTTGTTCGCTCCAATGAATCATAGAGCCAACCTACAGACGAAACTCTCATGGCAGAACCATTTCCATAACTTCCATATGGCTTTGGCTCTTCCTCTACTAACCAGTATCTAAATCTTCCACCATATCCTGCATATGGATATTTCCGTCCCCAGCGTCTCATGGAATCGATTACTAGCCATTTCACTTTCTGGATTGTTGTATTCTTTCCAGCTTCCATAAGAGCCTCTGCGACAGCAATCGACATGACTGTATCATCCGTATAAACCGAATGTGTTGTAAACAGTTCAAACTCTGTAGATTTACTTCCTCCATCAAATTCAAATGGACTTCCTATCATATCACCTAATATCGCACCATACATCATTTTTGCCTCCTTCATTATCTTCTGTTTCCTTGATAATATAAGTATAGCGCATCATGATTCTTGTATGGTCGTTCATCAAGCGACAAATGAGTCCCCTGCTTATTCTTCCAAAGTAGGCTGATTATGTTGGAACAATGCCAGATTGATTTTGTAAACGTTATATTCCTTGTGTGAGATAAAATATTCAATAATCAAATCAAACTTGTTACTTGGCGATAGTGCAATCTCTGCTCTTGCCAACAAATCTTTCATATCTTCAATGTCCAGCTCCAATGCAATCGCAAGTGCGACTGCTGTTTTCTTCTTTGGCTTATAATCTTCGTTGCAGCGTATCTTTGAGAAAAGCTTACGATCTATATTGGCTTTCTTATAAACGCTTGTATCTGTCAGACCTCTCTCATCAATGAAACGCAGCAACCTCTGCTGAAATGTTTCTCCCACTTGGTTCATTAGATCATCCAGATTACCACCTATCATAGAAGGCATAGGAACCTTCATATCTTCTAAAGGCTCACTTTGCTGTTCTACTTGATATCTATATTCCTGAATTTCCTCTTCTTCCAGATGTCTGTATATTTCCTCTTCCGATACATCACGAAACCTGCGGTTAGAAGCACCTCGTTCATTTCTTTCATATCTTCTCGAATACTCTGTAGCTTTCTTTTCCCTGACGTAGTTTTCGTCAATAAATGCATCCACACCCTGGAATAGATTGCCTGATAGTTCAAATGCTTTACGGTCAAATACGACCAGCGATATCAGCATATCGTTTTTCATAAGAAAGCTGCTAATAACGGAAATTGCTACCTGCAATGCAATGTCTTTTGGAAAACCATACACACCTGTTGAAATCAAAGGGAACGCTATACTTTTACATCCAAGTTCCAATGCTTTCTGTAAGGATTTATCGTAGCAGGAAAAGAGTGTTTGGTCTTCATCATGCTTACCATCAACCCAGACTGGACCTACTGTGTGAATGATATATTGTGCATCGAGATGAAAAGCAGGTGTTACCGCAACATTTCCAGGAGCGATATCTCCTATTTTCTTTCGTTCTGCAAGAAGTTCTATTTCACCTGCTGCACGATAGATAGCTGAATCCGTACCACTTGCAAAAATTGGTTTTGGATTGGCTGTATTTACGATGGCATCTGCCTTTACCTTTGTTATATCATTTCTTACAATCTTAAATGGCATAGTTCACCCCCTTACATTTTTATAATCTCTCGGAATCTCTAAGCCAGTGTTTATAAGGCTTTCAGATTCTTTTTTTATAAAATCCCCCTCTTTTTTA
>JAVVUO010000048.1:0-15270 GCA_036653135.1 Lachnospiraceae bacterium
ACTAGAAGAGGCCGCAGATAATCTAAAACAAGCCACTGGCTACGTCGGATATATCGAGGAACTGTATTTTCCCATTGCAACGCCACTCACTCAGGGAAATCATCAGGAACTTAACATAGAAAAAGAACTTCTGAAAAAAAGTTTAACAAAAAACCAAAGACAGGAACAAGGAAGAACAACCTATCATCTTGCAGAAAGCTATGAAGTAGAAACCATACTGGAGGAAGAAGTAAACCGAATGGTGCTGGAAAATATGTACCATCATGTATATGTTGCAGGAAAATTAGAAATCAGTACCGAAGTGTACCAGATATCTCAAAATCAAAAACAAGATACGCAGGAAAAACTTTTGAAAGCGAAGATGTAATAAAGCAACGTTATAGAATAGTTTAAAATCAGAATAAGCTGCACAATAGGATGTTTTGAAATCAGATAAGCTGCACAATAAGGTGTTTTGAAATCAAAATAAGCTGCACAATAGGATGTTTTGAAATCAGATAAGCTGCACAATAAGATGTTTTGAAATCAAAATAAGCTGCACAATAGGATGTTTTGAAATTAGACGATAGGAGTACACTAAAACATTCTGAAAATCAAGAGAAACTTTTAAAAGCGAAGATGTAAAAATAACAGTTATGGGAAGAAATTTGAAAAATAAATAAATAAACAAATAGATAAATAAATAGATAAATAAAAAAATAGGAAAGAAGAATACCATGAGGAAAGCAAAGGAACATATTTTTTTGTCTTCTCCGCATATGAGTGCAGAGGGATATGAACAAGGATATATCAAAGAAGCGTTTGATACCAATTGGGTTGCACCACTTGGAAAGAATGTAAATGAATTTGAAAAGGAACTATCCCAAAAGATCGGTGCAAAAGATGCAGCTGCACTAAATGCAGGAACGGCCGCAATTCATTTGGCATTAAAAGCAGCTGGGGTAGGAAAAGATGATATTGTATTCTGCCAGTCCCTGACCTTTTCTGCTACGGCAAATCCCATTATGTATGTAGGAGCAGTACCGGTATTTATCGATAGTGACTATGAAACTTGGAATATGTCCCCAGTGGCTCTTGAGAAAGCCTTTGAAAAATATCCCCAGGTAAAAGCCGTGATGGTAGTACACCTTTATGGAATTGCTGCAAAGATGGACCAAATCATGGAACTTTGTCAAAAGCACAAGGTAACCGTAATAGAAGACGCAGCAGAAAGTCTGGGCACCACATATCAGGGAAACTATACGGGAACTTTTGGTGATTATGGAATTTTCAGCTTTAATGGAAATAAGATTATCACAACGTCCGGTGGCGGTATGCTGGTATGCAATTTAAAGGAAGAAGAAAAAGCCAGAGAACGGATTCAAAAAGTAAGATTCTGGTCTACCCAGTCAAGAGAACAGGCGCGGTATTATCAGCACGAAGAAGTTGGCTATAATTACCGCATGAGTAATATTGTGGCAGGAATTGGCAGGGGACAGCTGAAAGTACTAGACCAGCGGGTTGCTAAAAAACAATACATATATGAGTATTACAAAAAACACTTAGGAGATTTAGAAGGACTGACTATGATGCCAGTGCCGGAGGATCAAACCTGTAATTGCTGGCTGAGCTGCATCTTATTAAGTGAAACGTGCAGGATAACACCAGTAGCCCTTATGGATCAATTGGAACACGCAAATATAGAAAGCCGGCATATTTGGAAACCCATGCATCTGCAGCCCCTGTTTCAGCAATGTGATTATATTGACAATGGCGGCGTAGGGCAGAGCATCTTTGAACATGGGGTATGTATGCCCAGTGACACCAAAATGACAGAGGAAGAACTGGAAGTGGTAGTGGAGAATGTTCGAGAATTGTGGAAATAATGTGTCATAAGATAGAAGAGGGTCGGGGAATGAAACGAAAAAAGGGAATCTATGAGAAATATGGAAAGCGACCAATAGATGTAATTTTATCCGTATTGGCATTGATTGTATTAAGCCCAGTGATGCTAATTGTGGCAGTTTTGGTAAGAGTAAAACTGGGAAGTCCGGTCATATTTCAGCAGAAGAGACCGGGACTGCATGAAAAAATATTTACACTTTATAAATTCCGAACTATGACAGATAAGAGAGATGAAAAAGGTGAATTATTACCGGATCATCTGAGATTGACAAAATTTGGAAAGATGCTGCGAAGCACTAGTTTGGACGAACTGCCGGAGTTGTGGAATATTATCAAAGGAGATATGAGCATTGTAGGACCTAGACCGCTGCTGGTGGAATATTTACCTTTATATAATGAAATTCAGCGTAACCGTCATCTAGTAAGACCAGGACTTACAGGATATGCTCAGGTATGTGGCAGAAATGCCATAAATTGGGAAGAAAAATTCAAAAAAGATGTGGCATATGTGAAAAGTGTTAGTTTTTTGAAAGACTTGAGTATTGTATGGAAAACAGTGAAAAAAGTATTTAATCAAGAAGGAATTCAGGGTGAAGAATCGGTGACAATGAGAGCATTTCAAGGAAATAAAGAGGGATGTGAAAGGAAGTAGATGAGAGAAAAACAGAAAAAACTTCTTATCGTAGGAGCCGGTGGACATGGAAAAATGGCAGGTGAAATAGCAGAATTATCTGGAAAATATCAGTGTATACAATTTTTGGATGATCATCCAAGTGTGAAAAAAAAAATCACATATGATGTATTAGGGAAAATAGAAGAGATAGAAAAATACATTAAGGAATATGATTTTTTTGTTGCAATAGGAAACGAAAGTATTAGAGAAAAAATTCAGAATAACATAGAAAAAGAAGATGGAAATGTAATAACACTCATTCATCCAAATGCAGTAATTGGACATGACGTAGCAATTGAAGCTGGAAGTATCATAATGCCAGGAACCGTTATCAATGTAGGCAGTCATATTGGAAGAGGAGTAATTGTAAATACGGCAAGCTCTATAGATCATGACAATAAATTGGCAGACTTTGTACATATTGCAGTTGGCGCACATCTTGCAGGAACTGTAACAATAGGCACCAAAACATGGATAGGGGCAGGAGCAGTAATAAGCAACAATATTGAAATTTGTTCTGAATGTATGATAGGAGCAGGAGCGGTGGTAGTGAAGGACATAAAAGAAGCAGGAACTTATGTTGGCGTACCTGCAAGAAAATTAGTAAAAGGAAAAATGGAATTGTAGAAGTACAACGGAAGAAAAAACAGTAATAATTGATTGTTATGATAATTATTTAAATAGAATCAAGTTTATTAAAACATATTGTAAAGCTGAAAATCATGAGTTTATATTTTTAACGAGAATTTTATGAAAGCATTTTAAATGATTAAAAAAGTAATGCTATGTTTTTAGGTAGTGTAATTTATGTTGTGTTTTGCTTCTCCACTTTTTAAAAAGAATGTTATATAGAAAAAAGAATATTTTTGTAAGAACCATATGATAGTTTAGTAGAAATAAGGAAATCAGGAAAAGAATATAATGAAGAAAATTTGTTTTTCCGTAGATATAAAAGGTAATTAAGAGTAAAGAATATATTCACTATATTGGAGAAAAAATGTTCGAAAATAAGAAAAAAATTGTCATTATTGATTGCTATGAAAATTATTTAATTAGAACTATATTTATTGAAAAATATTATAAAGAAAAAAACTATGAAGTAATATTTTTAATAATGAATTTTAATCATATAACCAAAAAGAAAAAAACTGATTTTCGTAAGAATGTAATTCCCATTCAGGTTTTGCCTTATCAAAAAAATATGTCAGTTAAGAGATTACTATCATGCAGTCAATTTGCAAGAAAGGCATATCAGAAATTAAAAGAACTGAAACCGGACATTATATATGCTCTGATACCCCCAAATTCAGTGGGAAAATATACATCACTGTATAAAAAAAGAAATCCTCATGTTAAATTAATTTTGGACATTATAGATATGTGGCCAGAATCATTAACAAAGGGAAAAGAAAATCGTTGTTTGAAAGTACCACTTAAATATTGGAAAAACATGAGAAATGCAAACTTAAATGTGGCTAATAAAATTATTTTGGAATGTAATCTATACAAAGATATATTGACAAAATATGTAGATGATAAAAAGCTGATAACACAATATTTGATAAGACAATCAGAACCATTTATTACAGAACCTCTCAAAGACATGAATAAAATTTCACTGGGATATTTGGGTTCAATCAATGAATTAATTGATAGTGAAAAAATAGCGGAATTGGTAAGAAGAATCGTTCAGTTGAAACCGGTAGAAGTTCACATAGTGGGGATGGGAGAAAAGAAAGAATGGTTTATAAAACAACTAAGACTTGCAGGAGCAAAAGTGAATGATTATGGCGCAGTATATGAAATGCGTGAAAAGTGTGAAATTTTCTCCAACTGTCATTTTGGATTAAATATTATGAAAAAAGGTGTATGTGTTGGATTAACAATCAAATCTACCGATTATTTTGGATTGGGTCTGCCAATTATCAATAGCATTCCAAGGGATACGAAAGAGTTAATTTTGGAGTATCATGCTGGATTTCAGATAGATAACATGCAGGAGTGTGTAGAGAAAATGGTAAAACTCACAGAAAAAGAATATATACAAATGAAGTTAAATGCAAGACAGCTCTTTGAAGAGCAAATCTCAGAGAAAAGTTTTTATAAAAATGCAGAACAGATATTAGAATAAAAGTTGAGGTGAAAAAATGTTTAGTGTAGTAATTCCAGCATATAACTGCGAGAAAACAATTAAAAGAGTTTTGGATTCCGTAAAAAACCAAACCAGACTAGATTTGATAGAAGAGGTAATAATTATTAACGATGGTTCAAAAGATAATACAGATTTAGTTATTGAGAATTACATTGCCCACAATGAAACACTGCATATTGTATATGAAAAACAGGAAAATCATGGTGTTTCTTATACTAGAAATAAAGGAATACGGATGGCAAAATCAGAATGGATTGCACTTCTAGATGCAGATGATTTATGGAAGAAAAATAAAATTGAAAGACAGTATCAGACAATTCGAGAAAATCCACAGATAGTATTTTTGGGAGCGTGTTATCCAATGAAAATATTATTCAATAAAAAAAGGAAATTGCATAAATTAAATGCACATCAATTATGCATTAGAAACATGCCTGGTACGTCAACTGTAGTGTTCAGAAGGAAGACAGGGGAATCATTAGGTTTATTTAAAGAAACGATGCAATATGGTGAAGACATAAATTTTTTTCAGAAATTCATGTTAAAAGATAGCTATTATATTTTGGCGGAGAAGTTGGAGGAAGGAGACTTTGATAAAAAATATTATGCAGAAAATGGACTTTCTTCTGAATTGTATAAAATGCATTTAGGAAGGAATAAAAATACAATAGAATTGTATGAAATGGGATTAATAAGCGGCATCTATATGTACCTAATGCTTCTGATGAATTGGATGAAATTTGTACGGTGTTCATTGAGAAAAAAAATAGATATAAGTAGGGCAAAAAAAGGTAATGCAAATAGGTGGAGGTAAGAATGGTGTTTTATAGTATAGGTGAGTATTTGTCAAATGGAATATCATATTTATACACAAAAATGATTTGGGGGAAAGCGGCAAGACTTATAAGACTTCCATTTCACGCAAGAAATAGAAAGAACATTTATATCACAGCAGGATTTACAACAGGATATTGTTGCAGGGTGACAGCAGGAAAACAGGAAAGTGTAAATATTGGAAAACATTTTGTAATGGGGGATTTTTGTCAAATAGAAGGACAGGGAGGGATTAAAATTGGTTCAAATGTTTTAATGGGATCTCGTGTTTTTATTGGCACAACTAGCCATGGAAATTATTCAGATGATAGTTCAGAGCAAAGTTCTCCGAATATACCGCCAAATGAGCGAGAAGTGTGTATGGAAAAAATAGAAATAGGTGATAATGTGTGGATTGGCAATGGAGTGTCGGTATTAAAAGGAGTGAATATCAAGAAAGGCTCTGTTATCGGAGCGAATAGTGTTGTAGTAAAGGATATTCCGGAATATTCCATAGCAGTTGGAGCACCAGCCAAAGTTGTAAAAAGGTATCAGTTTGATACAAAGTTATGGGAAAATATTTAAAAATAGAAAATAATAAAAGATAAGAGGGGAAATATGCAGGAACAAATTAGTGTTATTGTGCCAATCTATAATGTAGAAGCATATTTAGAAAAATGTGTAAAGACAATTCAAAGTAGTACATATGAAAATCTTCAAATTATTTTGGTGGATGATGGTTCTACTGATACTAGTCCACAAATATGCGATAGGATGAAGGAAAAAGACGAAAGAATAGAAGTAATACATAAGGAAAATGGTGGATTAAGTTCCGCTAGAAATGCTGGATTAAAAATTGCAAAGGGAGAATACATCAGTTTTATTGATAGTGATGATTATATTTCGGAAGATATGTATGAAAATATGCTGAAAAGTGCTTTAAAATATAATGCAGATATTACACAATGTGGCTATCAAAAAGTGGATGAAAATACCAATGTAATATTTAAAACAGATACGAAAGACTGTATATTAGGTAATGAAAAAGAGATTCGTGATGCATATTTTATAGATAAAATCCTAGCTGTAATTGTATGCAATAAACTTTATAAATACAGTGTAACTCAAGGTATCATAATGATGGAAGGCAGGAACAACGAAGATAATATATATATGACAGATATCATAGCAAAGCTTAAGTGTGTGGTAATTCTTAAGGAAAGATACTATTACTATTTACAGCGTTCAGACAGCATTATGAATTGTAGTTTTTCAGAAAAAAAGTTGGATTCTATCTACGCTTATGATTACGCATTAAAACGATGCTGCAAAGATATGCCTGAATATGCAATTTATATCAAACATCTAATCTGTTTAAATTGTTTTTATTTATATCATGCAGTATATCAATCAAAAGCAGAATACAAATATTATAAAATGATTGAAGATGAATATAAAAAATACAGAAAAGAAGTATTGGAAAGCTTCCATACAATAAAAGTGGAAAAGAAATTATCATCTAGATTACGGCTATTTGATAGGCATAGAAAATTAGCCATTATACTATATCATTGGTATTTGAAAATAATGAGTAAGTAAGGAGTAGACTAGTGTAATAAAATGGAAATAAAAATAAAAACAAAAAATATGCGGATATGTTTTGCCTGGCTTCTATTAACGTTAATGTGTTATTCCATATATGCCATGTTTATCAAAACGTTTAAGGATGGAGTAGAATATGATGTACTAATTTACATTTTGTCTTGGTTTGGAATTGTCCTGGCAATGTTTATTGTTATATCTTGGAAATGGGTTACGGGAAGTTATATCACAGCATATACCATTGTAGTTCTGTTTTTAATTTTATATGGTTATGGACAAACTATTATGTGGGCATTCGGGATACATACAGATTATGAAATAGGAAGAGGACGACTTTTTGATTCCTATGCAGTTCAATCGGACGATGAAATTGTAAATATGCTTTTATTTATCTACCTATGCATACTTTGCTTTCATTTGGGTGCCTTGCTTTGTAGAAAAAAAACAGGTAGTAGTGGTAAAATAGTTTCAAATGAGCGAAAGATAATGCTATATGTTAGCTGTGCTGTGTTAGTGCTATGTGTTATAGTTCTTGCACCTGTTATCATCAATAATATTAAAGTTGCTTTACAGGGAGGATATACGGCATTATTTGATTCAGATGAAATTGAAAACAATCCATTGATACAAATAAGCAAAGAAATGTTTTTTCCTTCCTTAATAGGAATATTAATAGGAAGTAAATATAGCAAAAGAGCGATGACGGTTTGCTATTTGGTCTTTGCCTGTTATGCAGTTGCCTATTCTACGGCTGGAAGCAGAGGTTCCTGGTTTCCCTATCTAGTAGTGCTTATATGGCTGCATGTTAAAAATTGCGGCGGACTCCAAAAGAAAAATATTTTCAAAATAGGGATAGTAGCTTTGCTTCTAATGTATATTTTGCAGTTTATTAAAATAGACAGAAGCCAGGGAGATTTGTCAGAATTATTTTTATTAAGTAATTTCCCATTGGTAGATTTAATATTTGAAATGGGGGGGAGTGCTGCTGTTACGTTGATTTCATTGGAAAAGCAGATTGTCTGGCCTTATACTAATTCCATGCTGCTTTCCGTATTAGCAGCACCAACCACACGTATCTTAGATTTACTTCATATGGAGCTTGTATTGCCTGCAAGCTGGTTTTCAGAAAAGATACTGCACATTAATTGGGGCTCGGGATATTCCATTTTTGCAGAAGTATATTCAAATTTCGGCGTATATATTGGACCAATTCTTATGATTATTGTTGGTTGGGCAGCAGGTACATTATTATATGAAGAGGGAGAGAAAAATACATTAAAAATATTTATTGTTGCTTGTACTTTAGGAGTAGTTGTAAAATTGGGCCGCGTGGCATTGATTGAAATTACAAGGAGTCTATTCCGGGGAGTATTGCTATATTATGTTGTTATTAAAGTGATAGCTAAATTACTGCGTAACAAAAATATAAAGGAGAAGAAAAATGATTCCTAGAAAAATTCATTATTGTTGGTTTGGAAATTCACCATTACCTGAAAAAGATCAAAAGTGTATAGAAAGCTGGAAAAAGTATTGCCCAGACTATGAAATTGTGGAATGGAATGAGCAAAATTATGATATCAATCAATGCATTTATATGAAAGAAGCGTATCACAATAGGAAATGGGGATTTGTTCCTGATTATGCAAGATATGATATTATCTATCGTGAAGGTGGAATCTATCTGGATACAGATGTAGAAATCATAAGAAATATAGATGAATTATTAAAATACGAAGGTTTTATGGGGTTTGAAAGTGATAAGTATGTTGCAGCAGGACTGGGATTTGGTGCAGAGGCAGGCAATAAAGTATTAAAAGAAATGCGGGATGCTTATCATCAGATATCTTTTGTTCGGGAGGATGGAAGTTTGAATCTGAAGCCATCACCTCAGTATACCACCGAATCGTTGCAAAAAATGGGACTTCGGGCAGATGGCAGCAGTCAACAGATTAATGGAATGAAAATATTTTCTTCAGAATATCTAGCACCCTTATGTTATGCAAATAATAAGTTAAAAATAACAAAAAATACATATAGTATCCACTGGTATCACGCATCCTGGTATGGTGAGGAGGAAAGACGCATCATGCAAAGGGTTCAAAAAGTGAATCGCATATTTGGTGTAACCTTAGGCAGAGGTGTGAATCGAATTATCAATGCCATATATATTATAAAAGACGATGGATTCAAGGAATTGGGATGTCGAATAAAGAAAAAAGTTGGAAAATAAAATGTTTCAAAAAAAAATATCAATCATAGTTCCAGTATATAACAATGAAGAAACAATACAGAGCTGCTTAAACAGTATTCAGGGACAGACCTATGAGAATATAGAAGTTATTGTTGTAAATGATGGTTCCACAGATGGAACTTTACATCAATGTAACATGATCCAGCAAGAGGATGCAAGATGTAAGATATTTACGACAATTAATCAAGGGGTCAGTGCTGCTAGAAATTTTGGAATTAGTCAAGCATCAGGAGAGCTGATTGGGTTTGTAGATGCAGATGACCTAGTTGCTCCCAATATGTTTGAAGTTCTAATTGACAGAATGGAGCGACATCAGGCAGATATATGCGTATGCAAATACCAATATATAAAAAATGCCAAAAAAATAAAGAAGCAGGAAATAAATGATTCTATTCGGGTGCTATCCCAAGCAGAATTTTCAGATGAGTTATTTACCAATCAATTTGTAGGTGGATTTTTATGGAATAAGGTATTTCAAAGAAAGCTACTTGCGGGTCATCAGTTAAATTCAGAGATTGATATACTGGAAGATATGGAATTTATTTGCTCGATTCTTCCGCAGATAGAAAAAGTAGTATACTGTGATATATCATTTTATGGATATTATATCAATATGGAGAGTGCCACAAATAATGCAGATAAGTTATTTGATGAATTTACAAATTTGAAATATTGTAAATTTTATGACTATATTGTAAATTTGTATTTTAAAGAAGATGAGAAGAAAAAAAATATCATCCAGAATGCAAAGGTAAATGCAATTGTGGGAGTTGCTCATCAAGCTACCCTAAATACCTGGCAGGAGAAATATCAGAAAGAATTGCAAAAGCTATTGAGAAAATACATATTTTTTTATCTTGCAAAAACAAAGAATAGTTATCAATCCAAAATACGATACGTGTTACTGCTATTTCCGAAATGTTACCGCTATTTATATCGAAAGATAAAATCAAAAAAATTGTAAAGGGATATTAGGTACGATAAAAATAGAATCCTATAATATTTGCAGATGATAATAAAGGGAATGAAAGGAAGAAAAATGAAAGCTGGAATTGTAACTTTTGTAGATTATACAAATTATGGAAATAGATTACAAAATTATGCTGTAAGCGAAATATTTCAGAGTTTAGGGTACGAAACCTATACGATTGACATGTATCAAATATCAAATCCACTAAAACGAATCTTAAAGGTTATAATGCAAGATAATATGTACTTGGTATATCTGAAATTTAGACAGCTTTTGGATAAAAATTTAGAGCGAGAAAGAAAAGTAAGATTTATAGAGTTTACACATGCGTTCATGAAAAAGAAAAATATTGTATATAACAAGGAGCTTCCATTTAATTTACAGGATAAATTTGATTATTTTCTTGCAGGAAGTGACCAAATTTGGAATCCGTATTTTGGTGGAAATCCGGAATATTTTTTAACCTTTGTACCAAAGGAAAAAAGAATAGCATGTATAGCCAGTATTGGAGTAATAGAGTTGCCTGATGCTGTAAAAACAAATTATAAAGAATGGATTTCCCAGATGCATTATATTTCAGTTAGAGAAGAATCAGCAGCAAAACTGATTAAAGATTTAACAGGAAGAGAAGTGGAAAGTTTTTTGGATCCGACCTTGCTTTTAGAAAGAAAAGAATGGGAAAAATTAAGTAAAAAGCCTAAAGTGAAAATACCAGAACGTTATATTCTAACCTTTTTTCTTGGAGAGGAACCTCAAAAATGGATAGAGCATTACGCGCAAAATGATACACTTTCAGTTATTTCCATGGAACATAAGGATTGTCCAGAATATTATGTGTTTGATCCGGCAGAATTTTTATATCTGATTTCTCATGCAGAACGAATTTTAACGGATTCTTTTCATGCGGCAGCTTTTTCGTTGAAATTTAGAAAACAGGTAAATGTATTCCGACGTCAGCAGAAAAGCCACAAAGATATGTTTACAAGAATTGACAATCTTTTAACAAAATTTGGAATACAGGATTGTTATAGGGAATGGGAGTATCAAGAAAGCAATGCGATGGAAGAAAAAGGGATTTCTAAAGAACAATTTGATCAAATGGAACAAGAAATGAAGAAAGAACGCAAAAGATTTGAAAATAGTATGAAAAGGGAATTAAATAATGAAATAGAACAGGTAAAATAAGATGAATCAAAGAAAAATTGGAGCACTATTATCATACCTATCCCAGTTCATAAGTATTTTAGTAGGGTTATTATATACGCCCATCATGATACAACTTTTAGGAAAAAGTGAATACGGTTTATATGAACTGGTAAATTCCACCGTTTCCTATTTGGGACTTTTAAGTCTTGGATTTGGAGGAGCCTATACCAGATATTATTCTAGATGTAAGGTTAAAAAGGACGAAACAGGAATTGCAAGATTAAACGGCATGTTTTTGGTGATTTTTTTGATTATAGCAGCTATTTGCATTTTATGTGGAGTAATAATGATTGGAAATATAGAGGTGATTTTTGGTGTTGGGCTAGAAGTAGAAGAGTATGAAAAAGCCAAGATTCTTATGTGGATGCTAGTATTTAGTATGGCAGTGACTTTTTTTGGAAGTGTATTTGATGCTCAGATTATGGTGCAGGAACGCTTTCTCTTTCAAAAAGGACTTATGATACTTCAAGGACTTTGTAGTCCATTTATTACCCTTCCACTGCTACTTTTTGGATATGGTTCAATTGCCATGGTAGGCGTAAGTACAGTATTGTGTTTGGTAAAAACAGGAATTAGCATTTGGTATTGCATGAAAAAACTGAACGTACAGTTTGAATTTCGCGGATTCCAGCCTTCCCTTTTAAAAGAAATGTGGGTATTTACGTTTTTTATTTTTCTGAATCAGATTATTGATCAAGTAAATTGGAATGTGGACAAATTTCTTATTGGAAGAAATCTTGGAACAGAGTTCGTTGCAGTTTACGGTGTTGGAGCAAAATTAAATATGTTGTATCTGTCTTTATCAAATTCAGTCAGTGGTGTATTTACCCCACGTATCAATCTTTTAGTATCTGAAAAAAACAAACAAAAAGAAATAAACCAGTTATTTCAGAAAGTAGGAAGAATTCAATTTTTGATTCTTTCTCTTGTTTTAACAGGATTTCTATTATATGGAAAAGAATTTATATGCTTATGGGTAGGAGATGGGTATCAGGAAGCATATACAGTAGCACTTCTTTTGATTATTCCGGTGACAGTTCCACTGATTCAAAATCTTGGAATAGAGGTGCAGCGCGCTATGAACAAGCATAAGGCAAGATCCATGGTATATACTGCCATTGCACTGGTAAATGTTGGAATCAGTATCGTTTTGATTCCTAGGTTTGGTATTGTAGGTGCAGCCTTTGGAACCAGTGTTTCTTTAATTGTAGGAAATGGAATATTTATGAATATTTACTATCAAAAATGTATTAATCTTGATATTCGTTTATTTTGGAAGGAAATTCTAAAATTAAGTGTCCCACTTGTTCCAAGTATATTGTCTGGAGTATTAATTACAAGATTTATTACCATAAACAATTGGCTGACGTTGGGTATCGCACTAATACTTTATGTCAGTATATTTGGTGTTTTACAGTGGTACCTTGGAATGAATGCAGAGGAACAGGAGCTGCTGCGTACTCCAGTAAAGCGAATTTTGGAAAAGAGGCGGAAATGATAAAAGTAATCAGAAAAGAAATGTGTATGGGCTGTGGTGCATGTGTGTTTACCTGTCCTAGGCAATGTATTGTCATGCAGGAAGATGAGGAAGGCTTTCTGTATCCGGAGGTGAATCAGGAAAACTGTATGCAATGTGGACTGTGTGAAAAAATCTGTCCCATAGAAAACAAAAGGAATTATGTAAGCAATCCAGTGGTGGAAGCCTACGCAGGAAAAAATAAAACAGAAAAAATCAGAATGCAAAGTTCCTCTGGAGGAATTTTCACCTTATTGGCAGAAGAAATCATAGCAGAAGGCGGGACGGTATATGGTGCAGCCTTTGGGGAAGATGCCATGGTATCACATAGAAAAGCAGAAAAGCCGGAAGAATTGAAAGGACTGCGTGGATCTAAGTATCTGCAAAGCAACATGGGGAAAATTTATCCAGAAATAAGAGAAAAATTATCCCAAGGAGAAAGGGTTTTGTTTACCGGAACGCCCTGTCAGGTGGCGGGTCTGCAGAGCTATTTAAAAAAATCATATGAAAATCTCTATTGTATGGATATCATCTGCCATGGAGTACCATCTCCAAAGGTCTGGAAGAAATATCTGGAGGCTTTAGAAAAACGCTTGGGGGAGAGCTTAAGCGGAGAGTTGAATCCATCTTTTCGTGCAAAGCACGAAGGATGGATTCGATACTCTGTATCAATTCCCTTCAGTCATGATACAGAGTATCGTGAAACCTTGGATCAAAATTTATATATGCAGACATTTTTAAAGAATATCAGTCTGCGGCCTTCTTGCTATCAATGTCAATTTAAGCCATCCACAAGAATCAGTGATATTACCCTGGCTGATTTCTGGGGAATCCAGGAAGTGTGTCCCAAGCTGTTTGATGATAAAGGAACCTCTCTTATCATTGTGAATTCTTCCAAAGGACAGAATTTATTTACCAAGGTAAGGGAAAAGATGGAAGCTGTAAAAGTAGACTATGAACAAGCAATCCTTCATAATGCATCCGCAATTAAATCCGTGGAGGTGCCTCCAGAAAGAAAAAGTTTTTTTAAAAACCTGAATCAAGGGAACATAGAAAAACGGATGCGGAGGGTAATACGTGGAGGAATTATTAGAAGAATGAGTATGAGAAAAATCATATTGTGGATAAGAAAAAAGATAAGAACGATTTACAATGATAGATAAAAGAAGAGACTGAAAACAAGAATATTACGATAATATCAAGTAATTGTAATGGTGGCTGCATTAGCAATGAATTAGGCTTGCGTTTCAATTCCCCTTTCGTCAATTTATGGTTATACCCAGGTGATTTTCTATGTTATCTAAAAAATATTGATTATTATAATTCTTTGGAACTAGAATTTATAAAAGAAGATGGAATAAATTATCCAATTGGTAAACTGGATCAGATTAAGCTGTATTTTCAGCATTACAAATCAGAGGAAGAAGCAAAAACCAAGTGGGAAGAAAGGAAAAAAAGAATAGATATGTCTAACTGTTTTATTCTATTTTCAGATCGAGATGGATGCATTTATGATCAGTTAAAAGAATTTGATTCATTGGATTTTTCGTTTAAGATTGTGTTGTGCAATAGGGATTATCCAGAGCTAAAATCAGCAAGATATATTAGAGGGTTTGAAAATCAGGAATTTGTTGGCATATGCAGCATGTACAAAAAGGGCATTTCGATAAAAAAATACTATGATGATATTAATTATGTAAGCTGGTTTAACAGTGCATTAGATAAATCTGATAAATGATTCTCTGACTTTTCCTATCATAATAAATTTATGGGAAAGTTTATTGTAACAGTTCAGTCTTCAATGTCATTTAGTTAGTGTAGTATCTTTAAAATGGTTAGATTCCCACCAAGGGGGTCTAACTATTTTTTTCGTAACTTCATAATACGCTATTCCAATATAATTTACAGCCTGTCAAGCATTTTTGAAAAGGTCCAAAAATAAGTGAAACATTAGCCCCGGCGATTAGCTGGGGCTTTTTGAAAATAAATTTGTATTTTTTTATTTCATTTTGCTTTGTGTATTTTACTTTTAAGCATCATGAGAAATCTTCCAGGTGCATAGGGTATTATCTCTATGTTCCTGCAAGAAATCAATTTTTTAACAACGATTCCAATTCACTTATTATGCAAAAACTTTTTCATCGTCATTCCAATGCATAGATATCCCTATCATTTACACAGCAGTACTTATTGCCATCAAAAG
>JAVVUO010000049.1:0-15012 GCA_036653135.1 Lachnospiraceae bacterium
CTTTATATTAAGTTACACGAATGAGATATCCGTCAAAAGCCACCCAAAAAACAATGTGAAAAGATAGAAGAACTATCTGTATTAAACAACATCTCTCATACAAATAGCAAGAAATGTCTAATTTAAAACCCCTTTCCATATATTGACAAATGACCAACGGTCATTTATAATATTTCACATGACCGTTGGTCATAAAAAAGTAAAAGAAGGTTTATTATGCCCAAAATATTAGGAGAAGAAGAAAAGAAAAGTCGGGAACGGCTGATTATTTCACAAACAATGGAACTCTATGATACATTAAGTTTTTCGGAAATCACCATGAATATGATTGCACAAAAATGCAATATGGCAAAAGGAACATTATTTCATTATTTTCCAACTAAAGAAACATTGTTTGCTAAAATATTATATAGAGAGTATGCAGAATGGGGCATTCATGAATTAAAAGGACTTAGTAGACATAGTGCATTTACAAAATCTGAATATATTTCATTTGTTTTAGAACAGACAAAATATCTTTTGGAATATCGAATGAAAATGATACGTTTAGTATCCATGAAACGTTCTATTATTAATAAAAACATTGCACCTGAAATATTAGCAGAGGAAATTCAAGGACTAGATCAAACAATACACAAATTATCCTCCATTACAGAAGCAAAAATAGATTTTCTGACAGAAGAGAAAATCTATAATTTGTATATGGTAAGGCATGTGATTTTAATAGGAGCCTATGAATTGGCCACCAGTCCACATAATATTCAACGTCTATCTGAAATTCATATAAAAGAGTTAGCAGTTATTGAAACAGAAAAGATTATTTTAAACATGACAGAGGAATATTTGAATTTATATTGTAATGAAGTACAACCACAAGAATTCCTACGATAGAAATTCAAGTGAATTATTGTGAAAAATATAACATGTTGAAAAACAGGAGGAATCAATTTGTGAGAGAAAAAATCAATAAACTAGCCCAACACATTACCAAACGTAATCAGGACTTTACTGAAAAGGATCCGGAATATTATGTATTTGCCGATATTCTAACAGATGAAGAAGCAGATGTGTTACTTGCAATGGAGCGACGAAAAGAAGAAACTGTAGAAACAATTGCATCCCGTATCGGAAAAAATTATACGGAAACCTTTGATTTATTAATGAAATTAACAGATATTGGTGCCATTGAAATGAAACCTCAAGGGGATGGAACTGACCGTTTTGAACTTTTGATTTATTTACCTGGTATTTTTGAATTAATGATGTTAAATCGAGAACAAGCAAAAGCACATCCTGAAATTGCTCGTGCATTTGAAGAATATTCAAGAGCATCGGTAGAGCCGGTTACCCAGATCATGCCTATGGGAAATGGAGCACTACGAGTTATTCCAGTAGAATCTGCCATTAAATCCGTGACTCGCAAAGCACCCTATGAAGAAATATCCCATTGGTTAACTAAATATCAAAATCATCTTGCACTTGCTCCTTGTCAATGTCGTTTAGTACGTCAGCAGATGGGAGAAGGCACAGGAAATATGCCGGAAGAACTTTGTATTATTTTAGGTGCAACCGCTGAATCGTGTATTCGTACTGGAAAAGCAAGACGAATTACGAGAGAAGAAGCAGAAGAAGTATTAGCAAAAGCGGAGCGACGGGGATATATGCATCAGGTAACCAACATGGACGGTACTGATAAAATATGGGCACTGTGTAACTGTGAAAGAAATGTATGTTTTGCCCTTCGTACATCACAGTATTTTGGAACACCCAATATGTCACGTTCCAATTATATTGCTGAAGTAGACCCTAAAAAATGTGCTGCTTGTGGACAATGTGTAGAAACCTGCCCGGCAAACGCAGTAAAATTAGGTGAAAATCTTTGTACCAAAGAGCCGGTTTCCTATTTACCAAAACCATTGCCAGATAACCACAATTGGGGACCCGATCGTTATAATAAGGAATTTAGAACAAATTTTGAAAATACTTATGCTTCCGGCAGTGCACCATGTAAATCTGCCTGTCCAGCGAATATTTCTGTTCAAGGTTACATTAAGCTTGCATCACAAGGTAAGTTCGTAGAAGCATTAGAGTTAATTAAAAAGGAAAATCCATTCCCAGCAGTTTGCGGCCGCATCTGTCCTCATAACTGTGAAAGTGAATGTACTAGAGGACATCTGGATGAACCGGTTGCAATAGATGAAATCAAGAAATTTATTGCAGAGCAGGAATTAAACGCAGCAACACGTTTTATACCAGAAAAATTATTTGATTACAGTGATAAAAAAATTGCAATTATAGGAGCAGGACCTGCTGGTCTTTCTTGTGCATTTTATCTTGCACAAAAAGGTTATACTATTACCGTATATGAAAAGCAGGAAAAGCTAGGTGGAATGTTAACATTAGGAATACCATCGTATCGTTTGGAAAAAAATGTGATAGAAGCAGAAATTGATGTATTAAAGCAACTGGGTGTAACTTTTAAAATCGGTGTAGAAGTCGGAAAAGATATTACCATCCCTCAATTACGTAAAGAAGGATATGCTGGATTTTATATTGCAATTGGAGCACAAGGTGGAAGAAAATTAAACATAGAAGGGGAAGATCATGAAGATGTTATAACTGGTGTACGTTTCTTAAGAGATGTGAATCTTGGAAAAGACGTTAGTATTTCTGGAAATGTTGTTGTAATTGGTGGTGGAAATGTTGCTATTGACGTAGCAAGAACTGCAACTAGAACTGGTGCAGCATCTGTTAATATGTTCTGTTTGGAAAGTGAAAAGGAAATGCCTGCACAAGAAGAAGAAGTTGCAGAAGCAAAAGAAGAGAAGGTATCTATTCAAAACGGCTGGGGACCAAAGCGCATTGTAATTGAAAATGGTAAAGTAACCGGTGTTGAATTTAAACGCTGTATCCGAGTATTGAATGACCAAAAGAGATTTGCCCCTGAGTATGATGAAAAAGATATCAAAATCGTTCCGGCAGATAAAGTATTGCTATCCATCGGACAATCCATGGAATGGGGAAATTTATTAAAAGAAAGCAATGTAGCAGTAAATCCAAATGGAACGGTTGCTGCAGATGACTTTACATATCAAACCGGAGAAAAGGATATCTTTGCCGGTGGAGATGTATACACTGGTCCTAAATTTGCAATCAATGCTATTGCAGCTGGAAAAGAAGGTGCTGATTCTCTTCATCGCTTCGTACAGGAAGGTCAAACACTGATTCTTGGGCGTAATCGCAGAATTTTTGATGTTTTAGACAAAGAAAATATTGAATTTAGTGGATATGATAAAGCCAAAAGAACTTTGGTTTCAAGAGATTCCAAAAAAGAAAACACATTTTCTGACCCACGAATCACGTTAACAGCAGAACAAATTCAATTTGAAACAAAACGCTGTTTAGAATGTGGTGTTGCACATGTAGATCCAAACCAGTGCCTAGGCTGTGGAGAATGTACGGTTCGTTGTAAATTTGATGCCATTACTTTGAAAAAGGAATATGATGCTTACAGTTTTGGTTATGAAAACATCAAAAAACATGCGGTAAAACATGTATTAGACTGTAAAATCAAAACTGCCATGAATCCAAACAGAGACAGTAAAGAGTTATAGGGCACAGTAGAATTGAGGTTAATATGCATGAAATAACAATTTTAGTGCAATTAGTAAATCTTGTGGAAAAAGAAGCAAGGGCAAATCATGTTGCAGAAAATATTGATACAATTGTGGTACAACTTGGGCAATTATCATCTATTGTGCCTAAATATTTAACAGAATATTATCCAAATGTGACAGAGGGTACCTTACTTTATGGAAGCAAACTTGAAATAGAAATGATTCCTGGAAATGGCTTATGTCATCACTGCAACAAAGTGTTTCATATTGTGGAACACAAAGGAAAATGCCCCATCTGTAATGGAGATGATTGGGAAATGCTCAGTGGTCAGGAATTTATATTAAAAGAAATAATACTCAGAGAATCAGAAGGATAAAAACTGTTGTCAAAACAGTTAAGATGGAGGAACTTATGCATATTTTATATGATGTACCGGATTTAAAAACATGGGCAATTATGGCCTTTGTATTACTTGCATTAATGGCTTTTAATGAATTGGGAAGAGCAACTAAGTGGGGTGGAATTCTATTATTTATTATTGTACCTATTATTTTAACCATCCTTGTGTGGCCCACAACCGCTGCACCTGGAAATGAGTATGGGACAGGAAACTGGTTTAATTGGGCAAAGACTTACTCCGCCTTAGCAGGCTGTGTGGGATTTATGGCCATACGTTATATTCCAGCACTTGCTAAGAAAAAATGGGTAATGTGTTTTCCGCCTCTTATTCTTGCAATTAATATTATGGAAGCTTCTTTTCGAGATTTCCAGTGCTTTTCCTATGGCGCAACAGAAGGAACTTATATCAATAACTTATGGGTGATGTCAGGTCCTTGGAATATTATGAATGGAATTGCAGGAATTTTAAATATTATGCTTATTTGCGGTTGGGTAGGAATCTTTGTTTCGAAAGATAAAAGTAAAGATATGATTTGGCCAGATATGATTTGGATTTATGTATTAGGATACGATTTATGGAATTTTGCTTATACCTATAACTGTATTTCAGACCACTCTGTATACTGTGGAATGATTCTGTTACTTTCCTGTACTATACCAACCTTCTTTATCAAAAAAGGGGCATGGTTACAACACCGGGCTCAGACACTGGCGCTTTGGATTATGTTCATCATGACTATTCCATCTTTTGCAGACAGATTGGCACCAGTATCCACAACACATAATAAGACAGCATTTTTTGTGGTAAGCTTTTTATCATTAGCAGTAAATTTAATTGCTGTTATCTATCAGTTTTATATGATTCGCAAGAAAAAATTAAATGTATTAAAAGATGAAGTATATACAGAAAGTAAAGCATATCAAATCGTAATGACAGAAAATAAATAGTTTGATAATATGTCGGATTCTAAATAAAGAATAGGGAAGGGATACTTCTTTTACATGATTTTTTGTAAAAGAAGTATCTTTTTTTACTAGTATTTACATATTTCTTTGGAAATAGAAAGAAATTTTTTATAGCACTTAAATTTTTATTCTATGTATATGATTTGTTTGCAACAAATAACGAAATTTTAAAAAATCATGTATTTTTTATTCATCTTTCTAGTAAAATAGTAGAAACACTTTTTGGAGAGTATTTCTAATGGACAAATCCATCCAACAAACGGTAGACCAACGTCGTGAACAGGTCAAACAGATTAAATCATCTTTTCAAAATCAAATAGGAGAGTCCAATGCGGCATCTTCTACCTTTGGAATTCGCACCATTTTTGCAATTTTAATTTTTACAGCTTTTGTATATTGTGATCAAGAACAAATTACCTATGAAAAATACTCTACTAAGGAAGTTTTTTCCCAGATAGAATGGAATCCACTTCCCATAAATAAAATAGTAGAAGGAATTAGAATTTCCAAGCAGCAATCTATACAACCTATGGAAAATGTGCTATATTAAGTTATAATATGCGTAAAAAAGCGCAAATAACCAATAAGGAGCACTTTATGAATCAACCTGCATTATCCGATGAAATATTACTTTCCATAGATAAGCCTGCGCGCTATATTGGAAATGAAGTAAATATGATTAAAAAAGATCCCAAATCCGTTGCTATTCGATTTGCTATGTGTTTTCCAGATGTCTATGAAATCGGCATGTCCCACTTGGGAATTCAGATTTTATATGATATGTTTAACAAAAGAAATGATGTATACTGCGAACGTGTATATTCCCCATGGGTAGATTTGCACCAGATAATGAAAGAACAAGACATTCCTCTTTTTACCTTAGAAACTCAGTCACCTGTAAAAAATATGGATTTTTTGGGAATTACGATACAATATGAAATGTGTTATACCAATATCTTACAGATTTTAGATTTAAGCCATATTCCACTTTTGGCAGCGGAACGTACTCAAGATGACCCCTTGGTCATTGGAGGCGGTCCTTGCAGCTATAATCCAGAACCCTTGGCGGAATTTTTTGATTTATTTTATATTGGCGAAGGTGAAACACGCTATGATGATTTATTTGACTTGTACAAAGAAATAGAAGCAGTGGGTGGCAGCAGAACTGAATTTTTAAGGGCTGCCTGCAAACTGCCTGGAATTTATGTACCATCTCTTTATGAAGTATCTTATAACCAAGATGGCACATTGCAAACATTTCATCCCAAATACGATGATGTTCCTGCAACCATAAAAAAAGAAATTGAAATGGACATTACCAACACCTCTTACCCACGAAAACCATTAGTTCCATTTATTCGAGCAACCCAAGATCGTGTGGTTTTAGAAATTCAACGTGGTTGTATTCGTGGCTGCCGATTTTGTCAGGCTGGTATGATTTATCGTCCTACCAGAGAACGAGAACTAGAAATGCTAAAGCAATGTGCCAAGGAAATGTTAGATAATACAGGACATGAAGAAATTTCTTTAAGCTCTCTAAGCTCCAGTGATTATACAAAACTGCCTGAGTTAATGGACTACTTGATTTCATTTAAGGAAAAGGGCGTCAATATCTCATTGCCTTCCTTACGGATTGATTCCTTCTCCCTTGACATTATGAGTAAAGTACAAGACATTCGTAAAAGCAGCTTAACTTTTGCACCAGAAGCTGGTTCACAGCGTCTTAGAGATGTGATTAATAAAGGACTTACAGAAGAAGTAATACTAAACGGTGCCGGACTTGCTTTTGATGGGGGATGGCAAAAGGTAAAACTATACTTTATGTTAGGTCTGCCTACAGAAACCACAGAAGATCAGCAGGAAATTCCAAGACTTGCGGATAAAATTGCAAGACGTTACTACGAGATTCCCAAAGAACAGCGAAAGGGAAAATGTCAGATTACCATTAGTACCTCTTTCTTTATACCAAAGCCATTTACCCCATTTCAATGGGCACCCATGTATGATAAAAATGAGTATCTGCGTCGGGCAAAGATTGTAAATGATGAAGTAAAGGAACAACTTAACAAGAAGAGCTTAAAGTATAATTGGCATGAAGCTGATGTAACAGTACTAGAAGGTGTATTTGCTAGAGGTGATCGCAGAATTGGACAAGTTATTCTAAAAGCTTATGAAAAAGGCTGCATTTTTGATTCTTGGAGTGAATTTTTTGATTATAAAAAATGGTTGGCTGCATTTGAAGAATGTGGTGTTTCTATTGATTTCTATAATTTACGTACTCGAAGTATGGATGAACTTCTACCGTGGGATTTTATTGACTGTGGTGTTAGCAAGTCCTTTCTTATGCGAGAATGGGAGAACGCACAACAGGAGGAAGTAACTGGGAATTGCAGGATGCAGTGCAGTGGCTGTGGAGCAGGAAAATTTAAAGGAGGTGTTTGTCTTGAACATCAGAATTAAATTTCAAAAATATGGTGTCATGCGATTTGTGGGCCATTTGGATATTATGCGCTATTTCCAAAAATCTTTGCGCCGAGCAAATATTTCGGTAACCTATTCCGAAGGATATAATCCTCACCAGATTATGTCTTTTGCAGCACCTTTAGGCGTTGGAGTAACCAGCGATGGTGAATATTTGGATATTGAAGTAACGAATACGAATTCCAGTGAAGCATCCATAGAAGCATTAAATGATGTTATGGTGGATGGCGTATCTATCTTAGAATATAAAAAGCTGCCGGATACTGCAAAGACCTCCATGGCACTGGTTGCGGCAGCCGACTATCTTTTAATTGAAAAGCCCGGTTATAACGTCCCTTTTGAACAAACGCAATGGGAAGAAAAATTGAATGAATTCTATCAGCAGGAAGAGATTCTTATTACGAAACAAACCAAGAAAAGTGAAACGGTAATGGATTTGAAACCCTTAATCTATAAGATGACGGCGGTAGATCTTGAAGATAAAGAACTTTTACGCACACTTAAGGTAAGCAGCCCTGACATGAATTTATGGTCTGGAACTGGAATGTTTCTTCAAGTATGTACCGGAAGTATTACAAATATTAAGCCAGAATTAGTGCTGGAAGCATTTTATGATTTTTGTGGTCTTTCTCTTAATCCTCTTGCATTTCAAGTTCATCGTTTAGAGGTTTATGCAAATTCAGATGTGATTGCCGTAAAAGGAGAAAAAGAACGTCAAGCCTATCAACTGGTTTTAGAACAAAAAAAAGCAGAATTTGCCCAAAAGCAACAGCAGTTTCCAAGATTTTCACCTCTTGGAGACTTTGGTGAAATTATTTATTGAAAATTACAGGAGCATTATGAAGGATACCTTACTTATTACGAAGATAGAACAAAATTCCAAGACTTTTATTGCAACATCACTTTATCATGACCATACGTTACTAGAACTTAATCTAGAGTCTTTAGAACATCAAAGTATTCTGAATAATATTTATGTGGGTCGCGTGAAGGATATTGTGAAGAACTTAAATGCTGCTTTTATAGAAATAGCTCCAGGGCATCCTTGTTACTATTCTCTAGAAGAGAAGCATAACCCCATTTTTGTAAAAAAAATCAATAGTCCAAGGCTAGTTCAAGGGGATGAAGTTGTAGTTCAAATTACAAAAGAGAACATGAAGACCAAGCCACCAAAAGTAAGCACTAGCCTTTCTTTTACTGGAAAATATTTAGTACTAACTACAGAAAACACGTCCATTGGCATTTCGAGAAAATTAGATATAGAAACCAGAGAGCGATTAAAACAATGGTTTCTTCCTTTTCAAAATAATGAATTTGGAATCATTGTCCGCACAAGCGCTGCACAAGCAACCATAGAAACAATTCAACAAGAATATGAGGTATTAGAGAAAGAGTTTCTTCATCTAAAGGAAACTGCACCACATCGCACCTGTTTTACCTGTCTTCGCCATGCTTTGCCGGAATATCTTCATTTTTTGCAAAGTGCCGTGCTCAGTGACGTAGATCATATTCTTACAGATGATGTTATGATTTTTGAATCAGTGCAGGATTACCTTAAAATACATCAACCATTAGATGCCAGTAAACTTGTTTTTTACCAAGACAACCTATTAAGCCTAAACAAGCTTTATAGTTTAGAGGTTAAGTTAAAAGAAGCATTACAGACAAAAGTATGGCTAAAATCCGGAGGCTATCTTGTTATTCAGCCTACAGAAGCATTAACAGTCATTGATGTGAATTCCGGAAAAAGTATTGCAAAAAAAAATGTTCAAGAACATCATCTTAAGATTAATTTAGAGGCAGCCAATGAAATTGCACATCAACTTCGTCTGCGCAATATTTCAGGCATTATAATTATCGATTTTATTAGTATGACAGAGATGAAGTTTAAATTAGAATTAATGCAGGTACTTCGAAAATTGGTGTCATATGACAGTGTTCCAGTTCAGATTATTGATATGACCAAGCTGGATTTAGTGGAAATTACTAGAAAAAAAATAAAGAAATCTCTAGCGGAGCAATATTTACCAGATTCTTTTTAAAACATAAAACAAAGATATTCCTGAAAAAGTAAGAGTTATCGGAATATTTTCTAAAAGAAAGTGAAGAACTAATATGGGAAATTTATCAAATTGTGATTGCTGTTCTAATTATGAATATGATGAAGAAGATGAATGTTACATCTGTATGGTAAATTTAGATGAAGATGAAATGGCTAAATTTATGATGAATACCTTCCGAGAATGTCCTTATTATCAATCCGATGATGAGTACAAAATTGTTAGACACCAAATGTAAAAAATACAAAAAAACAGTTGACGTAGCATCAAAGCTATGCTAATATATATGAGTATGCCGCACAGTGAGGTTTTTTAAGACTGTATGTTACAGCACCGAAGCTGGCGAGTAATGATAATAGGAGGTGCAATATGTACGCAATAATAGCAACAGGTGGCAAGCAGTACAAAGTAGCCGAGGGCGATATCATTACCATTGAAAAGCTTGGTATGGAAGCTGGTGAAAAAGTTACTTTCGATAACGTAGTAGCAATTAGCGATGGTTCTTTGAAAGTTGGGGCTGATGCAGCAGATGCAACAGTAGATGCTTCTGTCGTAGAAAATGGAAGAGGCAAAAAAGTTATCGTTTATAAGTACAAACGAAAAACCGGTTATCACAAGAAAAACGGACACAGACAGTCCTTTACTAAAGTGAAAATCGAAAAAATCAATGGTTAATCCATAGGAAATTATTATGATTCATATCACGATGTATCAAAACCATGAAAACGAGTATACAGCATTTAACTGTATCGGTCATGCGGAGTTTGCAAAATCCGGCGAAGACATTGTCTGTGCCGCGGTATCTATATTGGTAATTAATACCATTAACTCTATTGAACAAATTGTTCAGGACAAGTTCGATATTGTCACAAATGAAAAGAGTGGATTAATTGATTTTTCCTTAAAAGGGGAATATTCAAAAGATTCTCTCATGTTACTTAAATCAATGGTCTTAGGACTGCAGGGAATACAAAATAACTACGGAAATGAATATATTACGCTTATATTCAAGGAGGTGTAAGGAAATGTTAAATATGAACCTTCAATTTTTCGCTCATAAAAAAGGAGTTGGTTCTACCAAAAACGGTAGAGACTCTGAATCGAAACGATTAGGTGCGAAAAGAGCTGATGGACAGTTAGTAACAGCTGGAAATATTTTATATAGACAGCGTGGAACCAAGATTCACCCAGGTGTGAATGTTGGAATTGGTGGAGATGATACATTATTCGCCAAGGTTGACGGTGTTTTGAGATTTGAAAGAAAAGGAAGAGATAAAAAACAGGCTTCCGTATATCCAGTAGCAAGCAATGAATAATATGTGACTGATAGACTCGACTAAACAGCCGAGTCTATTGTTTTAATATTATCTTTTTAATTAGATCATGAGGTGGAACACAATGTTTGCAGATAGTGCGAAAATTATTATAAAATCAGGAAAAGGCGGAGATGGACATATCTCTTTCCGTCGAGAGAAATATGTCCCCAATGGTGGACCCGATGGTGGAGATGGAGGAAAAGGTGGAGATTTAATTTTTCAGGTAGATGAAGGATTAAATACATTAACCGATTTCCGTCACACCCATAGATATGCAGCTGAAAATGGCGAAGAAGGTGGAAAACGCAATTGTCATGGGAAAAATGGTGAAGATAGAATAGTAAAAGTTCCGGCAGGTACTATTATTAAAGATGCAGCTACCAATAAGGTGATTGCAGATATGTCAGGAGAAAATACAAGGCAGATTATTCTTCACGGTGGACGTGGTGGAATGGGCAATCAGAATTACGCAACAGCCACCATGCAGGTGCCAAAGTATGCACAGCCCGGAAAACCGGCGATTGAATTAGAAGTATTGTTAGAACTTAAGGTAATTGCAGATGTTGGACTGGTGGGATTTCCAAATGTGGGGAAATCTACGTTGTTATCCCGTGTTACCAATGCACGTCCTAAAATTGCCAATTATCATTTTACAACATTAAACCCCAATCTAGGAGTAGTAGATTTAGAAGGCACCAGTGGATTTGTGATTGCGGATATTCCAGGACTGATCGAAGGTGCATCACAAGGAATTGGTCTTGGTCATGCATTTTTAAAGCACATTGAACGTACAAGGGTTATGATTCATATTGTAGATGCTGCTTCAGTAGAAGGACGAGACCCCATTGCAGATATTTATGCAATTAACAAAGAGTTAGAATCCTATAATCCTGAATTGCTGAAAAAACCTCAGGTAATAGCTGCAAATAAAATTGATGCCATTTATGATGAAAAGGAAAGTGCAATTCCTGCATTAAAGGCAGAATTTGAGCCAAAAGGCATTCAAGTATACCCTATTTCAGCAGTAAGTGGAGAGGGTGTAAAAGAACTTTTATATTCCGTGAATGAACTTTTGAAAACGGTAGATCGTTCCCCTATTATCTTTGAACAGGAATTCTTTCCTGAACTTTCTATGTTTCAAGATGAATCTTATACTGTGGAATATAATGAAGAGGATCATGTTTATGTAGTAGAAGGTCCTAAGATTGAAAAAATGCTTGGATATACCAATATTGATTCTGAAAAAGGATTTTTATTTTTTCAAAAGTTTTTACGGGAACAAGGTATTTTGAAAGAATTAGAAGAAGTTGGTATTTCTGAAGGAGATACCGTGCGTATGTACGCACTGGAATTTGACTATTATAAATAGGTTAGTATGTACCGAATCATCTTCGGTCAGAAAGGAATCACAATGGATATGACAACAAAACAACGTGCTTATTTAAAAAGCCTAGCTAGTAATATAACTCCTATTTTTCAAATTGGAAAGGCAAGTTTAACACCCGAAATGTCGGCTGCAATTGAAGAAGCATTGGAAAAAAGAGAATTAATTAAAGTTTCCGTATTGAATAATTGTTCTGATGTACCTAAAGAAATTGCAGATACACTTGCAGGACGTACTCGTTCTCAGGTAGTACAAGTGATTGGCAAGAAAATTATATTATATCGTCCTTCTAAAAAGGATCCTAAAATTCAATTGCCGGAGTAACAAAAATGAAAGATGCATACAATGAAAAAGAAGCAGATAAAAAATCTAAAATTGGAATTATGGGCGGAACTTTTCGCCCTATTCACAATGGTCATTTAGTCATTGCAGAAAATGCTCGTGCCCAGTTTGAATTAGATCAGGTATTATTCATTCCTACCGGGCATTCTCCCCATAAGCAGCAGCATGATATGATGGATGCACATCATAGATGTGCTATGATTTCATTGGCAATTAGAGATAATTTTGCATTTGCATTGGATACACAGGAAGTGGATTCTTCACAAATCAGTTATACGTATCTTACGTTACAACATTTAAAAGAAATCTATCCTAATGCAGTATTTTATTTCATCCTGGGTGCAGATTCCCTGTTTGATTTGGAAGAATGGAAAGAACCTGGGCAAATTTTATCTGCCTGTACCATTTTGGCTGCTTATCGAAAGCATCAGCATCAAGAACATTTTATACAACAGATTTCCTATCTTAATGAGAAGTATCATAGTTCGATATATCCATTACAGACACCCAGTTTAGAAGTATCTTCCCATGATATCCGAGATAGAATAAGTAAAAATCAAACCATACGATACTTGGTTCCAAGACAAGTGGAATTATATATTCAAGAATATAACTTATATCAAAAAAATGACTTGGAATCTACTTGTGGTTTTAACTATAGTTCTCAAAATTTAAAAATAGAAAAGATGTTACAAGATGAAACGAATTAAAATAGAAAAGAAATTAAAAAAAGAATTAGATCACACACGTTTTACTCACACGTTAGGCGTAATGTATACAGCTGCTGCCTTGGCTATGGCATATGGTATGGATGTAGAACAAGCTATCTATGCAGGATTGCTTCATGACTGTGCAAAATGCATTCCTAATGAAGATAAACTTACTATGTGTCAGAAAAATCATATTTTAATTGAGCCTTGGGAGAAACGAGAACCATTTCTTCTTCATGCAAAATTAGGGGCATATTTAGCCCAACACAAGTATAAAATAAAAGAACCAGAAATTTTACATGCAATTTCTGTGCATACAACAGGTGAGCCAGAAATGAATGACTTAGATAAGATAATTTTTATTGCAGATTATATAGAACCCAATCGAACTCAAGCACCAAACCTTCCTGAAATACGAGCCTTAGCTTTTGTCAGTTTGAATCAGACTATGGAGCAAATATTATCAGATACTTTGCAATATCTAAAAGAAAAAGGGGGAGAACTTGACCCTAAAACAGCAGAGACTTTTGAGTGGTTTAGACAATATAACAAAAACAAAAATTTAAAGGAGGCAACATAAATGAGTATTTCCCGTGAAATGGCAAAAATAGCTTGTCATGCATTAAGTGAAAAAAAAGCGGAGGACATTCGCATTATTGATATTAGTGAAATTTCTCCCATTGCAGATTATTTTGTAATTGCAACTGGTTCTAATTCAAACCAACTCCAAGCCATGGTAGATGGTGTAGATGAAGAATTAAATAAATCCGGTTACCAACCACACCAAGTAGAAGGAAATCGTAATTCTAGCTGGATTTTAATGGATTATAATGATATTATTGTCCATGTTTTTTCAAAAGAAGACCGTTTGTTTTATGACTTAGAACGTATTTGGACAAATGGAAAAAAAGTGAATTTAGAAGATTTATAATCTAATCTATTTGAAATATATTGATTCAAGCTGTAGATAAAAACGCCTTGTTGCCTTCTAAAAAGAGCAACAAGGCAACAAGGCGTTTTGTGAAAAATACTAATTAAAAAAACGAAGAACACCAAATACTTTACCAAGAACCGTACATTCTTCTACAATAATTGGCTCCATAGTATCATTTTCAGGCTGTAAGCGATAGTGTCCATCTTCTTTGAAAAAAGTCTTCACCGTGGCAGAATCATCCACCAGTGCCACAACCATATCTCCATTAAAAGCAGTCGACTGGGATTGAACTAAAATACTATCCCCATCTAAAATACCGGCACCAATCATACTTTCACCTTTTACTTTTAATATAAAAGTCTCAGCATTGGGCATCATTTCTGCTGGAACTGGAAAATAGTTTTCGATATTTTCTACTGCCAAAATAGGTTCTCCAGCGGCAACACGTCCTATAATGGGGACATTGACTACTTCACGTCGGACTAAATTAAAATTATCATCAATAATTTCGATGGCACGAGGTTTTGTAGGATCCCTTCGAATATAGCCATTTTTCTCTAAGGTTTCAAGATGAGAGTGTACCGAAGAAGTAGATTTTAAATGAACTGCTTCACAAATGTCACGTACTGCAGGAGGGTATCCTCTGTTTAAAATTTCACTCTTAATATATTCCAAAATTTCTTTTTGTTTCTCACTGATCTTGCCATATGCCATGCTCGATTATACCTTCCTATTCTGTCAAGCCTAAATTTATTGATTTTACTGGCTTTGACGTTTTTATTCACCTCTAAAACAGAGCCGA
>JAVVUO010000050.1:0-14558 GCA_036653135.1 Lachnospiraceae bacterium
AATATTTGAAGGCACACCGGCTATATTTTAGCCGGTGCTAAAGTCGTTATTGTTCAGCCGAAGGCTGAACTGTTACTTTTTTTTATTTTCTTATTTGACCTTCCCAAAAACTATTGTTATACTGTTTTTTAGAACCGCTAGAATACTACTATACGAAACAAAAATTTGGAGGTACATTTTATGAAACAGCAATTTCAATTAGCAGCATTAGACTTAGATGGAACCTTATTTAATTCTCAAGGTCAAATTTCCGATATAACTAAAAGTGCAATTATAAAGGCCACCGCTGCAGGAGTTACTTTTGTAATTTCTACTGGTCGTCCTTATCAAGGACTTCCTCTCGAAGCTATGAAAGAACTTCATATCCACTATGCCATTACCACAAATGGTGCTTCTATCTATGCTGTTCCTGAAAGAAAGTGTTTAGATGAAACCTGTATGCCTTATGAACAAACCGCTCAATTGTTGGAAAAGCTTCTAACTTTGGAACTTCATATTGATTTATTTATAAAGGGAAAGTCCTATACCCCTTCTGTATGTCGAAAAGCAATTGAATCTATGGATCATCTTCCACCTAGCCTTAAAGAATATATTTGGTCAACCCGCAGTTTTTTTCCTAATCTTCCTGCACTGCTTCGTGAAAAAAAAGTAGATGTACAAAAGATTGCCATGAATTTTCTTCTAGATGAAAATGGCTCCCCTCTAAACCAGAGGGAAGTCATTGAAATTTTAAAAGATTATCCAGATATTTGTTATCTGTCTGGTGGATTTGGAAATTTGGAATTCACCAAAAAGGGGGTCAGCAAAGCTCACGGACTTTCTTTTCTCTGTAATTATTTGTCTATTCCACAAAATGAAACCATTGCTTGCGGAGATAGCGAAAACGATATTGATATGTTACAAGCTGCCCAGCTTGGTGTTGCTATGTCAAATGCTCCAGAGCATGTAAAAAGCCAGGCAGATGAGATCACGTTATCCAATGATGAAGATGGTGTTGCTGCCATGATTGAAAAGTGGCTTCTTTAAATTCTTTGATTATTCTTATTTGAAATAAGCTACACCACTTTCAAATAATTTCATATCCTGTTCTCCATAAATGTTTACTGCCACACTGTCCCCACGACGTTCGGAATGTGCCATTTTACCAAGTACACGACCGTCTGGGCTTGTAATCCCTTCTATCGCCTGATAAGAACCATTGACATTCCATTCTTCATCCATAGTAGGAATACCCTCTTCATTCACATATTGAGTCGCTACCTGTCCATTTTCAAACAATTTTTCCAGCCATTCCTTAGGTGCTACAAAACGTCCTTCTCCATGAGATGCCGGATTGCAGTACGTTTTTCCCAATTCTGCCAAAGCCAGCCAAGGTGATTTATTGGTAACTACCTTAGTATAGACCATTTTTGAAATATGACGTCCAATCGTATTGTAGGTTAATGTAGGTGAATCCCAAGTCTGCTGTCTTATTTCTCCATAAGGTACCAAGCCTAATTTTACCAACGCCTGAAAACCGTTACAAATTCCAAGCATCAATCCATCCTGCTGATTTAATAATTTATTAACTGCTTCTGAAATTTTCTCATTTCTGAATGCAGTAGCAAAGAATTTAGCACTTCCTTCTGGTTCATCTCCTGCTGAAAATCCACCTGGGAACATAATAATCTGGGATTGTTCAATTGCTTTTACAAATTCCTCCACAGAATCACGAATATCTTCTGCCTTTAGATTTTTAAATACTTTTACAATGGTTTGTGCTCCTGCGCGTTCAAATGCCTTCGCACTGTCATATTCACAGTTAGTTCCGGGAAATACAGGAATAAATACCGTAGGTTTTGCAATTTTATTTTTACATACATATACATTTTTTGTATGATATTCTTTGGTTTCTATGATTTCTTTTCCTTCTGCTGCATGAGTTGGAAATACTTTTTCTAAAGTAGAAGTCCATGTAGCCAATGCTTCTTCCATGGTCAGTTCCATATCACCATATACAAATTTTTGTATATCATTTACTTCTCCAATTACTTTACAGTAATTCTGTAACTGGTCATTTGTATTATCACATCCACAAGTATCACAGGCTGTTTGGGTCATTTCAAGAGCTGCTGCAATTGTTGCTGTTACCAGTTCTATCTGTTCTGCCGGTACTTCGGCAATTATATTCCCAAAACGTGGAGAAAACATACAGCTCTTGCAGGCGTCTGCATTTATGGTAACACCTAGCTTATTACCAAATGCCATTTTGCTTACTGCTGCTGCAATTCCTTTTCCATCTAATGCATATGCTGATACAATTGCTTTTTTCAAAATCAGCTCATGAATAGCATCGTACAATTTCATAACCTGTGCATAATTTGGTAAATCATATGCATCTTTTGCAATTTTAAAGTTCATAATCTTATTTCCGGCTTGTTTAAATTCCGGTGTAATAATATCCTGCTCGTTGGCTGTATCTACTGCAAAGGAAACTAAGGTGGGTGGAACATCAATCTCATTAAATGTTCCGGACATGGAATCTTTTCCCCCGATAGAAGGCAGACCAAATCCAATTTGTGCACTGTAAGCACCTAATAATGCTGCAAATGGCTGACTCCAACGGCTGGCATCTGTACTCATTCTACGGAAATATTCCTGAAATGTAAAACGAATTTTCTTGTAATCTCCACCTGCTGCCACAATTCTTGCCACTGATTCCAACACTGCATATACGGCTCCATGATAAGGACTCCAAGAGGATAAATAGGGATCAAATCCGTAAGACATCATGGTTACTGCATGGCATTTTCCTGTCATAACTGGAATTTTGGCTACCATACTCTGTGTTTCAGTAAGCTGATATTTTCCACCATATGGCATAAATACGCTGCCTGCTCCAATGGAGCCATCAAACATTTCTACCAATCCTTTTTGGGAACATACATTCAAATCGCCCAAAGTAGTTTTCCATGCTTTTTTTATGTCACCTTCTTTTAGTGCTTCCTCTACACCTGTAATTTCTTTCTTGTTAAAGAAATTATCTTCTTCGGAAGGAATCGTAACTGCTACTGTGGTTTCCTGATGTGCTCCGTTGGTGTCTAGAAAAGCTCTTGTAATATTTACAATTTCTTTTCCACGCCATTCCAATACTAATCTTGGTTCTTCTGTTACCACTGCAACTTCCACAGCTTCTAGGTTCTCTTCTTTTGCATAGTCTAAGAATTGTTTCACATCAGAAGGAGAAATCACAACTGCCATACGTTCCTGAGACTCTGAAATTGCTATTTCTGTTCCGTCTAGCCCGGCATATTTTTTGGGGACTTTATCCAGTTGGATGCGTAAGCCATCTGCTAGTTCCCCAATTGCCACCGATACTCCCCCTGCGCCAAAATCATTACATTTTTTTATAATATGTGCTACTTCTTCTCTGCGAAATAAACGTTGAATCTTACGTTCTGTAGGTGGATTTCCTTTTTGGACTTCTGCACCACAAGTATCAATAGACTGAGTAGTATGTGCCTTAGAAGAGCCTGTTGCCCCACCACAACCATCTCGTCCGGTACGTCCACCCAAAAGGATAATAATATCTCCTGGGTCAGAAGTTAACCGCTGAACTGCACGTCGTGGCGCTGCTCCAATTACTGCACCTATTTCCATGCGCTTTGCTACGTAATCCGGATGATATACTTCCTTTACATAACCTGTTGCAAGTCCAATCTGATTTCCGTAGGAACTATATCCATGAGCAGCACTCCTTACCAATTTTTTCTGTGGTAATTTTCCCTTTAATGTATCCTTTACCGATACGGTAGGATCCGCTGCACCTGTTACACGCATTGCCTGATATACATAGGTTCGTCCAGATAATGGATCACGGATTGCTCCACCAAGGCAAGTAGCTGCACCACCAAATGGTTCAATTTCCGTAGGGTGATTATGCGTTTCATTTTTAAAGTTTACCAGCCATTCCTCTGTTTTGCCATCTACTTCAATAGGAACCACAATAGAGCAGGCATTAATTTCATCTGATTCTTCCTGGTCGTCTAATTTACCTTCCTTTTTTAAGCGTTTCATTGCTAATAAAGCTAAATCCATTAGGCAGACGAACTTATCCTCACGTCCTTGATAGAGTTCTTTATGAGTAGTTAAATAATCTTCATAGGTTTCTTCCATTGGCTGTTTATAAAAGCCTTCTCCAAAGGTTACCTCTTTTAATTCAGTGGAAAAGGTAGTATGGCGGCAGTGATCTGACCAATAGGTATCTAGTACACGCACTTCTGTCATAGAAGGATTCCGTTTTTCCTGATTTTTAAAGTAATTTTGAATATGAAGAAAATCTTGGAAAGTCATGGCAAGTCCCAAGGAATCATACAATTCTTTTAATTTTATTTCTTCCATATCAATGAAACCTTCAAAAATTGTTACATTTGACGGTTCTTCAAATTTTTTAATTAGTGTTTTTGGTTTTTCCAAGTTTGTTTCTCTAGAGTCCACTGGATTAATACAGTGATTTTTAATCGCTTCCAACTGCTGTAGGTTAAGTTCTCCTTCTAACACATAAGTAGTTGCCGTACGAATGACCGGCTCTTCATTTTCGTTTAAAAGTTTTACACACTGTTCTGCTGAATCTGCACGCTGGTCAAATTGTCCCGGTAAAAATTCTACACTAAAGGTGTTTTCCTCTTTTAATTCCATTTGTTCTTCATACACATTATCTACCGGCGGCTCACTAAATACCGTCATCAATGCTTTTTTATAAGTCTCATCGGAAATATTCTCAATGTCATAACGAATTAATACACGTACTTTACTTACACTTTTAATTCCTAAATAACTTCTGATTTCAGACTGTAATTCCTTTGCCTGAATTGCAAATTCCGGTTTCTTTTCCACATATACACGTCTTACGTTGCTCATAATTCCCTCCTAAAATTCTAACTATTTTATCACTTGATGTATTCTAATATGGTGTATCCATAAAATACTTTCATTGGATACTTTTATTCCTACTTGTATTATATCATAACACCTTATAATTAGTATAATTAATATATTTAATTTCTCTTATAAGTATTTCTAAATAATGCTTTTTATTCATTACACCTGCTTCTTAAAGTTTTTTCTCTGTTTCTTTGTTATAAATCTACATTGACATATTTATAACGTACGCTTATAATTAAATTATAACTTACCAAAGAGGTGTACTTATGGATATCAATTACGAATTGTATAAAGTTTTTTATTATGTAGCTTCTTCTTTAAGCTTCTCCGAAGCCTCTAAGAAGCTTTTTATTTCCCAGTCAGCTGTGAGTCAGTCCATTAAAACATTAGAGCGAAAGTTAGAACAGCCTCTTTTTATTCGCAGTACCAAGAAGGTTCAAATGACCCCTGCTGGAAAGGTTTTGTTAAAGCATGTAGAACCTGCTATGAACTTGATTCAACGTGGCGAGAACCAACTGTTAGATGCCAATATTTTAGGACTTGGTCAACTTCATATTGGAGCCAGTGACACTATCTGCCGTTACTTTTTAGTTCCTTTTCTGAAGCAGTTTCATCAAAAATTTCCCAATGTTCCTATTAAAGTAACAAATGCTACTTCCTTAAATTGCGTAACATTGCTAGAGCAGGGCAAGGTGGATTTAATTGTAACTAATTATCCCAATTCTAAAATGAGTAATTCTTATGTTCAAAAAACCGTATCTGTTTTTACAGATGTATTTATTGCCAATCCTGCTTATTTTAATCTAAAGCAGCAGGAGATTCCTTTTGTGGAATTAAAACAATATCCTATTTTAATGTTGGATCGAAAAAGTACCACCAGCGAATTTTTACACAATCTGTTTTTGCAGTACCAGTTAGAATTAATTCCCGATGTGGAATTAAGCAGCAATGATTTACTAATTGATTTGGCTAAAATCGGACTTGGCATTGCCTTTATTCCTGATTACTGCCTTTCTAAAGACATGAACGATTTATATATTTTGCATACCAAAGAAAAAATGCCAGGACGTCAGTTAGTTGCTGCCGTCAATCCCAGCCTTCCTGTTTCTGCTTCTACACAGGAATTTTTGAAACTTCTTCCCCACATTGAAGATAGTGTTCGCATTACAGAAACAAGAAAATAAGATTCAAAATAAGGAGGTATCTTCATGATTTTTAAAATGAGTCACGAAAATTACAACGTACAGAATTTAGGAAAATCCATAGCTTTTTATCAAGAGGCTTTTGGACTCTTTGAAGTGCGCCGAAAAGAAGCCCTTGATGGAAGCTATATCATTGTATATCTTTCCAATGAAGAAAGTGATTTTCAATTAGAACTAACCTGGTTGAAGGACAAAGAAGGTTCTTATGATTTGGGGGATTGTGAATTCCATCTAGCCTTTGAAACGGACAATTATGACGCAGCACATGCAAAGCATGAGTCTATGGGGTGTATTTGTTTTGAAAATCCTAAGATGGGACTTTATTTTGTAACTGACCCCGATGGATACTGGCTGGAAGTTCTGCCTAAGAAATAGCAGCAGTATCTTTAGACATACTTATTAAAAGGTATTTCTACAATAAAAGGTGTTTCTACAATAAAAGGTGTTTCTGCAATAAAAGGTGTTTCTGCAATAAAAGATGTTTCTACAATAAAAGGTGTTTCCACAATTTGAAACACCTTTTTTGTTAATATTATATTTTGTTTTTCCAAAATTCCGTTACTTTCTTTCGTACTGTGTTTACCGTAACTTTCTGATAATTTTCCCACTCTCTTGGAAACATTCTTTGATACCCCTGTTGTTGAAATCTGTCATCTAACAGCACGATAACTCCTTTGTCTTCTACCGTGCGTATTACTCGTCCCGCGGCCTGTAAGACTTTATTCATCCCAGGATAGCAAAACGCATAGTCAAATCCCTCACCCGTATCTCTATCGTAGAAATTTTTCAATATCTCCCGCTCATAAGTAATCTGTGGTAATCCAGTTCCTACTATAATTGCTCCTATTAATGCTTCCTTTTTTAAATCGATTCCCTCTGCAAAAACCCCTCCCATAACGCAAAATCCAATTAATGTATTTTGACGTGGTACGGAAAATACCTTTAAAAATTCTTCTCTTGCTTGTTCTTTCATTCCACTTTCCTGAATTTTACACTCCATCTCTCCAAAATTTAATGCATAAAATTTTTCAAGTACCTGATTCATCAATTGATAAGATGGAAAAAACACCATGTAATTACCTGTCTTTCCTTTGGCAGTTTCATAAATATAACATGCTATTTTTTCAAATTCCTGCTCTGTTCTTCTGGTATACTTGCTGCTTACGTCGCACCCCACTACTACCAAACGCTGCTGTTCTTCAAATACCGTTTTTGCATATATTGCATAATTATCTTCCTTTGTACTAAGCAAACGCTTGTAGTACTGGATAGGAAGTAGCGTTGCAGAAAAAAAGATGGTACTTCTTCCTTTATTCATGCACTCCTGAAGATTCACAGAAGGATTAATACAATATAGTTTAATTCTAAATCTACCATCTAATTCATGCTGAGTATAGACCACATAATTTTCATCCACACGCTCCTGCATATTTAAAAAATGACGTAATTCTAAATAAAAATCAGAAACTTCTTTTTTCTTCGGATAGGTAAGATCTTTTAGAAAAAATTCTTCCAGCGCAGCTTGAAGCTGTATTAATTCAAATAATAGAGAACCTGTGTTGTCTATTATTTCATATTTTTCACATTCTCTTTTTAATTCCAATAAATGCTGATTACATTTTTCCAGTCTATTAGTACAAGTTCTGCTGTAATCTTTTAGAATTTTCTTTATTTTTAGAAAATCTTCTTTATACAATACTGCACTGTACATTTCTCTGGCTCGCTCCACTAAGTTATGTGCTTCGTCCACTAAAAAAAGATATTCTCCCTTGTTTCCTTCTGAAAAGAAACGTTTCAAACAGACATTTGGATCAAAGACATAGTTGTAATCACAAATAATGTCATCTGCCCATAGCGCCGCATCTAAACACAGTTCAAAAGGACAGACCTGATATGAGCTTGCCTGTTGAAGCAAAAGTTCTCTGGTAATATCTCTTTCTTTGGTAATCAAATCAAATACAGCATCATTTACTCTGTCATAATGACCTTTAGCATATATGCAATGCACAGGATTACAATCCATTTCTTCACACAGACAAAGTTTTTCCTTTGCGGTAATAGTAATCACCCTTCCTGCATATCCACCTTTGCGCAGCACATCAAAAGCTTCTTTTGCAACGGTTCTGGTAACTGTTTTGGCCGTAAGATAAAATATCTTATCCACTAGTTTCTCTCCCACCGCTTTCACTGCCGGAAATACCGTGCTTATGGTTTTTCCCGTTCCGGTAGGAGCTTGAATAAATAGATTTTTTTCTCGCTTTATCGTTCGATAAACTCCTGCTGCCACCTCTTTTTGTCCTTTTCGATAGGGATATGGAAACTTTAACTGCTCAATAGATTGATTGCGCTCGGCCTTTGCCTCATATTGAAAATCTGCCCATTTTCCATATAACTGAATTATTTTTTCAAACCACTTTTTGATTTCTTCCATCGTATATGCTTGTGTAAATCTGCGGATTTCTTCCGTATCCAAATTGCAATACGTCATTTGAACCTTAATTTGCTCCAGTTTCTGCTCCATTCCATAAATATAAGCATAGCACTTTGCCTGAGCAAGATGAATTTCTAGCGGTTCTTCTAATAAATCTAGATTAAAATATACGCCTTTGATTTCATCGATAGTAACTTGATTTTCTTCTGTAATAATTCCATCTGCTCTTCCTTCTATCACCAATTGATACTTGTCCCGTTGTAATTCTATTTTCAGTGAAACTTCCGGGCGGTAAGATGCACCCATTTTTCTTTGTATCCTTCGATGCATTTTCCCACCCTCTTGCATAGCCTCTTTGGGAATCGTTCCACCTTTTCGATTATCAATATCTCCTGTTCTTAAGATAAATTCTACCAGATTACGAACAGAAATTTTAATTTGCTCCATGACTCTACCTTTCGTTTCGTGTGTCAGCATCATTTTTTAGTAAACTCTAATAATTTATCCAAAAAAAAATTCTACTTGCAGGATTTTCCGCCTGCGGTGGATCAATTTATTGACATGTTACGTATTTGCACCGTGCAATTCTCGCGGAGCGTTTTTTATTACAATTTTTTATGATATAGGACACGCTCCTATGTAAAAAAAAGAAAGATGCATAATATATCATATTATGCATCTTTCTTTTTCTCTTGTCTACCTTCAAGATTAATACTAATTCCTACTTTGTAGCAGCTCTAGGTACACCCTCCCCAAAAGCAGCAAGTAAGGTGTCTGTGGCTGCTATACACTACGCTATTGTATATTTATCCAATACATTTTCAAATTTCATATCTTCTCCGCCATACTTTACTGTAAGTTCTCTGGATAAACCTAACCCCATAACACCCAGAATTGATTTCGCATCAATAATAATACGTTGGTAAGAAACATCTATGTCAAAGTCACATTTACCGGCCGCGCGTACGAAATCTTGTACTTCATCTGCATCTGTCAATTTAATGATTTTTTTGTTCATTTTAATCAGTCCTTTCTAACGTTGCGTTTCCATCCGAATCTGAAATTCATTATGTCATCTTTTTATTGTTTTGTCAAATTTTTCCAGTAAAATATGACATTTATCTCTACACATTTTAACTGCTTTTTCAGTAAATATTTCTTGTATCTTTAATAGAATTTTTCTTTTTTTCTTTTCATCTTTTTCTTTTATTGTGCAAACTGCCTTGCATTTTTTTAATGTAAGTTCAAAATTATAATTTTTTCCAATTTTTACTCTTTCTTGACTATTTTGGAATAAAATCCTATAATTACTTTATCACATGTTATTCTATGCAAAGCAGACTGAGAGGTTGACATTAATGGAAAAAAGTAAGCCCAATAAAGCAATACTATACCGTAAAATTGCAGATAGCCGCTTTTCCAAAATTGATAATTCTGTTCTTGATATACTAGATGAATATAGCGTTTTTTTAGAAGCAGAAGATTTAGACGGTCAGTCTGAATTACTTTTTTATCGTGGTGAAGCCTTTTTTCGTTTAGGAAACTATGAAAAAGCCACAGAGATTTTAATAGAAAGTATTCATATGCCCAAGAGCCCACTGTCCGCCCATACAGATTGCTGTTGTTATAATCTTTTGGGTTTGATTTATGCTTTTTTAGGTCAGGAATCTCTTGCACTGGAACATTTTCTTATGTCTGCAGATATTGGCATAGAGCATGATTTTTACAATAATACCGCTGTGGCTTATATCAATACCGGATGGCTTTACCGAGATTTGGACGACTATGAACAGGCTTTAAATTATTATAAAAAAGCCTTAATCACTATTTCACATATCAAAGAAACCAAATCCGTTTTTAATATTGATGTTGTCTGTAATTCTTACCTTGGACAATTATATTGCTTACATGGGCATTTTGACAAAGCACTTTCCATTCTTAATTATATTGAAGGTAAATATGCCCACACACTAAATGACTTTTATGATATTTCTTTTGATGATTTTTGTTACCATATTTATGACTATCTTGGAAATAAAGAAAAGACGGATTATTTTTTACAGCATATTATGACTTATGCTAAATCAAATTGTGATTTTTTGGAATATTTTGAATTTTATTATGATATTGCATCTCATCTATTGGAATATGGAGATGATTCTTTGGCTTTTCAGCTTCTTTTTTATATGGAACGTAATTGTCAAAAATTATCTTTAACTTTTACGAATTTAAAATTTCAACGGCTAAAAGTTCGATATTGTCAAAATTATAGTTCTTCCAATGAATATTTAGAATCCTGCCGTAAATATATGGAACTTTCCCAGCAATATGATGAGGATACCAAAAGTTCCAAGCTACGTGGAATTTCGCAATTACAGCAGCTCCGTAATGCCCAGCGCCAAAAGAAGAAGTATCTGGAAAAAAGCCAGCATGATCCTCTTACTGGGCTTTTAAACAAATACACTTTTGAATTTTTATGTGATAATTTTCTCCATAAAAATACGCTTTTGGAAAACCAAATTCTTTCCATTATTGATTTGGATTATTTTAAATCCATCAATGATAATTATGGTCATTTAGCCGGAGACCAAGTATTAAAAGATGCTGCTGCACTTTTGCAAAAAATAATTGGAGATGCTCACCTAAAGGGACGTGCTGGCGGTGATGAGTTTATTGTATTTTTTAATGACTGTTCTTTAGAAAATGCACTTCCTATTCTACAATATTTTCAATACTCATTAACACAGCTTACTTTTGAAAAATATCCTTCTTTAAAACTAACCTCAAGCATTGGTGTTGCTTATCGCAGCAATCAGTTTTTTACATTTGAAGAATTATTCACCTGTGCTGATTATGCACTTTATCAAGTAAAAACCAATGGACGCAATCACATGATCATTGGAAATAAGGAGTACAAATAATATGACATTACAAGCATTTTTTACCCAACACCCAAAAGTTGCTATTGCATTTTCCGGCGGCTGTGACTCTGCCTATTTATTATACGAAGCCGCTTTTTATGGAGATGATGTTCGTGCTTACTATATTAATACACCATTTCAGCCTGCATTTGAATTAAAAGACGCAGAACAGTTCTGTCAGCTATACCGTATTCCTCTTGTAGTATTAGATTTAGATGTATGCGCTGTTCCTGAAATTATGCACAACGATAATCTTCGATGCTATTACTGCAAACGCGCGATTTTTTCTCGAATTCGAGAAGCTTCTTTGGCTGATGGCTATTCTGTTTTACTAGATGGTACCAATGCATCAGATGATTCCAGTGATCGTCCTGGTATGAAAGCACTTTCAGAATTAGAGGTGATTTCACCTCTTAGACAATGTAATCTTACAAAGGAGGAAATACGTGCCTACTCTTGTGAGCTTGGACTGTTTACCCATGATAAGCCTTCCTACGCATGCCTTGCTACACGTATTGCCACTGGAACACCCATTTTCACATCCGATTTAGAACGCATAGAACTTTGTGAAGATATTCTTACTAACTTTGGTTTTTCTGATTTTAGAATTAGAATTTATAATCATATTGCTAAAATTCAACTTCCACTGGCACAATTTTCTCTTGCTTTAAAGTATCGGGAATCTATTTTAAATTCATTTAAACCTTATTTTTCAGAAGTGCTGTTAGATTTACAGCCTAGGGTATAATTTTATACAACGACATTAATACGAACTGGAGATGGAATAATGGAATCACAACACATACTCTCTGTACTGGAGCAAGTACAAGACGGAAAAATTGATATTCACACTGCTTACGATAAGTTAAAGCTTAGTCCCTTTGAAGATTTGGGATATGCCAAGGTAGATCATCACCGTAAAATACGCCAAGGTACTTCCGAAGTAATTTATGGAGAAGGAAAAACACCAGAACAAATGGAGGGAATTATTCATTCTTTGATTGCACATTCCCCCGACAATATATTACTTACTCGGCTGTGCCAGTCCTCTGCTGACTATCTTGCACAACGATTTGAGGTTACTTATGATGCGATTTCCCACATTGGAATTGTCAATCGCAAAAAAATTTATTCTGCTTCTGGTACTATTGTAGTGGCAACCGGAGGTACCAGTGATATTCCCGTTGCAGAAGAGGCTTCTCTCACCGCTGAAGTACTTGGAAATCACGTAGAACGTCTATATGATGTGGGAGTTGCTGGATTACACCGACTTTTATCCAACATAGACTGTATTTCCAAAGCAACTGTTATTATTGCCGTTGCAGGTATGGAAGGTGCACTTGCCAGTGTAATTGGTGGTTTAAGTGATTGTCCGGTAATTGGTGTTCCTACCAGTATCGGTTATGGTTCCAATTTTCATGGGCTTTCTGCTCTTTTATCAATGCTAAATTCCTGCGCAAGCGGTGTCAGCGTGGTAAATATTGATAATGGCTTTGGCGCTGGCTATCTTGCCAGCATGATTAATCATATAGGAGGTAATGAACAATGAAAACACTTTTTATTGAATGTAACATGGGTGCTGCAGGTGACATGCTAATGGGAGCACTCTACGAACTACTGGATGATTCCGAAAAAAATGATTTTTTAGATACCATGAATCATTTGTTTTCAGAAGATATTACACTTTCTTCTCATCCTTGTGAAAAATGCGGTATTTTTGGTACCAAAATGGATGTTTCCATTTTTGGTGAAGCTGAAACAAATGGTGGTGCACTCTTGCATTCTGAGCATTTTGAGGCAGCTGATGCTCATACAAAGCATGTCCATTCACACACCACTTATCCTCAAATGCTTGCCTTAATTGATTCTCTTGCGATATCGCCTACAGTAAAAGAACATGCTAAGGCTGTTTACACTTTAATTGGTAATGCAGAAAGTCATGCTCATCACATTGCTATTTCTCAAATTCATTTTCATGAGGTAGGCACTTTAGATGCGTTGGTAGATGTAATTGGATGCTGTATTTTATTTGATATTTTAGCTCCGGAACAAATTATTGCTTCTCCTATTCATGTGGGAAGTGGTATGGTTCAATGCGCACATGGCATTTTACCTGTTCCTGCTCCGGCTACCGCTGAAATTTTAAAGGATATCCCTATTTACTGTGGTACAATTGCTGGAGAACTTTGTACTCCAACAGGAGCCGCTTTATTAAAGCATTTTGTAGGACAATTCGTCACTATGCCCCCTATGACCATTGAAAAAGTAGGATATGGTATGGGTACTAGTGATTTTCCTTCCGCCAATTGTGTCCGGATTTTTTATGGAACCATGAATATTTTACCAGTATTATCCAAGCGTCAACTGCCTCATCTGCAATCCACACAAGTTCCTTCCCCAGTTAGTGATATGGAGACTAGTCCTGAATTTTATGGCGAAGTCTTTCACAGTCTAGATCAAATTTTGGAACTTTCCTGTAATTTGGATGATATGACTCCTGAAGCTGTTTCTTTTGCTATTGATATCTTGCTAGAGGCTGGAGCACTTGATGTATTTACTACTTCAATCAACATGAAAAAAAATCGTTCGGCTTTCATGCTCACTTGTCTATGCAATCCGGAAGAAGAAGGTGTATTTAGTAAATTAATGTTAACACACACAACAACTCGTGGTATTCGTATTCAACCTTGCTATCGCCGTACTTTAGATGCAGAATACCAAAAAGTATCTACCCCTTATGGAGAGATTACTATTAAAATTAGTACTGGATACGGAATTTACAAAATAAAGCCGGAATACGATGATGTTGCTAATGCCGCAAGAAAACACAAGGTAACATTCCTTCAAGTTTCCCATGCCGCTGTAGAAGCTTACAATCACCATAAATAAACATAATTGGCACATACATTTTTACCCATAAAAAGGGATTCATCGCAATAACTTGCGAATGAATCCCTTTTCATTTATGTTTCAGTCTATCTTTTTTATACTATTTTTATACTATTTCTTTCCTTTTGCTTTTTTTACTTCTGTCACTACTGCAATTGCTGCAAGAGAGCCAATTCCCATAAGAACAAACGG
>JAVVUO010000051.1:0-12819 GCA_036653135.1 Lachnospiraceae bacterium
CGCAACAAAAGTATTTGAGCTTGTAGAAGAACTAAAAAAATATTTATAGATATATTTAATTACAATCCCTGTGACTAAGGTTTGTCACAGGGATTTCTTTGTTTTTGATGAAAAAGTCCCTTGACAAATCGTCTTAGGAAGAACTGGTCGGTAGTTCACCATATCGGCTAAAGGAACTTTCGTAGTACCAGTGTTCGCAAGCGTAGTCGCCAATTCCTCTTTCTGGTACGTGTAGCATACTTTCTCTGCAAACGTGTAGGGAAGCAATCTCACAGTGCACAACCCTTTTAATTCTATTTTCATTTATGAAAAATCATCAAAAGAAGTCAGATTAGCAATGACTTCTTTCCTCTCAATTTTCTTTCGTTCTAGTTCCTCTAAAAGCCTCTCCACTGTTACCTGCAAACTTTCAACCAAATACAAACACTCTAGAGCATCCTCCCTAGTCACCTCTACAAAATTATCCCCAGGGTATCTTGCATCAAAGCAAAAATCCCCTAACCATTTCATGTCTTTGGAAGAGATTTCTAACTGTGGGTACTTTGCTTTCAATTTATTTGTAATAGCCCTAAGATTGAGAGAGTGTAGTAAACCCAAGCTCTCTTCTGCAAATGTTACTTCTAAAACGGCTTTTAAGTATTTCTCTGCAGCCTGTGCACAAAGAGAGGCAACCTCCTTACCTTTACAAATATTTTTTACGAAGATAATTTGCCTGCTCCTCATCAATCCGCCCATCATAAAAAGCAACATTGATAGAGCTTTGTACTTCATTGTAAAGTCCGTCTAATGCAAAATGATTAATTTTTCGTCCTTCCACAAGATTCTCTAGATCCTCTTTGAGATAGGGCGGTAAATTCACTTCTAAATAATCTTTTTCTGTATCCATATTATCACCTCTTATTATAAATTCATTTATGGAATAATACAAAACCCAAAGTAAATTAGAGTCTTTTTGCAACAGTTAATTTTGGAACTGCTATTCCAGCTTTAAGGTTAAATTTATGGTTAACTACCTATTTTCTTGTAAATTCTTTTTTATTGCACTAACTGTACTATTATAATCTGATTTTCCAATTTCTCATTTTTGTAAATAATTCAATTAAATTTATTCTTGTTAATCACAACGCAACCAGAACAAATCATCTATGCACCGTCCAGCCTGCAAACGTATAATACGCTCTGCATCATAGTATTCAATGGAAGAAGCTGCAAGCTTCTCCTGCAACCCCTGTCGTGTTTCCGGAACAATTCTATATCCAAAAAAATTCTTCAGTGCTTTCGCATCAAGTGCTCCCGTAGCAAATTCAAAGGGAAGCAACTTCAACTCCGTGCACACAGACTCACAATACACAAGCTGCCCTCGCTTAAACTTAAACTGAAGCAGAGGTCTGTCTCCTCGCATGATAGTGCCTCCTAAATTACCGAGATTTATTTCCATTTAGCTTACACACCTCCTGAAGTTTCTCATTAGCATAGTCAAAATACGCTCTCCCTAATGTGCTCAGAAAGACTTCTTCCATAACACGCAGAACAAAAACAAACTTTGCACCTGGAAAGCTGCTATCTTGCCATGAAATACCCTCTCTGTCTAAAATTCTTTGAAAAGAGAGAAAGTGCTCACTTTCATTGGTTCGAAAATCTTTAGAATAAACTCCATCAACAGTCCCCTCAATTCCCTGTACTCTACCAATGCGTTGCTCAAGAACAGGAGTTGCACAAGCGATTAACTGCTTACTCAATAAATAGCTACACCTCTCAACTAAGTAATCCTTCCAATTCTCCCCCTGATACTGAAACTGTCCTTTGATAAACAATTTTTCTTCTTTACAATACCATTTCTTCTGGTTTCCCTTAGAGGAGGTCACTAATTCTAAAGAGATTAGTTCTTCCTCATTAAAATTACGGACAGCATCAGTAAAAGAATGTACCCCTAATAACATAACACCACCCCCTTTTCAAAAACTAAAAACTATCTAGTGATTGTACACTCACTTACACACTCGTTCCGATATGGATCTAAGCATTTTTTCTACAATCTGCTGTGCTGCCACCGCTATCTGATTGTAAAAATCAGTACCTAATGTCAACTGCAAATAACGCAAATCATTGTAAGCTATTGTATAATAATCATAATTGCTCATAGTAATCTCACCGTAAATTTTTGCCAAAAAATTAAGCAATTTGAAGCCCTCCATTTTCAGCATCCTTGTACAACAGGTGTGTATTACAATGAAGAAGTTCTTCAAACATGGCTATCCTCGTTTCATCTGCTAAAGTCATATATGGATACATCATGATTCATCACTACTTTCTTTTACAAAAATATATAGGTATCATTACCGTTTTCTAGCTATATTCTAGCATCCGTCCATGTAGTTGTCATGTAGTTTCTTGAGCTGTTTTGCACGAAAAAACCTCAAGCTGTAAGTTTTTCTTACAACTTGAGGTTTCCTCTTTGTACTATTTATTACCCTGTGATAAGATTCTTACTTACCAGCTTTTTCTTTAATAGCTGCCTGTGCTGCAGATAATTTTGCAATTGGCACACGGAATGGAGAACAGGAAACATAATCCAAACCAAGTTTGTGGCAGAATTCTACGGAAGTTGGATCTCCACCGTGCTCACCACAGATACCAATGTGTAAGCTTGGACGTACTGATTTGCCTAATTTAATTGACATTTCCATTAACTTACCAACACCTGACTGATCAAGTCTAACAAATGGATCACTTTCAAAGATTTTTGCATCATAGTAAGCATCTAAGAACTTACCAGCATCATCACGAGAGAAACCATAAGTCATCTGTGTCAAATCGTTTGTACCAAAGCAGAAGAATTCAGCTTCTGATGCAATTTCATCAGCAGTAAGTGCTGCTCTTGGAATTTCAATCATGGTACCAACTTCATAAGTCATATCAGATTTTGCAGCTGCAATTTCAGCATCTGCTGTCTCTACTACAACATTTTTAACATTCTTTAATTCTTTAATATCACCAATCAATGGAATCATAATTTCTGGCTTAATTGTCCAATCTGGGTGAGCTTTCTTTACATTGATAGCTGCACGGATAATAGCGGTTGTCTGCATTTTTGCAATTTCAGGATATGTAACTGCAAGACGACATCCACGATGTCCCATCATTGGGTTAAATTCATGTAAAGAATCAATAATTGCTTTAATTGTTTCTACAGATTTGCCCTGAGATTTTGCAAGTTTCTCAATATCAGCTTCTTCTGTTGGAACAAATTCATGAAGAGGTGGATCTAAGAAACGAATGGTAACTGGACATCCTTCCAAAGCTGCATATAATTCTTCAAAATCTTTTTGTTGAACTGGAAGAATCTTAGCAAGTGCTGCTTCTCTTTCTTCTACAGTATCTGAACAAATCATTTCACGGAATGCATCAATTCTATCGCCTTCAAAGAACATATGCTCTGTACGGCAAAGACCAATACCTTCTGCTCCAAGTTCGCGTGCTTTCTTTGCATCAGCAGGAGTATCTGCGTTTGTTCTTACTTTTAATACTCTGAATTTATCTGCCCATGCCATAATCTGACCAAATTCTCCAGCGATTTGAGCATCTACAGTTGGGATTGCTCCATCATAAATATTTCCGGTAGAACCATCAAAGGAAATTACATCTCCTTCATGATATTCTTTTCCTGCAAGTGTGAATTTCTTATTTACTTCATCCATAAGAATTTCAGAACATCCTGATACACAGCAAGTTCCCATACCACGAGCAACAACAGCTGCATGAGAAGTCATACCACCACGAACGGTTAAAATACCCTGAGCAGCTTTCATACCTTCAATATCTTCTGGTGATGTTTCAAGACGAACTAATACGACTTTTTCACCTTTTTCTGCCCATGCTTTTGCTTCATCAGCAGTAAATACAATTTTACCACATGCAGCACCAGGAGCAGCAGCAAGTGCTTTTGCAATTGGAGCTGTTTTCTTAATTGCATTTGCATCAAACTGTGGGTGAAGTAAGGAATCTAAGTTACGAGGCTCAATCATAGAAACAGCCTTTTCTTCTGTAATCATTCCTTCTTCTACTAAATCACAAGCAATTTTCAAAGCAGCAGATGCTGTTCTTTTACCATTACGTGTCTGTAACATATAAAGTTTTTTATCTTCAATTGTGAATTCCATATCCTGCATATCTCTGTAATGGTTTTCCAATTTATCGCAAATTTCTAAGAATTCTGCATATACTTCAGGCATAATCTCTTCTAACTGCTGAATTTTTTGTGGTGTACGGACACCAGCAACAACGTCTTCACCTTGAGCATTCATTAAGAATTCACCCATAAGTTTTTTCTCGCCTGTTGCAGGATTACGTGTAAATGCAACACCAGTTCCTGATGTATCACCCATGTTACCAAATGCCATCATCTGTACATTAACAGCGGTTCCCCAAGAATATGGAATATCGTTGTCACGACGGTATACATTGGCACGAGGATTGTCCCAAGAACGAAATACTGCTTTGATTGCTCCCATTAACTGTTCTTTTGGATCTGCTGGGAACTCGGAACCAATTTTTGCTTTGTATTCTGCCTTAAACTGATTTGCAAGTACTTTTAAATCTTCTGCTGTAAGATCTACGTCATTGGTAATATTTTTTTCATTTTTCATTTTATCAATGAGTTCTTCGAAGAATTTCTTACCAACTTCCATAACAACATCGGAATACATCTGAATAAATCTTCTGTAACAATCCCAAGCCCAACGTGGGTTACCGGATTTTGCTGATAATACTTCTACTACTTCTTCATTTAATCCAAGATTTAAGATGGTATCCATCATACCTGGCATAGAAGCTCTTGATCCAGAACGAACAGATACAAGTAATGGATTCTCATGGTCTCCAAATTTTTTACCAGTGATTTCTTCCATTTTTTCGATATGATCCATAATCTGGCCCATAACTTCATCATTGATTTTTTTATCATCTTCATAATACTGTGTACAAGCTTCTGTGGAAATAGTGAAGCCCTGTGGAACCGGAAGTCCTAAATTTGTCATTTCTGCTAAGTTAGCACCTTTTCCGCCAAGAAGTTCACGCATATCTGCGTTACCTTCTGTAAACAAATAAACCCATTTGTTTGCCATTTGATAATTCCTCCTAAAATCTACTTTTGTTTTTTATTGATATGTAGAATACATTCTGTATCCATTTGATATCGAGTGTATGCTACCAATACACCATGAAAGTGCAAAGCGCACATATATATATTATCATATTTTCTAAGAATAGCAAGTCCATTTTTTCAAAAAATATTCAAATCGCAAATATTAAAATTCAAATCGTTTTTCAAAATATGTTTCCAACTCTTCAATGAGAATGCGTTCTTGCTTCATGGTGTCACGGTCACGAACGGTTACAGCATGATCTTCTTCTGAATCAAAATCATAGGTAATACAAAATGGAGTTCCTATTTCATCTTGTCGTCTGTAACGTTTTCCTATATTTCCTCTGTCATCAAATTCACAGTTATATTTCTTGGATAATTCTGTAAATATTTTTTCTGCACCTTCATTTAACTTCTTAGAAAGTGGTAAAACACCGATTTTAATAGGTGCTAGAGCAGGATGGAAATGAAGAACCGTACGCATATCCCCGCCTTCTAATTCTTCTTCGTCATAAGCTGCACAAAGGAATGCCAGTACCATACGGTCTGCTCCTAACGATGGTTCAATGACGTATGGAATATATTTTTCCTTCTTCTCATCATCAAAGTAGGTCATGTCCTGACCTGAGGTATTCTGGTGCTGTGTTAAGTCATAATCGGTTCTGTCAGCAATGCCCCACAATTCTCCCCATCCAAATGGAAATAGAAATTCTATGTCTGTAGTAGCCTTGCTGTAAAAACATAATTCTTCCGGATCATGATCTCTAGCACGCATTTCATCTTCTTTTATTCCCAATGTCTGTAACCAGTTAATGCAAAAACTTCTCCAGTATGTAAACCACTCTAAATCGGTTCCAGGCTCACAGAAAAATTCCAATTCCATCTGTTCAAATTCTCGGGTACGAAAAGTAAAGTTACCCGGTGTAATCTCATTACGGAAGGACTTTCCTACTTGACCTATTCCAAATGGAATTTTCTTACGAGAGGTTCTTTGTACATTTTTGAAGTTAACAAAAATTCCCTGTGCTGTTTCCGGTCTTAAATAAACGGTATTGCGAGCATCTTCTGTAACACCTTGAAAGGTCTTAAACATTAAGTTAAATTGACGAATATCTGTAAAATTATGCTTGCCACATGTTGGACACATAACCTGATGTTCCTCAATAAATTGAACCATGGTTTCCTGACTCCATGCATCTACAGAGCCTTCCAGTGTCATCCCTTTTTCTGCTGCAAAGTCTTCAATGAGCTTATCTGCACGGAATCTTTCATGACATTCTCTACAATCCATTAATGGATCTGAAAAACCTCCTAAATGCCCCGATGCCACCCATGTTTGTGGATTCATTAAAATGGCGCAGTCTACACCAACATTCTGTGGTGTTTGTGTAATAAACTTCTGCCACCATGCTTTTTTTACATTGTTCTTTAATTCCACACCTAAATTTCCATAATCCCAAGTATTTGCCAAGCCACCATAAATCTCAGATCCTGGATATACAAATCCTCTCGCTTTCGCCAGTGCTACTATTTTTTCCATTGTTTTTTCCATTACGCTACCTCTTTCTATCTATTCTTATTCATATATTACATAAACCAGGGATAACTCATTTCCAGTTTCTGCAGTTTCCTGTGACTGTAGAGAAACTAAGTCTTTGGATTTTATTTTTACATTTGCAGAAGATACGTACTTAATGGTACCGTCTACTTTTACATCTATTTTTTCACTTAGCACTACCACTTTATCATCGGAACTTAAAATCTTACTATTATCTACCGTATCTCCAAGTTTAGTATCCTTTACTTTTCTAAACTCCGTTGCAAAATCATATCCTGCTGCCAAAGCCTGCGGTACTGTTCCTGTAAATAAGGTGACATTGTTAAAGTCCTGATAATCCTTATAGCCTTTAAATTTTATAAATAATTTAGCTGTTTTATCTTTTACGGAAAATTCATGGATTTTAACACTCTTCTTTTCATGTTCTTTCTGATACTGTGCTACCTCATCTTCAATAAATGTTTTTAATTCATCTGCATCATAATAATCTTTTTCAAACTCTTCCACAGCTGCACCTATTACGGTACCATTTTTTTTCACATAAACCGTATCACAGTCTGCTTTTAAAGATGTTCCACATGCGGTGAGTAATCCGGCTAACATGATACCAACCAAACCTATGGAAATTATTTTCTTCATAACTAACCTCCTAAAATTTCAAATGTGAATCTTAGACATTATACTCTTTCCCTTGATTTATTGCAACCGTTAACTTTCCCTTTTCCCTAGGTTTAGTCCAAGCGCAAACCCTTGATTTTCCTCTAAAACTGTAAGAGATTGAAATGTTTTGTCTATATAAGTATTCATATATTCATTCATGATTTTCTCTAGATTTGCCAGCACTTTGGGGGACACTGCAAAGGTATATACTTTTTCAATACTGGTAGTAATAATATACTGCATGGTGTAAAGAGTGGATTTGTCCAAGTAAAATGATGGTAATTTTTTTGCACAGGATTCACATAATGTGCCACCGCATTTTATATTAATCCAATTGAGATTTTCTTCGGTTCCACAGTGAAGGCACACAAATACATTAGGATATTCTCCATTGATTACCATCGCTTTTAATTCAAATATTCTGCGTACCAGACGATGTTCTATATGATTATTTTCCAATGCACGCAATGATTGATACAAAAGTTTTAGCATATGTAATTCTTCCGTATTTTCTCTGGCATAATAATTTGCTATTTCCATGAAATAGAATCCATAATATGCTCCTTCGAAATCCATGGCAAGAGTTCTAAAATAATTAATAATATCTGCTTTCACCACAGTATAAGAGTTACGCCCTTCATATGCTTCAAATTTACCAAAGGAAAAAGGATTGCTAGCAGCCATAATCTGGCTTCCCGGTTTTCTAGCGCCTCTGGCAAACGCAGCAATTTTTCCTCTTTCCTTGGTCAAAAGCGTTATTCTCTTATCATATTCTCCCACCGGGACTGCAGATAACACCATGCCTGTGAGCATTATGGTCTGTCCCATATTCTGTCACGCTCCTGTTTTTTGTTTCTCGTTGTGTCATGGAGGATGTTGCTTCTCCATATACACTATTTGTATGACACCGATATTGTAAATAATCATCAATACATCCGGTGATTTCAAATTTCATCCATTCCTGTTCTATCATACGGAATCCCCCTTGTACTTTAATTGATACAAATAGGTTGTCCACATATCAAATCAGATATACTATATAAAATATGGCAGAATTGGATGTTTAATACTCTTCTTTTTCGCGATATCCAAAGTTTTTAAGTAAAAAATCACTATCTCGCCAATCTTTTTTTACTTTAACCCAAAGCTTTAGGTTCACCTTATGTTCCAATAAATGTTCTATTTCAAATCGGGCATTCGTTCCGATTTTTTTTAACATAGAGCCACCCTTTCCAATAATAATTCCCTTATGGGAATCACGTTCACAAATAATAGTGGCATCAATATCAATCATGCCTCCTTCTTTGCGTTCTTTCATACGTTCAATGGTCACTGCAATTCCATGTGGTATTTCCTCATCTAGTGCATGTAGTGCCTTTTCTCTTATGATTTCTGCCACAAGCTGGCGTTCTGGTTGGTCTGTAACGGTATCTTCATCATAAAACATAGGACCATAGGGGAGGTATTTAAAAATTAAATCAATTAGAATCTCGGTGTTTTCTCCACGCAATGCAGATAGTGGCACAATTTCAGAGAAGTCATATTCTTTTCGATAGGTATCAATATAAGCAAGTACCTCTTCTCTTTTTACCATATCCGTCTTATTAATAATTAAAATAACTGGTGTGTTTACTTTTTTTAGTTTCTCCAAAATATGACGTTCCCCTGCTCCAATAAAATTGCTAGGTTCTACCAGCCACAAAATGACATCTACTTCATTTAGCGTACGTTCTGCTGCATTTACCATATATTCCCCAAGCTTATTTTTGGCTTTATGAATGCCAGGTGTATCCAAAAATACAATTTGTCCTTTTCCTTCTTCTGTAAAAACCGTTTGGATTCGATTTCTAGTGGTCTGAGGTTTGTTGGAGGTGATGGCGATTTTTTGGCCAATCAGGCGATTCATTAACGTAGATTTTCCTACGTTTGGTCTTCCTATTAATGTTACAAATCCTGACTTAAAATTCTGATTCATACGTTCTCCTTAGTAAAGATTCTTTAATTCCATAAAGAGCTCTTTTTCTTCCTTGAGTTTTTCTTCATTTCCAATGACACAAAATGCATCTTCCTGTAAAATAGCTTCTACTATAGATGACAATGCCCGGATATCCTCTTGGGTTGCATTTAAAATTTGTTCCCGTTCCTGTTGTATCATTTGATAAGTAATACCTGTAAGATAAGCAGTTGCACTGCGCCCTACCTTTCCTGCCGGTGTTAGTGGTGCGTCTAATTCGCTAAATGTTCCAATAATATACTTTGTCATCTCTTTTTCATCTGCAGTAAATTCTTTTAAATATTTAGGAATTCCTTCATAGATTTCATTGGTACTGCCTAAATTAGGATCGCGATAAGAGGTGAAATAACTGTCTCCTCTTCTAGTGAATCCACTCATGCATCCATAAGCTCCACCTTTCACCCTCACATTAATCCACAGATAATCATAGCTTAGCAAGACTTTCAATATACGCAGTACTCCAGTATATTCATATCCAGCTCTTTTGAAGTTGCCGGCTCTGGATACATATTGTACCATAGATGCATCCAAAAATCCCTCATTTTTCTTTTCTAATACAAAAGGTAATGATGTTTTGATCTGTACTGCTTTTCTAGGAAGAATTTCTTTTACTTTCGAAATCTGCTGTTCTAATGCTTCAAGTCCCTCTGGTTTAGCACCTGCACTTATCATAAGATTATCTGAGCGGAACATTTGCTGCATTAGATATTCTAGCTTTTCACTTAAAAAATCTTTTTTTTCTTCAAAATGCTCTTCCAATTCCTTCACTAGTTGATAAAAGCCAATTCCCTCTGTCATATCTAGATATTTTCCTGTTGGAGAAAAATAGGACATGGCACGTATGGAAGAAATGGAATGTCCTCCACTGCTTAATCCTGCCTGTAACCTGGATTTCAATTGTGCTAAAATCTCATACAAGCGTTCCTGCTTTCTAAAATTGCTGCTGCTTAAGATTTCCCGAATCATATCTATGGTTTTTGGGATTTCATGATATAGCGTTTTGGCCTTAATTTCATATTTTACAGAAACGGTATTTTGGGCTACATGAGCATATGTTCCAATGCTGCTAAATATTCCACCCGTATGCAGATTGATTTCATTTGCTAATTCCGGAAAAGTAAATGTATTGGTATCTACATATCCCAAGATTGATTTTAGCAGTCCCAAATATGGCACAAGCTCTTCTGGTAAATCGGTTACATCAAACATCAGACTAAAATAAATAATTCCATTAGTATCCACATCATGGCACAAAAACAGAGTATCCTCTATTTGTTCTTCCCGAATGTAGAGAGGTTCTGCCTCTTTTTTAATGTCTTCTCTAGTAAGTGTGGGAAGTTTAGCCAAATCTTCAACGGCAGAAGATTCTTCTTGGTATGATTTTAAATGGTGGGTAAAATCTATCATTTCCTGCTTTGCTTTTTGACTTAAGGAATCTTTATAATCACTTAGCTTTGCTGCCAATGCTTCTTCCTTTTGCACATTTAGACCATATACCGGTTCTACCATGACCACTGCTGCATGTGTATTGTCTAATAAATAGGTTTGAACTAATTGTTCGAAATAATCTGTCTGTACCTGTTTTTTTAAAAATTCAATTACTTCTAATTCTTCTAAGTGTAAAAACGGCTGAGTTTCATCATAAATCCAGCTATCCAAACATTTAATTCCCATTAGCAACCCTTTTGGAAATTGTCCAAAATCTGCCTCACGATATTTGAATTCAAAGCTATTAATTCCTGCCAGCAATGATTTTTTATTAATTCCATGTTCCACCTGTTCTTTTAAAACCTTGCGTATAATAGATAAGAACTCTTCTTTTTTCGTAAGACTACTGTTCTTGGCTACAATGGAAAACATAGGCTGTAGGGTATAATTGTCAAAAGATGCCATAATATCTTTTCCAATTTTTGCATCTGTTAATGCCTGCTTTAATGGTGCTCCTGGCGCACTTAACAGGGCATAATCCAAAATATCAAAAGCCACATATAATGTTTTGTCCAAAATTGTTCCGGTACTAACATTATAAGATAAATAGGTGTTGTCTTCTATGGATTCCCCACTTGCAATATGATAGGGGATTTTCACTTCTTTTACCTTAGAAAATGGTTCCTGCCATTTTATCTTAGAATCCACCTGAATCAGATCAAATTTTCCGAGATATTCCTGATCCATCCAATTTAGTTTTTCTTCCATATCTATATCTCCATAGAGATAAATATAAGAATTACATGGATGATAATATTTTTTATGAAATGCTAAGAATTTTTCATAGGAAAGGCTTGGAATTTCATCTGGATTGCCTCCTGACTCATAGGCATAGGCGGTGTCTGGATATAAGGTACTTAGAATTTCACGGCTTAATACTTCTTCCGGCGAAGAAAATGCACCTTTCATTTCATTGTATACCACACCATTAATGGTAATTGGTGCTTCCATATTTTCTAATTCATAATGCCAGCCTTCCTGGCAAAAAATCTCCTTATGCTTTGCAATATCCGGATAAAATACTGCATCCATATACACATTCATTAAATTTTGGAAATCTTTTTGATTGCAGCTTGCCAATGGATAAATTGTCTTGTCTGAATAGGTCATGGCATTTAAAAATGTATTTAATGAACTTTTTACTAGTTCTACAAAGGGGTCTTTTACTGGATATTTCTCTGAACCGCATAGTACGGAATGTTCTAGAATATGTGCTGCTCCTGTACTATCTAAAGATGGTGTACGAAATCCAATGTAAAATACTTTATTTTCATCTTTGTTTGGAATTAGGCTGATTTTTGCTCCACTCTTTTTATGCTTTAGTAAATAGCCCACTGCATCGATATCTTTTAATGTTGTTGTGTCTAATAATTCATATGCCTTGCAATTTTCTATATTCATAAATTCCTCCATTTTAGTTTTTATTGATGGGTCAGTGCAAAATTAGCTGCTCTGAATATTTTGCCTATGAGTAGTGTACCCTGTTCTTATCTATTATAAGCAAAAAAGCTGCCCTGTAAAGAGCAGCCTTTTGGTTCGTCTTTTCATTTTGAATTCATCCCCGAGAATTAAACTAAACGTCTCACATTGGAAGCCTGTGGTCCTTTTGCACCATCAACAACTTCATATTCTACTGCTTCTCCGTCTTTTAATTCTTTGAATCCATCCATACTCAATGCTGAGAAATGTACAAACACTTCATTACCATCTGCATCTGAAATAAATCCATAACCTTTTTTTGCATTAAACCATTTTACTGTTCCCTGTTGCATAAAACTACTTCCTCCTGAATACATTTCATTATAAATTATCTGCCTAGTTACTACTTATCACGTCTTTAAGATTAGCATATTCTACCATAATTGTCAATAAATACAAGGCTTGAGTTTCCGTAGTTTTATCCACAGAACCCCGATTTTATTACCTTCGTTATAAACAACTTTTATAAAATGCCCA
>JAVVUO010000052.1:0-12466 GCA_036653135.1 Lachnospiraceae bacterium
GATGCTGTGGTGGATTTCGCAAATTGGCTTGCCGTCAAATAAAATCTCTCCGCTCCACGGCTTGTAAAGGCCGGAGATGAGCTTACTGAGCGTACTTTTGCCACAGCCCGAAGTGCCCACAAAGGCGACACGGTTGCCGGGCTTCAAATGCAAGTCGAAGTGTTCGATGACCGGCGCGGACAGTCGGGAGTAGCCAAAGGTCACATCTCGCATGACCACTTCACCAGACAGCTTGCTGTAAGCGGCGTTTTCGTCAAAATCATCGTCGTAATCTACGTCAGCAGGGTACTCCATCACATCGTCAATGCGTTCCATATTGGTGCGCATCTCCTGCAAGGTTTGCCCCGCACTGATAAGCGACTGTGCCGGTGCTGTAAAGTTGCCTAAAAAGCCCTGAAAGGCCATAATCATACCCACGGTAAACTGTCCCTGCATAGTTAAATACACGCCAAACAGCAGCACCGCATTTGTGGTAAGACCGGAAGTCACTGCCGGTATAAGTCCCAGATAATGATTGACGTTGGCGAACCGTACCGTTTGCGTATTCACACTAGCCTGATAGCCCGCCCACTTTTCAAAGAAGCCATTTTCCGCGCCACTTGCTTTGATGGTTTCAATCATTTCAATGCCCGCAACAGACGCACCGGCCAGTTTGCCGGAATCGCGCATCTGTACACGAGTGACGTTGATCCGCTTGTTCGAGATGATACGCGCCATCACGCTATTTGCCAAGATAGAGATAACTCCCACCACTGTCAACGGCACACTGTAGCGAAGCATCGCCACAAGATAGAACACCATCATACCTGTTTGCAACACAAGTGGGGCAAAGGTGGAAATCAGCGCATTGGCGATGCCCTCGTTCAAGCTTTGCCGCATGGCAATATCCCCCGCCATGCGCTGTGAGAAAAACGTCATCGGCATACGCAGAACATGCCATAAAAACGAGGAATTTGCTACAATCGCCAGCTTACCGTTTATTTTAAGCAGATATACTTCCTGCACCCACGCCACCACCAGTGTCACCAGTGTGAGCAGTACCAATCCCAGTAAAAACGGATAAAGCCACTCTGGGTTTTGTCCCGTGAGCAACCTGTCCATAAAAATTCGTGCAAATGCAGGATTGATAAGACCCAGTAGCGAAGAAACCGCCGCCGTCAGCACAACAAACACCACCGCCACACCGGTGCCGACCATGCGTTTTTTTGCAAAGCTCCAAGTGCTCTTGGGCTTTCCCCCCCTCACAAAATGATCATCCGGCTCAAAGAACATACAGATACCGGTGAAGGCCTTGTCAAACTGCTCCATGCTGACGGTATAGGTACCCTGTGCGGGATCGTTGATGTAGACTTTGTTGCCCTTGAATCCACAAAGCACCACAAAATGGCTGAAGTTCCAGTGAATGATGCAGGGGAATTGCCCTTTTTCGCGCAGACCTTCTGGCTCATAGCGGTAGCCTTGTGCTTTGAGACCATAACTTCGTGCGGCCTTTAAGATGTTGGAGGCTTTTGAACCGTCCCGACTGACACCGCAGTCGAAGCGCACCTGCGCCAGCGGTATCCATTTTTCATAGTAGGCCATTACCATTGCAAGGCTTGCGGCACCGCATTCGAGTGCCTCCAACTGCATCACCACCGGCACTTTCACATGCCCTCGGCAGACCGGCTTCTTCAGCTTGCTCTTTGACATCTCTACCACCTCAATTCAGCACAAAGGAGACAGGCGAGATGTTCTCCAGTACAATTTTTGCATTATAGGTACCGTCTGGAGCGGCTATGTCCGCTGTCACCAGGGTTACCCAGTCGCTTGCTTTCCAGCCGCTGAGATAAAGCACATAGGTGTCAAAATCAGCGGTAATTTCCATCGGCGCAGCAGCGACAGACGTAATGTGTCCTATGCTGCTGCTTGCTTTCAACTCCATCCCCACAGCAATGTCCTGTGCGACAGAGGGTGTTACATAGCAGACAGCCTTGCCGCCTTGCACCACTGCAATGGTGTCACAGGTGGTTGTCAGTGTGCCAAACACACCCCAGATACACGCGCCTACAAGCAGTAAAATGATAGCGGTTAAAATCAGCCACACACTTGGACGGGAAACCTTAATATAATCGTTGAGTTGTTCCGGCGACGACACACGGTCGAGGCTCGCCTTGCGAAAAATGCTGTTTTGATTGCTCATTGTGATTCTCCTTGCAAAAGTTAACATATGCTATATTTTTAATATTTTCTCATAACCGCAATTTTTGCATTTCCTGAGAAAGTATCTAACGTCAATCTCAGGAAGCTTGCATATGGGCACAGTTCCCACCATGTGGACTTGTGACAACGCATTCCTGCATTGTCTACGCGTTAATTTTTTATCCTCATTATAAAAAACCTCCCTCGGTTTTGGATTAGTGCGAAGAATTGTTTTGCTCGATTTTATTCTACCGCATTTTTCCTCACTTAAGGAGATTTTCTTTTTTTACTCGTCAGTGCTGTTAGGTTGTGTATTTTAAATTAATTGGCACGATTTCGTAGCTGTAGTAATAATATTAGCGAAGCTCTGATTTACGGAATATTGAATATGTCGCCATGAGCAATGCTATTACCCATACGGCATTTATTGCAATCAACGAAAAATAATCTCCAAAAGGCGCTGTAAAGCCAGAAGTAATGCTTTGACCGCCGAAAAATGGTGTGTAGTTAACTATCTTAGCAAGCCACTCGTAACGGTATGTAGCAAGGCTTAGTATCATTAGACCGACGGTAAAGAATGTGATGCCAATAGCCATTACTATGCCTACTTTTTTTAAAGCAAACGCAACAAGTATAATCAGCGTTGCCTGTGCAATATTTTGTATTAATATAGCAACGAATGCCAGAATCATTCTAAGCAGGACATCGTTTTCAATTCCTAAGTTACCACCTTTAGTAATCATTATAGTAATCATATACGTCAGGCTGTATACTAGTAGCATCACGAACGCCGTTGCATAGACGCCAAGAGATTTACTAAGCATAATCTTCCCACGTCCACCACCTGCGGCTATACTGTCTTGCAACGTACGTTGTTCAAACCCATCGCAAATATAGCCTGCAATAAAGATAGTAATGATAATTAAATACATCATCGAACTTCCCAAGCTAACCAAAAATCCCATCGCGCCTGTCGTTGCCGCACCCGCCACAATTTCTTCTTGGTTAATAGATCCACTAAATCCTGGAGCGATCATTGCAATAAAAATTAAAACAAGGTTTAAAATCCAAAAGCTTTTTGTTTTACTTATCCTATACATTTCACTTTTAAACAAATTAAACATTATCTACATTCGCCTCCTCAATTATAGACATATAGTAGCTCTCTAGCGTTTCACCCTGAAGCGCCAGCTGGCTAACTGCAATGCCATTATCATATAAAGTTTGCCCCACAAAATCTGTACGATCTAGAAAATCATATAGCTTAATAGACCCATCAGCTTCAACTTCAAAATTAGTTGTCTTTAGTACTGATTCAATAATAGGCGCAAGGCTATTTGGTTTTACTGAACGAATAACTATATGGCGCTTGCATGCTAAATCAAGCTCGGCTTGGCTGATTTGGCGGCAGATAGCACCTTTATGTACTATAATATAATCGGTTGCAGTTTCATGTAGTTCTGGTAAATTATGGCTTGAAATTAGTATTGTGAGTTTAAGTTCTTGGCAAAGCTTTTTTAGCAAATGACGTATTTCAACAACACCTACTGGGTCAAGCCCATTAATAGGTTCATCAAGAATAAGCAGTTCTGGATTGCTAAGCATAGCAATGGCAATGCCAAGGCGTTGTTTCATTCCAAGAGAGAAATCCTTTGCCTTTTTCTTTCCTGTATTGGTTAGCCCCACCTTCTCTAACATTTCATCTTCTACTTTTGGATCACTAATGCCACGCATGATGCGTTGAATACGTAGATTCTCACGCGCGCTCATCGTTGGATTTAGGCTCGGATATTCAATCATACAGCCAAGACGCTTGCGTTCATTTGTAAGTGAACGCTCATCACTTTTTCCAAACAATGTAATTTTGCCCTCTTCAGCAAACCCTAAGCCGGAAATCATACGAATCAATGTCGTTTTTCCAGCTCCGTTTTGACCGATTAATCCATAAATTTTGCCGCTCTTTAGCGTCAAATTAACACCGCTTAATGCACGGTGGTTTCCATAAGTTTTGCTCAAGTTTTCTATACATAGGATACTGGTGTCGCTCATATTTGGGATCCTCCTTTGTTCCTTTTATGTTAAATTTTAACAGCACAATTATCATATCACATAGAAAATAATATGTAAAGTTCTCTGCAAACTTTCCTTCCTCTATACTACTAAGCATTCGTGATGCAGTAGCCACAGTGTAATCCTCACGGAGCGTTTTTTTATTACATAGGGGCACTTTTCTATGTAATAAAAAGAGTAATCACTTTTGTTCCCTGATTACTCTTTCCTAGCTTTTTGCTGCTTATACAATTATTTTTATCTCTCGATTTGTGTGAGTATACTGGTAATAGGATACTTTTGACGCATCAAACATGCGCTTAGACGCAATAACAGATGGGGTATCCTTATATTTATCACAGTCATAGATTACCGTTTGAATTCCACATTGAATAATTGCTTTTGCACACTCATTGCAAGGAAATAAGGATACATATAATTTGGCACCTTCAAGGCTTCCACCTCTATAATTAAGAATTGCGTTTAATTCACTGTGTGTAGAATAAAAATATTTACTTTCTAAAGGTTCGCCTTCACGGTTCCATGGAAATACATCGTCTGAACAGCCCATGGGAAATCCATTATAGCCCATAGATAAAATCTTATTGTCTTCACTAACAATACAAGCTCCCACCTGTGTTCCCGGATCTTTTGAACGCATGGCAGAGAGTATGGCAACTCCCATAAAATATTCATCCCATGAAATATAGTCCTGTCTTTTCTGACCCATAATCATCACCTCCTGTAATTCTACTTTGTACCAAAAATGCGACTTCCTGCATCTCCTAATCCAGGTACAATATAACTATCCTCATTTAATCCTTTATCTAAAGAGCCAATGTAGATATCCACATCTGGATGTTCTTTTGTTAATCGTTCTACCCCTTCCGGAGTAGCAATAATACACATAAAATGGATGTTTTTTACACCCTTTTTCTTTAAGATTTGAATTGCCGCTATACAAGTGCCTCCAGTTGCTAACATCGGGTCTATCACAAATACTTCCCGCTGCGAACAGTCTTCTGGAAGTTTACAGTAATACTCCACCGGCTCTAATGTTTGGGAATCGCGGTAAAAACCGATATGTCCTACCTTTGCTGCTGGTATTATGGACAAGATTCCCTCTAACATGCCTAGCCCTGCCCGAAGAATTGGAACAATTACAAGTTTCTTTCCTTTTAATTCTTTCACCGTTGTAGTACAAATTGGTGTTTCAATTTCAATATCTGACAGTTCCAAATCCCTAGTAGCTTCATAGCACATCAGCGTTGCGATCTCGCCGACCATTTTTCTAAAGTCCTTAGAACCTGTGGAAGTTCTGCGAATCCATCCGATTTTATGTTGAATTAGTGGGTGATCCATTACTGTTATTTTTGCCATTTCATTCTTCTCCTTCGTTTATCAAAATGACAAGCTTCTTAATTGTTTTATTTAATGTTTCATAGCATAATCCATAAGACTGAAGTGTTCCTCCATAAGGATTGATGATTTCTAATTCATCCCCAGTAAGTGTTGTGAGTACTTTGATATCTGTGTCCTTGGTCACCTCATAGTCAGACAATATTCTCTGACGCTGGTGTTCTTCCATTACAATAATTAAATTTTGAGGTGTTATATCTTCCTGTTCTAATTGTCTTGACATTTGATTTTCCGGATTAATCCCATTGCTGATTAACACCGCTTCTACTTTCTGGTTTACAGGTTCTGGGAATAGCACTACCATTCCTCTACATTCAATCTCCAACGGGATTTTTATGGTATATTCTTTCATAATCTCCGCTGCCATGGGTGCTCGTGCAGTTCCGCTTTCACATACAAAAATAATTTTTCTGTATTTTTTCATTCTGCTTCCTTCCATACTTTACACTTCAATTACTTGGTGTCCTGCGGCTTTCAGCATACGGTTCATAATTGCCTGCCCGATTCTAGGTGTGGAAAAACTTTCTGAATATATGATATCCACATTCAATTCATCAAATTCACGCAATATTCCATACAAATGGCGGGCAATAGTATCTTCATCATTTCTTGTCCCTATACTTTTTACAAACTTTGCCCCATACTGACTACATGTTTCATCCGTTCCAATAACCCCCGTTTTCTTCCCGGATACTGCTGCTTCTTTCACCAAATCATTGATTTTACTGACTACCTTCTCCTGTGCACCGTCCACCAGAATTAAGTCTGCTTTAGGTGCATAATGCTTATACTTCATTCCTGGTGCTTTGGGATGTACCCTTGGATTATCATCCTCAAGTCCTGGATCCATTAATACTTCACCAATTACTTCCTTTATCATTTCCAGTGTAATATACCCTGGACGCAATATCATTGGTACCTCTTCTGAAAAATCCACAATTGTGGATTCTATTCCGATTCCAACTGCTCCACCATCTAAAATCATGGGAATTCTACCATTCATATCCAATGCTACATGCTCCGCGGTGGTAGGACTTGGCTTCCCTGATGTATTTGCACTAGGTGCTGCAACATATCCTCCTGATGCCTCAATCAATGCCAGTGCTATGGGATGATTGGGCATACGCACTGCCACCGTTTGTAAACCGCCGGTGGTTTCTAATGGAACTTTATCATTTTTTTTAAAAATCATAGTCAAGGGACCTGGCCAAAATTTCTCCGCCATTTTTTTTGCAGATTCCGGTATTTCAACCACAATTTTATCTAACGCTTTTCTATTGGAAATATGTACAATCAGCGGATTATCTGAGGGTCTGCCTTTTGCTTCGTAAATCCCTTTAGATGCTTGGGGATTCAGCGCATCTGCTCCTAGCCCATATACTGTTTCGGTGGGAAATGCTACCAATCCACCTTTTCTTATAATAGTTCCCGCTACTTTTATCTTTTGCTGTTCTTTTAGAGATTCAACCGAAACAATTTTCTCAATTACTGTTTTCATTCTATTACCTGATTTCTATGCCTATTCAAACGGTATTATTCCTTACGATATTATAACATGTTCAGAAAATTTCGCAACTAATATTGTCTGTAAACCAATGAATTAAGAAAAAATTGTTTATTTTTTACATTTTTATTATTAAGATTTCTCTTTTTAATACGGTTGCTCTTATGAATGATTGCATGTTATAATAAGATATTATTAGGTGAAACAAATGAGAAGGGAGATATTTAAGTATGAATACTGTTCGTTTTTTTAATTCCGGAACCATTTTTAAAATAAAATATTTACTATTGCTGGTACTAGGAGGACTATTATTATCGGGATGTGGAACTACAAAATCAGCTCTTAATCCAAAAGATCCCGTTTCTATTGTAGTATGGCACTATTATAATGGCACACAAAAATCTGCTTTTGACAATTTAGTCCGTGAGTTTAATGACACCGTAGGTACCGAACAAGGCATTATTGTATCCACCCAGTCAAAAGGAGATGTTATTGACTTAGCAGCCGCAGTTACTGATTCTGCACAAAGCAAAGTAGGGTCAGACGAATTACCTGATATTTTTGCTACTTATGTAGATACTGCATATCTTTTATATGAACAGAATTTATTAGTGAATTTAAAAGACTATATCACCCAAGAAGAACTTAATGATTATATTCCTGATTTTTTAGCCGAAGGAATGTTGAAAAAAGATGAACTTTATGTTATGCCTGTGGCAAAGTCCACCGAATTATTATATCTAAATGAGACAGACTGGGCTCCTTTTGCCGCTGAAACCGGTGCGAATTCATCCTCTTTTTCCACTTGGGAAGAGTTGGCACAAGTAGCAGAACAATATTATAATTGGAGTGGAGGAAAAGCCTTTTTTGGCAGAGATGCTTTTGCTAATTATTTAATTGTAGGAAGTCATCAAATGGAAAGTGATATTTTTAAAGCAAGTAGCTCAGGTGTAACGATACAATTAAAAGATGATGTTATGAAACGTTTATGGGATTGTTATTGTGTTCCCTATTTAAAGGGATATTATGGAGCCTATGGCAGATTTCGCAGTGATGATGTGAAAACAGGAGATTTAATTGCTTGTGTAGGTTCTACTTCTAGCATTGCCTACTATCCTCAGAAAGTAATCAGTGCAGATGGAAGTTCTCGCCCTATTACCAGTAAAGCTTATGCCTTACCCGATTTTAAAGATACAAAGGAATGCAGTGTACAGCAAGGTGCCGGTATGGCAGTTTTAAAATCCGATGTATCCCATGAAACCGCCTCCGCAGTATTTTTAAAATGGTTTACCGACGTAACACAGAATACAAAGTTTTGCAGTGAATCTGGATATTTTCCAGTAAAGCTAGAAGCTGGTACTTCTAAAAACATGGAAAATGCCTATGCTAATATAGAACATGTTTCTGATCTTGTACTTGAAAATGCACTTTTAGGTGTGGAAGCCATTACTTCACAGGAACTGTATACCAATCCGCCTTTTGATAATGGTTCTAAATATCGCGGTATTTTAACCTCATATATGACAGACTGGTTGGATACACACAAACCTTCTTTAGAGGGTCTTACCAGCGACGAGGTGAATTTAGCATTAGAAAATCTCTTTACTCAATGGTTATCTGGATTAAAACATGATTTACAATAAGAAAAAAGACAATAAAGGTGGTGACAGTCCTTGAAAACAGGAAAACGAACCCAGAAGAATCGTTCTATTTTTCACAAAATGTTTCCTCCTGTGCTGGCAATTTTACTGATTGTGATTGGACTGTATACTGTTCTTATTCAGCAAAATGTTTTAAGTTTCTTACAAGAAAGTGCCTTTCATGTATTTCAAGAACAGGTAGAAAAACGAAAGATTTCTTTGCAGAATGAAATGAATACCCAGTGGTCTGGAATTGAAGACAACGTAACACAGGTAGTACAGCAGATAGAAACAACCTTACAAAATAATAATGCATCTGCCACACAGATTTCCTATGATGCTAACTTAAATCAAAAAATTTTAAATGCTGTTATGGGTGATGTCATTGACACCTTAAAAAACAGTAATACTTCCGAACTTTTTTTCATTTTAAACGGAACTATTGATGCACAAAATATCGCCGGAGAGCGAGCCGGAATTTATCTACGCAACAGTAATCCTGCTTCTTACTCTAACAACAATGGAACTCTTTTATTTGAACGGGGTATTCCCTCTATTTCAAAGGAGTGGAAAATTCCTTTAGATAGTTTTTGGACTGTGGGGTTTTCTATTACTGAAAATGAAAACTGTGATTATTTTAACAAACCTTTTTTAGCCGCCTCCTCCAATGAGAAACCCGATTTTCATAATTTTGTTTATTGGGATTATAGCCGTCCTATTAATGAAGCCGACCGAGATATTTTAACATACTCTGTGCCCCTTATTCTTTCTACCGGAGAGGTCATTGGGGTAATGGGAGTTGGGCTGAGCGAAGATTACATTTGTCAAAAGCTAAATAATAAGGAATTGGGTGACTCAGGAACCGGTGCCTACCTATTAGCACGAGGAAGCGATTTTAACCATCCAGTTCCGATTCTTATAAACGGAACCGCCTATAATAAAGCAAGCTGGCTTCAACATGAATTTTCCTTTCCCACGCATTCCAAAGACGAAATATTATCCTTAAAGCATGATAATGATTCCCTTCGTGTCAGCATACAGGAATTGAAACTTTACAACAGTAATACCCCGTTTGAACAAGAAAAATGGATGCTGATGGGTGTTCAGCAAGAATCCGTGCTGTTAGAAACTTACCATACCGCACAAAAAACCTTAGGAATCTTAATTACCTGTACCGTTTTAATTAGTATGATGGGACTGTATTTCATTAATCGGATACTTACTATACCTATTCGCCAGTTAGTTGCAGAATTAGGTCGTAGTGATCCCAATCAGCCTATTCATCTCCCTAGATTACACGTAGACGAAATTGATGAATTATCCATTTCTATTGAAAACCTCAGTGAGCGTGTAGCCGCTGCATTTTTCAAAATATCCACCATTATAGAATTATCTGGATCTGGAATTGGTGTATTTGAATATAAGGAAAAAGAAAATCTTGTATTTGTAAGCAGTGGGCTCTATGAAATGCTGGAATGGGGAACACAGGTCGAACTTCACACTTATGTTAATGGAAGTGATTTTTCCAAACGTTTTAAAGAATTACTATTACACCAGATGCCCACGGACAAAAATTTGATACAAATTAGCACTGCCAATGGCAATACAAAATGGATTCGTCTAAATGAAGTAACCGATGAAAATTCAGTACTAGGTGTGTTAACAGATGTAACCGCAGAGATACTGGAAAAGCAACAAATTGAATATGAACGTGATTACGACCTATTAACCAATCTCTACAATCGCCGTGCCTTTGAAGAACAGGTGCAAAAACTACTAAAGCCGCCATCACAAATTGAAAAAGCCGTACTTTTAGTATGGGATTTAGACAATCTAAAATATATCAATGATACTTATGGACATATTACCGGTGATGACTATATTGCTACTTTTGCAAAGTGCCTCTTGGCTTTTAGTCAAGACCATATCATAGTAGCCAGACGTTCCGGCGATGAATTTTTATCCTTTATTTATGGAGAAGATTCTTATGAAAAACTAAATGAATGGGTACAAAAAATTTGGAACCATGTACAGGATACTTCTATTTTACTACCAAACAAAAATCCATACCGACTTCGCGTTTCTGCTGGAAAATCATGGTATCCCAGCGACGCACAGAATTATACTCAACTTTTTCAATATGCCGATTTTGCCATGTATACGGTAAAACACAGCCGAAAAGGAACCATTCAGGATTTTAATCCGGAACTTTACCGGGAAAACCGTATTTTACTGCAAGGTCCAGAAGAATTTAACAATTTGTTAGAACATCATTTAATACGATACATGCTCCAGCCTATCATGTCGGCTGTAACCGGAAACATTTATGGCTATGAAATGCTTATGCGTTCCCAAGTTGAACTATTTCAATCTCCATTTGATATTTTGCGCATGGCACATTCACAATCTAGGCTGTATGATTTAGAAGTTATGACTTGGTTCGAGGCCATGCATAGTTTTTCCCAACTATTTGAACTAGGCAAATTAGAATCAAATTGCAAGATTTTTATTAATTCTATTGCCAATCAAATTATGCAGCCAAAAATGTTGGAACTGTTTCGCAGTACTTATCAGGGATACTTAAATCGGCTTGTATGTGAATTTACAGAAGAAGAACAAGATAATGGACGCATTACTACACAGAAAGTAAATACTATGCGTAAATGGAATGCAATGGTGGCAATTGATGATTATGGATGTGGCTATAATAATGAAGCTGTTCTTTTAAAGGTACAACCTAATATTGTAAAAATTGATATGAATATTGTAAGAAATATTAATACAGATGAAAATCGAAAGCGCTTGGTTCAGAACTTGATATTATATGCTAGAGAACGTCATATTATGGTGCTAGGCGAGGGTGTTGAAACTAAGGAAGAATTGAATACCCTCATTGCTTTAGGGGTTGATTTGCTGCAAGGTTACTATATTGCAAGACCTTCCTATGAAGGTACTCCACCAAAACCGGAAGTATGTAGCGAAGTAGCTGATTTACACCACAAGTATTGGGAGAAAAGTTCAACATAAACTATTTTAGTCTAGTTGAAACACATATTTCAACTAGACTAAATATAAAACATAAGTACAAGCAAAAAGCTTCCGAATGTATCATTCGGAAGCTTTTTTTAAGGCGTCGACCAGATTTGAACTGGTGATGAAGGTGTTGCAGACCTCTGCCTTACCTCTTGGCTACGACGCCATACTATTTCATTATAACAAACACTGTTTCGTCTTTACAGACAATTCAGTAAGTGACTCCTACGGGACTTGAACCCGTGTTACCGCCGTGAAAGGGCGATGTCTTAACCGCTTGACCAAGGAGCCGTTCTGTGTCACTTTACATCAGCGACGCTTTTTATATTACCATATCTTCTTGCATATTTCAAGTGTTTTTCTTGATTTATTTAATTTTTTTACTATTTTGCAGTTGCTATTATCTGATATACAAAAAAATCCTGCAATCATCTATCTCTACAGGATAAAATGTAGCTCCCCGAGTTGGGCTTGAACCAACGACCCTTCGGTTAACAGCCGAATGCTCTACCACTGAGCTATCGAGGATTAATAATTGATATACCTTCAAAAGTTCACACAGAAATGATTGATTCTTGTTTCATCCGAAAACATTCTTGGTCAAGCCCTCGACCTATTAGTAACAGTCAGCTCCATACATTAC
>JAVVUO010000053.1:0-11281 GCA_036653135.1 Lachnospiraceae bacterium
CCATTGTCTTGTGATGCTTCAAGATTAAAGCCATGTCCATGCATAGCAGCAGGCCAATGATGCCCTGTGTGAAGCAATAAAGCCGTGTGGTCACAAGCATGCCCTTTTCATCAAAGGTGAAAAACATTCCATTAAAGATAGATATTGTCCAAAGCACAACCGCAACAATGCTTACGGCTTTGGTAAAAGGGACGATATGCTTTGAGACAGGCGCCTTTTCCTCAATGTACTTCACGATGCAATCGGTGTAGATTATGGTCATCCCGGCAAGCACACAGTAAGCAATCCAAAGAACTGCCTTCTGAACCACAACCGCAGTAGGGACGCTGACGGTGGGGAATAATTCCGGATTCCAAAACCACAGTACGCTGTCACAGAGCAGTCCTACCATGTGTCCTAGCAGCAACAGAATTATTTTCCTACCAAATGGCTTTGGATGGTCGCGCTTAAACGTGGTACCAATCAGCAATACTCCGATAATCGCAGCCGCAAATAAATCCAAGTTGGCGCAGATTAAATTCATTTCATTACCTCCCCTCATGCCTATCATATACACCCACTCCGTTTGTGAGCCGCTTTTTCTTGTTGAAAAAGTAATCTCAAACTATTTATTGTATCATTATACACCACATATCTGGATTCTATCAAGCGGACATTTGAAAACACAGTTTTGACAAAAGGTGATTCCCTTAAATCTCAATCGTAAGATAGTTCATGTTCAGTATATTGGCATAATCCATCTTCTTTGCCATATTGATAATCATACGAATACCGATATTGCTGACGATGTCCTCCGTGACCATGTCCACTCGCTCCTTGGGGTTAAAGGCTTTACAGTTATCTCTTATTCTGAGAATCACCTTGTCTTCCTTGATTACAATTTTCAAATCCACGAATTGTTCTTTTTTGTTTTTAACGCCATGCATGAAGATATTATTGACCATTTCTTCTACTGCAAGAGCCATAACATAACACTGGTGTGGGAACAGCTGATGTTTCTGGCAAAAAGCTGCGGCGCCTTGTGACAGGCCCTGAACGTCCTCTATGCGATAGGCCGTCTTATCCATCTTATATTCGTCGCTTACATCAAAGTCCTTTTTCATGAACAAAAGTTCTTCTATGGTTCTTGGGAAATGCTTGTACTTTACAGTGGCTATCACAAAAATGGAAACAAGATAGGCAATTTCATTCAGCGGGTATGCAATCCACAGGCCGATGGTTCCAAAGCAGCGAACCAGTACAAATGCCAAAATAACCACAAATGCCATTTCTCCCGCAAAGGAAGAATAATAGGATAGCTTTTTGTTGGTTGAGCCTTGGAAGTAAAAAACATAAAACATCTTGAGCGCTATAAACGGGAAACCGATTATAAAGATGCGCAGCGCCAGGATTGTATCCGCTGTATAAGCCCCGCTGCCGAAAACGGAGACAATATTGGGCGCAAAGATAAACACGAGAAGGGAAATCAGAACGCATGGGCCAAAAGAAATTTTCACAACAGATCTAAACAGCTGGTATAAACCGCGTTTATCCTCCTCGCCGTATAAAACGCCTGTCAAAGATAATGTAGTGGAGCCTATGGCCATGGCAATACAAATGAGAACCACTTTGATATTGTTTTGCACCAGTGAATTCGCCACAAGCGCAGAGGTACTCGCAAATGTCACAAAAATCATATTTAAGAAGTAGGTGCGAAAAATCGCAAACAGTTTTTTGCAGGCAGAAGGCATGCCAGCCTGTGAAAGCACCGCCAGCAGATTTAATTTGACGCGCCTGCGCTGAATTCTAAAATATTTGTTTTTTCTGAAATGCCCCAGTAAAATAACAAAGGAGAACAGGTATCCCACCGAAGTTGCAAAAGCCATGCCGAACATGGCTCCTTTAAACAGAAATACGTTCAGCAAATCACCCGCAATATTTGCTGCCAGCATCACATTTATGGCAACCGTAATTCGCTTTTTACCTCCGTCCAGCGTTACAATGGGAATTAATAATATGGTTCCCAGTGTTACAGGCAGCCCCATAGCAAGCCCCTTCAAATAGTCGGACGTCATCGGCAAAAGATTCACCGTGTCTTTTCCGGCTCCTAAAAAAAATGCGATTGGCGTTGAAAATGTCGTTACAATGATTGCCCCCACAACACCAATCACGGCAAGAATCACAGCTGCGGTCGAAAACAGCTGATTTGCCTCTTCGGACTTTGCCTGTGCAATTTTTTGTGCGCAGCCTACCTGCATGCCGGTTGCAAAAAAACATCCAATCATCGTTTGAATGTTCAGGTATGGGGTCACTAAGCCATGCGCCGCAATCGCATATTCGTTTAAATTTCTTGCAATGATGATGCCATCGAGCATAGCCGACAAAGAGCCGGCCAGCTCAGCTATAATCATCACAAACAAAGTGCGCCAAAAAATAGTTACAATAATATTATCCTTCTCATATGCCCGATTCATAAATCCACACAACGAAGTCTCATAGCGAATGTAAGAACCTCATTCTTTTCTCCCCTCTAGCAGATTTCACCTACGCCCAGCCCTTAAAGCTGGTTTTAAATTAAGAATCTATGACCGAAAAACAAAAAACATCGGAATTGCCATTCGTTAATCCAACGGCATATTTTTGTTATGAAAGCTTTTTAGTCAAAACCAAAATATTAAGTTTATCACGATATTCATAATCCACACTGTCCATGAATTTCTTGACCATGTAGATGCCAAGACCACCAATACTACGTTCTTCTGCGGTAAGTGAAATGTCAGGCTCTGCCTTTATCGTGGGGTCATAGAAAATACCATTGTCGGCAAAACGTAACGTGATGATATCCTCCTTAATTTGACAACCTACCGTAACATCAGATGCTCTACTGTAGTTGGCAATATTAGAAAAAATTTCATCAACAACTATATTTATCTGGGCAATGATAGCCATCGATACCTGGGCAGCGTCCAACTCTTGCTCTACAAACTCTGTAGCTGTGTCTAGATAATCCAGTGAAGGTTTAAGTTGAATTTTTTTCATAGCGTCTCCTTTAATCTGAAATTCTAATGCGAGCATCGTAATATCGTCGAATTGTGGAGCCTCTCCGACAAATTGGTCAATGTCTTCCTTCATATAGCGCAGCAATTCTTCGGTGTTAGCATCCTTGTGAAGATTCAGAGCCGCCAGCATCCGATCGGTACCGTAAAGCTCATTTTGAGTATTGGTGGCTTCGGCAACACCATCGGTATAAAGATAAAGTCGGTCTGCGCTGTTTAACACGAGCTCATATTCTTTATAGTGTGAACCTTCCATACCTGCCAGAACAAAACCATGTGGATCCTTGAAGAGTTCATATTCTTTTCCATCTCTTTTGATGACAGGGTATTCATGACCGGCATTCGCTGCAACCAGTTTACCGGTTGATAATTCAAGAATACCAAGCCAAACAGTAACAAACAGTTCAGCGTCATTATTCTCACATAGCTGATTATTAACTTTTTCCAAAATTTCCTTCGGAGAAATTGTAGTTTGTCCACAGTTTTTCAGCAATGTTTTGGCGATTACCATGAACAATGCTGCCGGCACGCCTTTTCCGGACACATCAGCCATCACCATGACAAGATGATCGTCGTCTGCGAGAAAGAAATCGTAAAAGTCACCACCAACTTCCTTAGCCGGAGTCATAGTTGCGTAGATATCAAGCTCAGACCGCTCGGGAAATGGAGGGAACAAGCAGGGAAGCATAGCGCTCTGAATATGTCTAGCCACATCCAGCTCAGCACCAATGCGCTCTTTTTCGGCTGTCATAGTAGCTAGATTTTCCACATATTTCTTTAGTCTAACCGTCATTTCATTAAATGAATCTGCTAGCAGACTTATCTCATCACCGGTATCCATATTCTGTATTTTATAATCCAGATTTCCGGTGCCAATGATGCCAACTTCTTTTGTCAGACGGTTAATTGGTGCGGAAAGACTGCCTGATACTTTGCGGGACAGGAAGAAAATGATGATACAGCTTACCAATGTAAGTAATAGGAAAAGAAGGATAGAGACCTTTATGGTCTGGTTCATCATTTTATCCATTTCAGCGTTATTATCTGCTATGGTTGCTGCGATATTTGTGGTGGCTTCCTGAACAAGATCAAACTGAAATACTAAGCATAATGTCCAGTCTGTTTCCGGGATGCCTACGAATGAAACAAATCCTCCGTCTTTAACCACAATACTTTCAGAAAAATCTAACCCACTAATATCATACCCATCAGGGTTAATCATTATGTTATGAGCATTGTCCAAAAGAAGAGCATGTTCCACCTGTTCGGAACGAATGGATAAGGCTGTATCATAAATATGATTAATTGCTAAATCTACGGCAACTACACCTAGAAAAATTCCATTGTCATCATAAAAAGGTACTCCGCAAGTTATCTTTTGAATGCCGGTAACCGCACCAGTGAATGTATCAGCCCAGTATGGTTTTTGACTTTCCTTTGCATTAAGATACCAATCCGTAGTTCGCAGTTCAGGATATGTGCCTTCATATACTGTTTCCGTTGCATCCATACATATCCCTGATTCTGTGACGATATAGATATCCAATACATCTTGACTATTTCTATTATACTCCTCACGTGTTGCAATATACTGACGAACGCTGGCAATTTTATTAAGTTCATCCTGTACTAGATTGCGGTCAGTTCCGGGCATCAAGCCAATACCAGATTCACTTGCACCTACTTCTGTAAGCGATGCTTCCCCTTGGGCATTTGCGTACAAGCTTTCCATATAATTAGCGGTTGACTGAGCCAGTGTCCGAACGGATACAAAATTTTCATTTACGATGCTTCCGTGTAAAGCAGACAGATTTTCGGCAATTTCTTTGTTCAAAACATTCATTTGTGTTTTTGCTTTCTCTGTCAGTTCCTGTTCATAAGATTTGTTCATTTTTTCAATCTTGACTTTTTGGAGTATGAACTGACTGATGGCAACTGTGCCAATAAGAAAGCCAAATAATAGTGATAATGTTAATACAGTTTGAAATATTTTAGTACGAATAGATTTTTTCATTATTGTTTTATTCCTTTCACAAACAGAAGAATCAGCCCTGCTATTATAAAGTATACAACAGCTAGAATCATTAGATAATCAGTACGTCCACTTTCCTGCATCGTATAATTATAAAGAAGTGGACACATAATCTGTACAGCACTTCCTACAATATTAAATGTGATTAAAGCTTGAACCGTACCAAGCTTTTGCACTTGCGATATAGAAGTGAAAAATGTGGTAATCCGGGATGTGCCATATCCATCAAATAGTCCCATGATAGCAGCAGATATCAGTACCATACCCAACTCGTGACCAATACAGAGTACCAAAATTCCCATACCACCTAAAAGAATTGAGAATATAAACCCAGCTTTATGTGACAGAAAGCGGAGGGCTTTTGTTAAAAAAACGCCAATATATACACCAAATAATCCATTGATCAAATAGGCATAACTAATTGCCAGCGGACTTTCTCCAATAAAGTTCATATAAACAGGGAGAAATGCAACTACATACATCAGACCAATATTAAGAGGCACGGCACCCAATAACAAAACTTTAAGTACTTCTCGGTTTAGCAAAATATTCCTTAGGCTCATAGCACTTTTTTTGGCTTCTGTCACGGCTTTCACCCGACAGTTTTTTAAATATTTCCAAGGAAGAATAAACAGAAGTACGATAAATGTAAGCAACAGCAGCACCGTCGTGAAAGTATAGTTGAACTGATAGCCCATGCCATCGGCCACAACTGCTCCGACTGCACCACCTGCAGTAATGCCACCCAAAAGCCCGGCATTGAATAATGCAAAATTATGTCCGACTGCCTGGGAAGTCGCAGAACCTGTAGCGACTACCGTGTTCATCAAATATTTGAACAAAGCAAATCCCAGACTGCAAACCCCTCTCATAAGCAGTAACATATATGCGTTGTCCACCATAGCGCTGCCTAAATTACCGGCAATTAGGCAGACAAAAGCAGCAATTCCTAAAATGTAAATGCTTGTTTTCTTACACACCTTAGGTATTATGATTGAAAACAACAGAATTCCGATAAGTTCCATGGAAAGGGGGAGAGAGGCTGATGCTTCTAGTGAAAGTCCAAATATGGAAGCATTCCATGTACGAAGCACAACCGCAGCAAAAGGCATACTGGTATAAATAGCAGTATAAGTTAAAAACGACAGTAACTTAATATTTAGTGAAACACAGTGTTGTATATTAGTAATCTGTACTTGCTCAGTCTCTTTTTCTCTCATGCGTAGTTGTAATATGTCAATCAGTCGTATCACCTCATAGCTAATCATCAGACAGATAATAAATATTACCGCAAAAGTGGCCGTCATCCTTGTCATTTGAGTACCAATAAAACTACGGTTCAGCGTAACTAGAATATCAAGGTTCTTATTTGCTTCAATGGGACAAACTAAGGTATCTCGGTCGGTTCGCTTCAAAACGTCGGCGGTATCCATATATTCATGAACAATTCGGATATTCCAGATAGTATCATTGGCAGTCGTCTTTTTTTCAAAATAGGCATGAATATCCTGCAGCCGTTCTTCCGGAAGCCCCTTGTTTAAAAGTTCAGATACCTTGTTCTCTGTAATTCTTGTAAATGCGCTGGCATTCTCATAAATCAAATTTTCATATTGCTTTTGATAATCGGTATAGAGGATTGTAATTTCAAGAAACAGCCCAATCATAACCATTGCCATAGGGAAGATATGAGCGATTTTTAAAGCCCTATCTTTTCTAACGATAGTTTGCTTTTCTAACAGAAGATAAAATATAATTGCGATAAAAATAAGAACAAGAATTATTTTGAAAATCCAGCCAGTATTATGTGTAGGAAGCAGCATTTTTGAGTTATAAATTAATACTGCTTCACCAATTGTAGATTGATTGCTGTCCTTGATTGGTAAAACCATACTTTTCATATCGCCAAAATTCCGTTGTGGTCCAGTTTGCTTGCGGTACTCATGAGAACAAAAACGAGCTAGATACTCTCGTTCAACCTCTTTTCCCTGAAAGGAGCTAATGACAGGAACTCCGCTCTGGTCGACAATAGCAGCCTCTGCATTGCCTGGAATCAAGGTCTTAAGCTGTTTTAGGATACGATCCATGTCGTAATATTTTTCCAAAGATTTACCAAATTGAATACCATTTTCAATTTCACCAACTATTTCCTCTGCCTCTGAATAGCAATATTGTTCTTTGATTTCCAGACAGATATTGTCAAATGTCAAGCCTAGTATCCACCCTGCGAATCCGAGGCATACGGACAAAAGAATTGCAAAAATAGCTGCTGAAAGTCCAGCGCGTTGGATTTTCTTCATATGTTTTCATCCTCTTTTTTAAGTCTTTTACTCGTAAATATGCTCTGCTGAAAGAATTAAGTCAATTGGCACCTGATATTCCAATGCATCAGCAGAACCTAGATTAATTGAAAGGTAGGGTGAAGACAAATACACCTGTTGCATTTGTCTAGGTGATATTCCATTGAGAATTCCAGCGAGCGTATCTGCAACAAAAGGCGCTTGCTCTTTGGCATCACTGGCGGTTACCATCATCAGTGCACCTTGCTGCACAAAGTATTCTCCATTTTGTACTAGGACAGGAATTTTATGCTGGTAAAAGGGCTGTAGCATTTCCTCAATATTGTTTTCATCTTTCAAGATATCGGTACCTAGAAGGAAGGCATCAATATGTGAGTCTAAAATCAATGTCTGAAATGTGTTTTTCAGGCTTTCATAATACTGCTTTTCTGATTCGGCTCCTTTATCAGTTAATTGTTCTATTTTTACTTCCGTAATATGGAATCCCAGCGTTTTGGCAACATCACGATAAGCACCCATAGATGCCACGGATTCATCATAGTAGACCATTCCAATGTTCTGAAATTCAAAATTCTTATGATAGAATTCCAGTTGTTTATAATAAACATTATTATTGATATGGCACCAGAGATTGTCTTGACCTGAATCCTCGGCTGACTTGGCGATTCCAGAAGCCACGGGATCTACACTGAAATACACCATAATAGGAATGTCCTCTATTCCCATTTCTTTTACGAAAGTACCTGGCCATGTACCCATACAAAAAATCAAATCAATCTGTTGGTTCTCGAGTTTTTCTTCTAAACTTTTGCGGCATTCCGTTTCCCCATCTATTGCCAAATAATATGTTGTATCGTCCGAAAACTGTAAGTAACCGGCGGTATCGTTCACACTCAGATAGTGCAGCAATTCTTTTGCATCAGTGTCCAAAGGTGAAAATGGAAGGGATTCTTCGATTTCAATCCAGCCCTTTTCGATCAATTCAAGAATAAAAAAGTACAACATTTCACCTGATGGTGCGTATGGGTCAATATCTATATAGGCAATCTGAAACGGAGTTCCATCTTCTTTTGCAGTTGGAGAATAGGTTAGTTGTGAACGCTGTTTTAGAATTGCATCTGCTTTAATATAATCATCAGATGTTAAACCGCTGGATTTAGAACATCCGTTCAGACAGAACAGCATGCTGAAAACAAGTGCCATAATAACATTTATTTTTCGTATGCATCCACTCTGTAATCGCATAGAATGGTTCCCTCCTGAGATGTGATTTTTGATTCCCGAAATCGAAATGTTTCATTTTTGCGGCAGAGCATAAGTATTCCATCTTCCATAGTCAGAGAAAAAGGAGAATGCAACGTTTCTGCCATTGGAGATGGCGTGATGGCGCAAGGTATCTTTTTGTAATCTAGAATTTTATCTACATAATACCGCCGTCCATCTTGTGCGAAAAAGGCTCCGCTGTGCATTGCCCTTGTGCGAATTTTACGATCCATATCAGCAAGAGTACTGGTTTCAGGATTGATTTGGTAATCTTCATAAGTCATTTTGCGACGATAGATACCCTCTTCAATGCATCTAATTGCAGAGCGTCTGCCGTTCAGATACTCTGCCAGATCGCTAAGCAGTTCGCCAATATGATCTTCTGCCCGATTGAGTAACGTGAAAGAAGTATCCTCCTTCTGTATGGGAAGTGTAATGGAAGATATTACATTTCCTAAGTCAATTTCAGGTGTAACACTGTGCAGATTAATCTGGGTTTCTGATTCATCTAAAAGAATGGACCATAAGTGAGGATGATGTCCTCGGTTATTGGCCAAATTACCCGGATGAATATTGTAAAAATCCATGAGATCAAGAATAGGTTTTGTCAAAATAATAGGGGACGCATTCATCAAAAAACATCTTACGTCATTTACTTTTTTAAGCTGTGTTAACAAATCGTTTCGATTCTTTATGATTTGCAAGGGAACTTTTTCTTTATAACGCTTGTCTGCTTCATATACGTCGTTACAAAGACATTTTTCCGGTGCCCAATTGTATCTTACATCAAAAGCCGGATGAACCATAAGCGCATCAAGTGCACGAGTTCCATAACCAAAAAAGCCTATCGGTATTTTTTCTTTCATTATTCTTTCCTCCATTTTTTTAGAATTTCTTTTTCCTTTCAGTATAACAATATTCTGATTGCTGTGCAAGTTCCAACGTAAAATAACGTTATTTTTACGTGAGATAACAAATCTCCTGTTCGTAATACCGCCGGAAAAATTGCGACACCGTTTATTCCTCCCTAATTACAACGTTGAGCACGATATTCGGATTCAAGTTTCGTAGTTTTTTTGAAGCGGTGTTTACAAATTGTCCGATTTGTGCGAAGGTAGTCTCCGGAAGAAAGCGTAGATAGACATCAACAAGCAAGCTATCGCCATTTGTTCTAGACTTCACCTCAAAGAATTCATCATACTGGTCATAGAGTGACACCAAGACTTTGATGATACTGTGCTGCGTTTTTTCATCGCAGGTCATGTCCATCAGCTCGATAACCACCTTGCGCGTACGCAAGCCTGTAGAATATCCCAACAGCACAACAAGTCCCAGAGTGAAAATCGGTGAAATGTACCATGCCCACCTAGCATCTCTCAGAAAATAGGTGACAATTAAAATGACGAACAGACTGCCATCGGACAGAAGCACTTTGACATTGGCGCCAAGCTCCGCATGATACAGGCTGCTGTTCATCTGGTTTTTTTTCTGTTCTATTAGGACATACACGTCAAACAAAACATTCACCAGTTTTAATAGCACCACCCAAATGATCAGTTGGCTCGGCTGCTTCGGATAGATAAAATCGTTCACCGCAAAGACGGTCGCTATTACAAGACTCACAAACAGCAGCATATCACAGCAGAGTGATACAACGGCTTCCAGCTTGCCCGTACCATAGTTATACTGGTAAGATAAGTTTTTTTGCAGTTTGACCGAAAAAATGTATACCAATGTCGTGCTAAGCAGGAGATTAACTGCGTCAATCAGATCCATCCATACTAGCATTGATTGAGAAACCAACGCCGCAACTGCCAAGCAAATGAGGTTTGGTAGTTCGCCCATTATCTTGAAAAGCATTAACTTTTGCTGCGCCTCAAATGTACCACTTTTGTTCGGCGTATTATTCATTATTTTCTCCACTCATTTAAACCTCCCATGATGTCATAGAAACTGCTTCCAATGCGGAATACGTCTGTATTCTGAAGAATATTTGAAGATAAAATCCCTCACTTTTTTGTCCAAAGATTTAGGTTTTAGAATCAGAAAAACCCATCACACCTTATTTTTTATAGAGTTGATGGGCATCTATTTTTTTGTAATCATTTTTTCTTCTCATAAATATTCAAAAAGGACACATTTTAATCTATCATTATGTTAACAACAATACCAATACGAAAGAAGGTTTTCACAACGATAAATTAGCATGAAAGAAACTACTAACTTACATTTAAGATTCTATACAAAATCCCACAAAAAGTCAAGTCCCTAACTGATAACACAGCTCCGAAAGGAGCTTTTTCTTTTATCCGCTTAGAATTAATGAATTTGTAAAAAAATAAATTTTTCCACATTCTTCAACTAAACTACTTCGTTTTCCTCATCTTTCTAATCTCTGCTTGTGACATGATAAAATCTCCTTTGCGAAAAAGTTTTTCTTTTATTTTATCATATCTTGAGAATTCAATAGTAAATCAAGGGTAATTAGTGCGAAAAATATTTACCTTTCAAGGCTCGATTTTAAGCAGCACCAAACATCTAAATTCCCAGAAAGGATACTCCTTTCTGGGAATCTGTATGATTACTATTCTTGCTTTTCTTTCTTCTTACGTATCCAGGTCAGTATCAGAGCTGTTCCTCCTGTAACCACCATC
>JAVVUO010000054.1:0-11079 GCA_036653135.1 Lachnospiraceae bacterium
TAATATTTGAAGGCACACCGGCTATATTTTAGCCGGTGCTAAAGTCGTTATTGTTCAGCCGAAGGCTGAACTGTTACATTTTTTTCATATAATAATTACGATTGCCAAAAAAATTCAGATTAGGAAAGGACACCAATTTATGAACAAAAAATTGATACGTTACATGCTGGCAGGCACCATTTTAGTTTCCATTCTTGGAACATTCATGCATTTTGTCTACCCTTGGTCCAAAAATGAATATTGGGTTGGTTTTATTGCTCCGGTTAATGAATCCACCTGGGAACATATAAAATTGTTGTTTTTCCCAACATTACTCTATAGCATTTTTGCTATCCTTAATTTACACAAAGAATATCCCTGCATAGAATCTGCTTTTTGGGCAGGAATTTTATCAGGTACCTTCTTAATTCCGGCTATTTTCTATACTTATACCGGTATACTTGGCTTTCATACCCTATTTCTTGATATTATGACTTTTTTCCTTAGTGTCACTGCCACATTTATAATAGTATACCGGCTTACTTTAGGCTGCTCTGTGAAAGATTATCGATTTGCACTGCGTTTTCTATTAATTATAATGTTGATTTCATTTTTCTTTTTCACCTATGCACCTTTAAAACTTGGTCTATTTCAAATTCCCACCATGTCATTTATTACAACTTAACAATTTATCCGCTTTACTCATTTTATTCATAATTTTCACACCAAATGGACATCTTGTTTCACAGCCACCACAGTTAATACAATTTGATGCATTGGCTGATAATCCCTGATAATGAGCTTGTATGGATTTTGGTATTTTTTCCTGCATTACAGCCAAATCATATAGCTTATTCACCATTGCAATATCAATTTTTACCGGGCAGGGTGCACAATGCCCACAATAAGTGCATTGTCCCATATAAGCGTGTTTTGGGGCTGATGCGAGTACACTTGCATAATCTTTTTCTTCTAGAGTTGCGGTTTCATATGCCACCGCTTCATCTACGTGTGCTACTGTATCGTATCCGACCATAACGCTTGCAACCCCCGGTCTAGTCAATGCATAATGAAGACATTGTATGGGCGTTAATGCTACCCCAAACGGAGACGTTTCTGCTGTGAAAAGTCTTCCTCCTGCATATCCCTTCATTACTGTAATTCCTACTTGTTCTCGTTGGCAAATATTATAAAGTTCTACGCGCTCCGGTGCAATTCCTCCAAGCTCATCATCATAATTGTCCGAAAAATAACGATTCATATCCTCTGTTGCTGGCATCATATCAAATGCCGGATTTACACTAAACAGAATCATTTCAATTTCTCCGCTAAGCGCTGCCTGTTTTGCTACATCTGGATTGTGTGTACTCATACCAATATGTCTAATCGTGCCATTTTTCTTTAATTCTCTTACATATTCTATAAATTCCCCATCCATAATACGGTTAAATTCAGCCATTTCATCTACGAAATGTATCATACCCAAATCTATATAATCTGTCTTAAAACGTGTTAATAAATCCAAAAAAGCTTCCTTTACTTTGGGAAGTTCTCTAGTTCTCACATATTGTCCATTCTGCCAGGTGGAACCTAGATGTCCTTGAATAATCCAATCTTTTCGATATCCCTCAATAGCTGCACCGATATTAGAACGCACATTAGGTTCTGCCATCCAACAGTCTAAAATATTGATTCCTGCTTCCTTGCAATGTGTCACTACTTCTTTTACTTCTTTGGCATTATGTCGTTCCAACCACTCTCCGCCTAACCCTATTTCACTCACCACTAATCCTGTTTTTCCCAATACCCGATAGTTCATTTTGGACCTCCTTTTATTATTGAACATGCTTTTCAACCATAGCCTAAATCTTATCTGTGCCTTATATGCAAAAATGAGGGTTTCTCAAATCACACTACGACTTGAAAAACCCTCACAAATAGGCATTTATTATTTAAATATTAGAATTTTCCTGCGTCTGCTGCTTCTTGAACTGCAACTGCAACTGCTACAGTAGCTCCGACCATAGGATTGTTACCCATGCCGATAAGTCCCATCATCTCAACATGTGCAGGTACAGAAGAAGAACCTGCAAACTGTGCATCTGAATGCATACGTCCCATGGTGTCTGTCATTCCATAAGAAGCAGGACCTGCTGCCATGTTATCTGGGTGAAGTGTACGACCTGTACCACCACCTGATGCAACGGAGAAGAATTTCTTGCCCTGTTCAATACATTCTTTTTTGTAAGTTCCAGCTACTGGGTGCTGAAAACGTGTTGGATTAGTAGAGTTACCTGTAATAGATACACCTACATGCTCCTTATGCATAATAGAAACACCTTCTGTTACGTCATCTGCACCATAACATTTAATGGTTGCACGAATTCCCTCAGAATATGGTTTTTCATATACTGTTTCTACTTCACCTGTAAAGTAGTTCATTTTAGTCTCAACAAAGGTAAATCCATTAATACGGGAAATAATCTGTGCTGCATCTTTTCCTAACCCATTCAGAATAACTCGTAATGGCTGTTTACGTACTTTGTTTGCTTTTTCAGCAATTCCAATTGCACCTTCTGCTGCTGCAAAAGATTCATGTCCTGCTAAGAAGCAGAAACATTCTGTCTCTTCTTCTAATAACATTTTACCAAGGTTACCATGTCCAATACCAACATTTCTGTGGTCTGCTACAGAACCTGGAATACAGAAAGCCTGAAGACCTTCTCCGATTGCTGCTGCAGCATCTGCTGCTCTTCTGCAATCTTTTTTAATTGCAATTGCAGCACCTACGATGTAAGCCCAACAAGCATTTTCAAAACAGATTGGCTGGATTTTCTTTACCTGCTCGTATACATCGAGTCCAGCGTCTTTTGTGATTTTCTCAGCTTCTTCAATAGAGCTGATACCATAGTTATTTAAAACAGAATTGATTTTATCAACTCTTCTTTCATATGATTCAAATAAAGCCATTTGAAATGTCCTCCTATTATTCTCTATATGCACGATGTGAGATGAAACATCTCTCCCACCTGCGTTACTCATAAAATTCAGTCTACTCTTTTCTTGGATCGATGATCTTAGCAGCATCAGCTACACGTCCGTACTGACCTTTGGATTTTTCCCATGCGGTATTAGCATCATCACCTTTTTTAATGAAATCTGTCATTTTTCCAAGGCTTACGAACTGATATCCAATCACTTCATCATCTGCGTCAAGAGCAATTCCGGTTACATAACCTTCTGCCATTTCTAAGTAACGAACACCTTTTTTATTGGTGGCATACATTGTACCAACCTGAGAACGAAGACCTTTTCCTAAATCTTCCAAACCAGCTCCTACTGGAAGTCCATCATCAGAAAATGCACTCTGAGTTCTTCCGTATACAATCTGTAAAAATAATTCTCTCATTGCTGTATTGATAGCATCACAAACAAGGTCTGTATTTAATGCTTCTAAAATAGTCTTTCCCTGTAAAATCTCTGCTGCCATAGCTGCGGAATGAGTCATACCGGAACATCCGATAGTTTCAATTAATGCTTCCTCAATAATACCCTCTTTTACATTTAGTGTAAGCTTACAAGCACCTTGTTGTGGTGCGCACCAACCTATACCATGTGTAAGACCAGAAATATCTTCAATTTTTTTGGAGTGTACCCATTTTCCTTCTTCCGGAATTGGAGCCGGTTCGTGTTTTGCACCTTTAGCAACCGGACACATGTTTTCAACTTCCTGTGAATAAATCATTTTAAGACTCCTTTCAATCCATGAATTAAATTATCATGTCAAACATTGTTATGTATTTAACATACTTACTCATATTTAATCACATTTTGTCGATTTCGTCAATCTAATACTTCCATTTTTATAAAGGAAACCGATGCCCCTGCTGCTCCTGCAAAAGTTAACAGCCCCATAACCAGAATCATAATAACAAATCCGGCTTCGATTCCCAAAAAGATTCCTCCCACTGCTGCTGCCATAATTCCAATCCCAATCGCTAGACTTTGAAGAAATATTTTCAAAAATGAACGCCCCATATTTCCAAGACTATTCCCAAGTATTGCATCTGCTAACATGTTATAATACAATCGATTGGCCATAAGACATACATAAAGAATAATCGTCAATATGATGATCACAGGATTAATCCCAAGAATCAAAGCCCCTGGAAGGGTGATACAAATTCCATCTATTATTGACCTAATATGTTCAATTTTTGTTGCATACCAAATTTTTTTAAGAGAGGTATCTGGAATCAGATAAGTATAAGGGTTTTCCAGTTCCTTTGACCATTTTGTGGCATATCCACTGCAAATAAGCACAAAATAGCTGTACACTGCTGGAATTACAAATACTTTTCCCATACCAACTTTGGAGAAAGCATCATTAAAATATGCTACTACTCCTATCCCAATTCCAATTCCAAGACAAAGAAGGGTATTCCATCCAAAAATAAAGAACTTGTTCTTTTTATATTCCAAAAGCTGACGAAAATAAATCGCTTTTGCACCGATTCCTTTATATTCTACCTGGGCTTTTTTAAATTTCTTTTTCTTTCCTATTGCTGTAGATACAACTCCCTTTTTTCTATCTTGGAGAAGTGCCTGATAATCATCTGCAAATTTCATAACATCTTCATAATAGCCTCCGGTACATTTCATCTTTTTGGCCAACAAAAACATTCCAAGTACTGAAATGATAAAGAGCACCGTTCCTATGATATTAATAAAATCTGGTCCTAAAAAAATCAAACGTGTGGCTGCAATGTTCCATCCTATAATTGGAATCAGTTGAATAATGGGCAGTTCTAAATATTCCCTAATCAAACTAAACGATGCCTCTTGTGTTGCCATTAAATATACCGCAATCCCTACTACTATCGCTAATACAGCATAAACTACTATGGTTACTTTCTTAAAAAATGTTTCTGACAACCTTTCATTTCCATAGCAAAATATAATAATACTTGCTTCTAAAATAGTTTCAAATACTGTAAATAGCAGAAAATATAATAACATCTTCCAAACTGCTATCTGAAACAGAAAAATTCCACAAATCAATATGGTAATTCCCACCAAAAGGTTCATAGCAAATGATTTCATTCCTGCAAACATTAACACCATTTTAGGGCTTACTGGAGATGGCAGGACAAAATGTATTTCACTTGGGCGAAACAGTAGTCCTTTTCGTTTTGCATATCCTATAATATTACTTGGTATCATTAAAAATATTAAAATGCTAAGCACGGTAACCAGTGTTTCCGGCGTATTGATACTATCATCTTGAAGTAGTTTATAAAGTATAGAACCTATCATGATCAAATAAAATGCAATAAAGGGAATTGCCACATACGTAATCGGTCGTTTCAAAGATTTTTTAATACGGTTTACGATGGTTCTCTGATAAAGATAAAGAAAACTGCTCATGATGCTTCCCCGCCTCCTGTTATTTTAAAGAAAAGTTCTTCAATGTCTTCATCTTGAGTTTCTTCCCTAGTAAAATTTCCTATGATTTTTCCTTTTTCCATAATATACATAACATCCCATAAATCACGCACCATTTCTAGCATATGAGTACTAAGTAAAATAGTGGTTCCTGTGGCTTTTAATTCCAAAATAATTTCTTTCAATTCCTTAATGGCTGCCGGATCCAATCCAATCATAGGCTCATCTAACATCAGCACTTTAGGTTTCATCACAAGAGCACAGCAAATGCTGACTTTTTGCATCATTCCTTTGGACAGCTCATTTCCCAGTTTTTGTCTTTTATCATATAAGTCAAAACGTTTGAACAGGGTCTCTACTTCTTCCTCTGTAATATTAGAATTATAAGCGCGGCGGATATATTCAATATGTTCTTCTACTGTTAATGCATCAAACATCGCAGGCAGTTCCGGAACATAGCCAAACACTCTCTTTGCTTCAATGGATTTTGCAGGCATATGTTCAATTCCCACTCCGCCTTCATAACGCAGCAGACCTGCCACACTTTTAATAATAGTAGATTTTCCAGCTCCGTTTGGTCCTAGCAAAATTCCTACTTCTCCATCCCCTAATGTGAAATTCACATGGTCTACAGCTAAATTTTTTCCATATTTTTTGGTTAATTCTTGAATTTCTAACATAACTCATTGGCCTCCTTGATTGTAATTCTTTTCTAATACAAAAAAATCACACACATTATTGTATTACTATCCTAATACAATAATGCATGTGATGACTTTTGTCAATATTTTTTACCCACTTTTCAGTTCACTATTTTAGTTGCTGCTTTTGGGCTACTTCATTTCTATTTTTATAAATAGCGTCCGCTGCAATGACTCCTCTTACCATAGACAATGGATAGACGTTTGTATGGCTTCCTATCACTGTTCCAGGATTTAATACACTATTGCAACCCACTTCCACTTCATCTCCCAACATGGCACCAAACTTTTTAAGTCCGGTTTCTAACTGTTCTTCTTCATTTTTTACCACTACCAATGTCTTATCTGATTTTACATTAGATGTGATGGAACCTGCTCCCATATGAGCTTTATATCCCAATACAGAATCTCCTACGTAATTGTAATGAGGTACTTGTACCTTATTGAACAGCACTACATTTTTAAGTTCTGTAGAATTTCCTACTACTACTCCTTTGCCTACAATAGCATTGCCCCGAATAAAAGCACAGTGACGAATTTCCGCCTCTTCATCAATAATAACAGGACCATTAATGCTTGCAGTCGGTGCTACTTTAGCAGATTTTGCAATCCAAATATGTTCTCCTCGTTCTTCGAATTTATCCATATCCAAGGTTGCACCCAGCTGACAAATAAATTCACCAATTTTAGGCAGTACTTCCCAAGGATAGGTGCATCCTTGAAATAATTGCGCTGCAATGGTTTCTTCTAAGTGATATAAATTACAAATTTTTGCTGTTTCCATCTAATTTCTCTCTTTCTTCATTCTATTGTTTTTCTCATGATTACTTTTTTCCGGTAGTTTTTTCTACCGATTTATAATAACCCGCTGCTTTTTGGAAATAGGTGCGCAGTGCATATTGATTGTTTAGACCCAGTACTCCACTGGTACGGGATTTTACAAAATTCTCCAGTTTATTCATGTATTCTTTAGGTGTAATACTTCCCTCCGCCACATAATTTAATCCTTTTTCCCAGCTTGCTGTTAATTCTGGATTTAAAAGTGAACGGATTGAGGCATTTACCACATCATATATCATTTCTCCTAATAGCGTAGGAGTTACCAGCTGTGTTTTGCTATTTAATCCCAAATATTTATTATTTACCAGTTTTTTTAAAATTTCTGCCCTTGTGGCACTGGTGCCAATTCCACTTCCTTTTATTTGTGCACGTAATTCTTCGTCTTCAATTAATTGTCCTGCATTTTCCATAGCAAGAATCATGGAACCGGAATTATAGCGTTTAGGCGGTGCTGTTTCTCCTTCTTTGACGGTGATTCCTTTCACTGGAAGCTCCATACCTTTTTTTAAGGTTGACAGCAATTCCACAAATCTTGCATCGCAGGAGGCTTCTCCGTTGCTATTGCTTTCTGTTTCCTTTTTTTTCTGAAAAGAATACTCCATTACCTTTAAATAACCAGGTTCTTTCAATACCTTAAATGTAGCAAAAAACTTCTCCTGCCCCATTAACGTAACAAGATTGACCTTTTGGTAAATTGCTGGTGGACAGAAAATGCTTATAAATCTTCGCACGATTGCTTCATACACCCAAAGTGCTGTTTGATTCAGACTAGAAATTACACCCATGCCTTGTCCCGTTGGAATAATAGCATAATGGTCTGTAATTTGTTTATCATTTACATATTTAGTTTTTGCAATATTTTTATAACTTCCTGTATCTAAAATATGCTGAGCATATACTTTTACAGATGGAATATTACAAATTCCCCGTATATTTTTACTTATTTCCTTTGCCACTGCTGTAGATAATACTCTAGCATCTGTTCTAGGATAAGTTACTAGCTTCTTTTCATAAAGTTCTTGTACTACTTGAAGGGTCTGATCCGGACTGATTTTAAAAAGTCTAGAACTGTCATTTTGTAATTCTGCCAAGTTATATAGTAGGGGCGGATTTTTTGTTTCTTTCTTTTTTTCCACAGAACCTACGAACGCCTTCGTTCCATTTGGAGGTATTGCTTTTAATGATAGGATAAGTGCTTTTGCATCTTCCTCTTTTTTAAATCCATTTTCCTTGTATAGTTTGGGAGAATTATAGTACTTAGAACCTTCTACTGCCCGCCATTCTCCATCTACTGAATTTCCTTGAATATCCAGTTCGCTAATAATACGGTAAAATGGTGTTTTTACAAATTCACGTACTTCGCGTTCTCTTCGCACCACCATGCCCAGCACACAGGTCATAACCCGCCCTACACTTACTACTGTGGATTTTGTGTGTAAAAAGTTAGAGATACTGTTGCCATATTTCAGTGTCAAAAGTCGGGAAAAATTAATACCCATAAGATAGTCTTCTTTGGCACGCAAATAGGCTGACTCACATAAATTATCATATTCCGATAAATCCTTAGCTTCTCGAATTCCTCTTAGAATTTCTTCTTCTGTCTGAGAATCAATCCATACTCTTCTGCGCTTCTTTCCTTTAACATGCGCCTGACGTTCTACCAAACGATAAATGTACTCTCCCTCACGTCCGGAGTCAGTACAGACAAAAATAGTGTCCACATCAAGGCGTGTTAAAAGTCCTGCTACAATATTGTACTGCTTCTTTACTCCCGGAATTACTTCATACTTAAATTCTTCTGGCATAAAGGGCAGAGTAGCAAGACTCCATTTCTTATATTTTTCATCATAACATTCCGGATAACTCATAGTGACCAAATGTCCTACACACCAAGTTACTACTGAGTCCTGTGACTCCATATATCCATCTTGTTTTTTAAATTCCTGTTTTAATGCTTTCGCAAATTCCCTTGCTACACTCGGTTTTTCTGCAATATACAAAGCTTTCGTCATACAACGGTATCCTGCTTTCTTAGTTATAACTGATTCATATTCACCAACAGAATACGTGAATCTTTCGCTACCATTTTTATCAATTTTTCATCAAACCCTTTGGCTGAAAACAGATAATAATAACTAGCTGAAATCTTTGCCTGCTCCATACTCTCAAACAGTTGCTGACACATTTCAAATGTCATCTTAGGTTCTGACCAATTACACAGACAAATTAAATTTTCACGAATGCTATTTTGTACAATAATATCGATATGTCCTTTTTTCCCAATCCAAGTACCCATTTTGTGAATTTGAACTGGAAGTTTTTGAGTTAAATCCATTAGTTCTAAATATTCCATACATATTTTCACAAAATACCTGTTTAGATACATTCCCATCTTATCTGCAAGATACGCATCATAAAAGTCTTCCGGCTCCATTTGGTATAGTTGAGACAGATGTGGATATATAAACGTAAACCAAAAATTAATAAATGTATCCTTTATTTGGTATAAACCTTTTTGGGAATTTTCCCATCCACCCGTTTCCATGGAATAAATCTTCTCTATCAAATCTAGTTCCATTAAATTTTTCAAATATACACTAATCTTTGCTCTAGAAAATCCCGTCTCCTGATATAAATCATTTAACTTATGTTTTCCAGATGCCACTGCTTCTAGAATAGTATGATATACTGATGGTTCCCGAAGCTGACTGCGAATCATCCACTCTGCTTTATGAAATAAAAAACCATTTTTGCTTAAAATACCATGGCAAATATTCCAACGAATATCCTTTTCTTTATTCCAATGTTCCATAAATTCCGGTACACCGCCAATTACACCATATAATTCTACGCATTGACTCACCGAGTAGTTTGAAAAAAACTTCACCACATCTATAAATTTTAATTCTTTTAATTTGATAATTCCATTTAGCTCTTTGCCAATAGGACCTAATATTCTTGTCATATCCTGTTCCACCCAGGAAACAGATGTACTGCACAAAAGAATCATAATATCACCTTGATACAGTTTTTTTTCTTTTAATTTTTTTACTGCGGTCATAAAACTATCATCTTTTTTTACAATATAATCAAATTCATCTATCACCAACACAAGCTTATGCCCTGTTTCCTCAACCATACTGCTAAAGTATGCCTCATAGTCCTCTTGCTCTATGGTAATCTGATAGTTGTTCTCCAGCTCTTTCTTCATCCGTAGCTTTTGGGCATCCCCTGATACTTCCGGCGCATGATAGTAAAAGGTCTTCTTATCCTTACAGAAGTCCTGGCTTAACTCACGTATTCCATTTTCTTCTCTTCCATATAATACGAAGAGCTGATTTCCCTTTTGTTGATACCATTTTTCTAACTTGCTTTGTTCTACCTTTCTTTCAGCCATAATCTGCTCCTTTTATAAGGTATTTGCCCGATCCTTGACATTTTTATTAAAATTAATAATATTATGATCGTACTGCTCATTTAAAAAAGTGGAAGTAATCATAAAATCTGCGGTAGCACGATTATTGGCAATTGGAATATCATATACTTGAGCAATTCTAAGAAGTGCCTTGACATCCGGATCATGTGGCTGTGCCGCTAATGGGTCTGAGAAAAATACAACAAAATCAACCTTTCCTTCCACAATCTTGGCTCCGATCTGCTGGTCGCCTCCTAATGGTCCACTGTTATATCCTTTGACTGGAAGTCCTGTTTGATCTGTAATCATTCTGGCTGTTGTACCTGTTCCACATAAAAAATGTTTTTTTAATTCATTCTTGTGTTCCTCGCACCACTCAATTAATGCCTTTTTCTTACTGTCGTGTGCGATTAAAGCAATGTTCTTTTGCTTTCCAATTGTTAATGTAATAAACTCTGGTTCTTTCATCATTATCATTCGCCTTTCGTTGATTGTATTTAAAGACAGCACCTAGAAAAAAATCAATTCTGCATTATTGCAATGCTGATTTTCCCCTAGGTTATCGTTCTGCCTTTTCAATATATTATATCACGTTTTAATTTGTTTCGCAATATAAAAAGATTCCTTGAGTTTCCGTAGTTTTATCCACAGAACCCCGATTTTATTACCTTCGTTATAAACAACTTTTATAAAATGCCC
>JAVVUO010000055.1:0-10454 GCA_036653135.1 Lachnospiraceae bacterium
CAAAGCAAAATAAAATAAAAAATACAAATTTATTTTCAAAAAGCCCCAGCTAATCGCCGGGGCTAATGTTTCACTTATTTTGGGACATTTTCAAAAACGCTTGACAGTGTTTTTCGCTTTTATCTACATTTCTCTACATCATTTGACTGGAATCAGGAACTTGTTATTGAAATTTTTCAAATTCCCCCGCTCTGCAAAAAGGTGCCAGTTCCATGCGCACAAACCAACCGCGCTCCTTCTCACACACCGGACACTTTGCCGGTGCTTCTGTACCTTCATAGATTGTCCCACAATTTAAGCACATCCACTTTGTCTCTATTTTCGACACAAACAACTGGTTATCCTCTAATAGTTTTGCAAATGCACCAAATCGGTCTCCGTGAAGCTTTTCAATTTCTCCAATCATTTTAAATCGTGATGCCGCTTTTCCAAATCCTTCTTTTTGTGCCACTTCACTAAAATGCCGGTATACATCGTCATGTTCTTGATATTCATTATGCTGCGCCATTTTCAATAGTTGTGCAATATTCGGATTAATGTCTACCGGATATCCTCCTGTAATCGCAATGGTTTCTCCTGCTAGTTCCTGCAGTTGATTATAAAATACCTCTGCATGAGCTTTCTCCTGCTCCGCGGTAACATGAAATATCTGTTCGATTACATACAATCCTTGATGATGTGCCTGAGAAGCCGCGAAAGTATAGCGGTTTCTTGCCTGACTTTCTCCGGCAAATGCCAACATTAAATTCTTCTTTGTTTCACTTTCCTTAAATTCTGTTCCCATAAATGTATCCTACCTTTCTTTTTTCATCAATAGAATATGCACCTATGAGATTTTTATACTGTAAACTATTTTTTCTTCTTAATTCTATTACTATTCCATCTCATGAATCCACTCGGCTAACTGAAAAGCACGCTCACGCCAAGTGTGGTACTGTGATACTTTTTCATAACCTGCTGCACAAATTTCTTTCCTTTGTTCTGGGTGTTCCAGTAATTTTTGTACAAGAGAAGGTAAGGATTCCAGCTGCTGCATGTCATAATAACAGATGCCACATCCTTCCGGCAGAATATCCCGTAAATAGTAATTGTCATCACTTACTGAAATAGCACCATTTAAAATTGCATTAAAGATACGGTCATGAGCTCCCTGCTTAAATCCTGGCATTACATTTAACGAAATTTGGGCGCGTTTTGTCAACATCAGACAGGTTTGGGAATCCATTTGAGGAATCATTTTCAAATATTCTGGATGCCTGCATTTTAATTTTTCCCAGCCTGCCCCTACTGCCTGCACGGTAATTCCAGCATCTACTAATTCCTTTACCACTTGAGTTCGCTGTGTGTTTCTTACATATAAATCAATAAAATTCATACTAGCAAGCACCTTGCGAAAATCATCATCTGATAATTCGCCCATTTCCCGAATACAAAATTCCTTGGCCACTTCTTCTAGTGGACGCTGTGGATAAGTCAGCATTTTTGCTATAATTTCATGATAAAATGCTGTATATTCTTCATCCAGCCGTTCAATATAGGGATTGCAAAATTCCGGTTCCGTATAATTTCCGGTCATCAGTACCGGAATATCCCGTTCCACCAATTCTCCTTTTAATTCTGTGCCTGCCAAAGGGAGAAATCCACACACCGGCACATTTGGATAGTACTTTTCCACATAATGCACATGGTTTTTGTCGATACCTATATAACGAAGTCCACTTAATGGATGACTCAAATGATTATGATAATAAAGAGGATGATCCACTAAAATAGTATAAATAGGAAGTTTATACTGTTCCCAAATATATCCATACTGTGGATGATAAATTTGCTCCTCCTCACATAGTCCAATAAAATTAAAGGTAATCAAAGCCGTATTTCCCGGTTTTATAAATTTTTTCAACTTGCGAAATGACACCTCTGCCTCTTTTAGCTGATAATAAAACACCTTATATCCTAGCTCGCTAAAAGTTTCTCCCAGTCTTTGAGAAAAATACGTTAATGTTTCCACCCCGCCGGTTATTAATATTATTCTTCTTATATTTCTAACGTTATCCACGCTCCAGTCCTCCACTCCTAAGTGTGACTTTATCCTAATTTTGCTTCCTGCCGGTCAAAATTATGAATCCAGTCTGCTTTCCAAAAATAAATCAGAAATACAATGGAACTCAATGACCATGTAAGGGGATATGCCCAAAATACAGTACGAATTACCGGCACAAGCTGTACTGCAATGGTAATATAAGCAATTCTTATCATACACCAGCAAACAAGCATTACAACCATAGGAACCGTAGATTTTCCTGCACCTCTAAAAATAGCTGCCAGACAATGAGATAATGCCAGTAAAAAGTAAAATAGCGTCACCGTTCGCGCCTGAGTTGTACCAAATTCTACCACCTGTGGGTTGCTGTCAAAGGCATGAATCAATGATGGAATAAAGGTATATATTAGAATTCCCACAATTTCTGCCATGACAATAGAACAAATAATTCCAAAACGAGCCCCTTTTTTCACTCGTTGGTATTGCTTGGCTCCTAGATTTTGACTAATAAATGTGGTTAAAGACATGGAAAAGCAAGTAATTGGTAAGAATCCAAATCCCTCTATTTTGGAATATGCGCCGCATCCTGCCATTGCTGTCATTCCAAATGCATTAATATTTGACTGTACCACTACATTTGCCAAGGCGATAATAGAATTTTGAATCCCTGCGGGAAGACCATTGGAAATAATTTGACGCATCATTTCTTTATGAAATTTAATTTTCTTTATTTGAATCCGATATTCTTCCTTTGTCTGTACTAAACGTCTAAAACACAGCACTGCACTAACAAATTGTGAAATAATAGTCGCTGCCGCTGCTGCCCCTACTCCAAAGTCCAATACTGCTACAAACAATAAGTCCAATACCACATTTAATACCGAAGAAATAATTAGATATATCAGTGGATGCCTGCTGTCTCCCACAGATTGAAGAATTCCCACAAAAATATTATACATTACAAATCCTAGGGAACCTGCAAAATAAATTCTAAAATACACGATAGAATTAGGAATTACAGATGCAGGTGTTCCCATCCATCTTAAAATATGGGGAGTCATAACCACACCAAATACTGTAAGTGCCACTCCTGCCACAAGACCAAATGCCACTAGCGTATGTACTGCTTTTTCCACTTCTTTGGGCTTTCTTGCCCCATAATATCTTGCAATTACAACCCCTGCACCCATGGCAATTCCACTAAAAAATCCCACCATAAGAAAAATAAGGTTTCCTGAAGAACTTACTGCTGCTAATGCATCACTCCCTACAAAATTACCTACAATCAATGAATCTGCTGTATTATATAACTGCTGAAAAAGGTTCCCTAAGAAAATTGGAATTGCAAATGCAATCATTTTTTTCCAGATGGAACCCTCTGTTAACAATGTAGATGATTTCCCTTCTTTCACGTCCTGCTACCTACTTTCTTTTATTCTAATTTCTTCTTTTATTCTACACCATTCTCCACAAAAAGAAAACTACTATGATACCTTTTAGTTTCCCATATTCTATTGTCAGTTTTTTCCTGTTTTTTCTTGTTTTAGCTTGAATATTTATAATATATATATTATTATGTAATTATATTTATTTTGGCTTGTTATGTTCAGAATATTACCACTACATTACGATTGGATATCATGAAATATGATTTTTTATTAACAGTATTTTGGCTTGTTTCTTAGCTGAAAGTATAGTACTATAGTAACAGGTTTGTTTTTATTTAAACAGTATCTAATAAAAAAAATTCGGGGGTAACGCAAATGAAAAATTTCAAAATTGGAAAGAAATTCAAAGTATCTTTTGGGGTTATACTGGCTTTTATTATACTTTCTTCTGTATTTACAATATTTTGTATTGTAAATCTTAAGACTAGCTATACTTATTTTTATGAAAAGCCTTATCAGATTAGTAACCAGGTTATGAGTATGCGCCGAGACATTCAAGCCGCTGCCAAGAACATTATGTATGCTATGTCCACTTCGGATGATACCGAAACACAGAATTATGTGAATGATGCCCAGACTTCTTTGGACGCATTAAAAGACGGAACTGCTTATCTATATGACAACTCTAGTATTGATGTTTCAGTTATTGATGATTTTAATGAAGCAATGGTTGCCTCCTCCAACATTAAAGACACTGTATTTGATCTTGTGTTAAAGCAGAAAAACACAGAGGCAACGAAACTTTATTTTTCCGACTATTATCCTACATTGGTAAATGCAAATTCCCATCTAATGGAAATTAACGATTACACCATGGAAAAAGCAAAGCAAGAGTATTCCTCTGCAAGTGCACAAATTGTTGCTGTTATTGTGATTGTTACCATTATTCTCTTAGCTACTGTTGCTATTACATTTTACTTTGCAGTTACTTTGACAAATGGTTTAACTGCACCCATCAAAGAAATTGAACAAGCTGCAAATGAAATGGCGCAGGGCAGTTTAAGTGTTACCATTGACTATGAATCAAAAGACGAACTTGGCAGCCTTGCCAACAGTATGCGAACGCTTACACATGGGGTAAGCAATATTATTGACGATTTAGGATACGGACTAAGCAATTTGGCCAAAGGAGACTTTACCGTAGGAAGCAAGGTTCCAGATGCTTATATTGGTGATTACATTGCCTTAAAGACCTCTATGATGGACTTGATTTCTCAAATATCCGAAACATTAGGGGAAATAGATAGTGCCTCCAAGCAGGTGTCCGCAGGGTCTATACAAATGGCAGAAAATGCACAGGGTCTTGCAGAAGGTGCAACGGATCAGGCTAGCTCTGTAGCAGAGCTTCAAGCAACCATTGGAGATGTGGTTCTTCAGGTTAGTGAGAATACTAAATTAAGCAAAGAAGCTTTTGTTAACGCCAATGAAGTACAAAAAGAAGCTCAGGAAAGCAGAACGGAAATGGGTAATATGATGACTTCCATGCAGCGTATTAGTGAGAATTCCCAACAGATTGCAAATATTATTGCTGAAATTGAAGATATTGCTTCCCAGACGAATCTCTTGTCTTTGAATGCTGCTATTGAGGCTGCTAGAGCCGGAGAAGCTGGAAAAGGATTTGCCGTAGTAGCAGAACAAATCAGAAAGCTGGCAGAAGATAGTGCCAAATCTGCTGTAAATACAAAGCTGTTAATTGAAACAGCAATTAAAGAAGTAGACACCGGAAATCAAATTACTGAAAAAACCGCAGAATCCTTAAAGCGTGTAATTCATGGAGTTGAAGTAATTGCAGAAAGTGTTGAAAAGACAAGTGAGGCATCACAGCAGCAGGCTGAAACCATGCAACGCATTGAACAAGGAATTGAAGAGATTTCAACTGTAGTAGAGAGTAACTCTGCTGCTGCCGAAGAAACATCTGCAACCAGTGAAGAATTATCTGCTCAAGCTGTCACAATGAATGAACTGATTGAACACTTTAAGCTGAGCTAAAGATTTTATGTACTAATTTGCATGAATACAGCTTGTAATTTACATAATACAACATGAACATTCACATGACATACCTAAAATACCTAAAATACCTAAAATACCTAAAATACACCATCTGGTTTCCTTACTTTTCGTTGTAAGAAACAGAATGGTGTATTTTAGTTTAGTTGAAAATATACTGCTGGAATAAATATGATTTCTAGCATATTCTTGTATCGCTTACATAAAATAGTCACACTTATTCCATGTATCCACCTTTCATAGGAGATACTGCATGTTCTGAAAACAATTTTAGAACACCTTTTGCATATTTTGCCTCTTTAGGCTTCCACTGTTTTTTCCGTTCTTCTAAAATTTTAGTGATTTCTTCTTGGCTCATTTCTATTTCCTTAATTCCTATTATCTGTAATCTTCGTTTTGGAATATCAATTTGAATTAAATCCCCCTCTTCCACCAGCGCAATCGGTCCTCCATCAGCAGCTTCCGGTGATATATGTCCAATTGCAGGTCCTTTAGATGCTCCTGAAAATCTGCCATCTGTAAGTAATGCAATGGACGCTCCTAGTTTTTCATCAGAAGAAATGGCTTCTGTGGTATAGAACATTTCTGGCATTCCACTTCCCTTAGGACCCTCATAACGAATAATCACTGCATCTCCCGGCTGAATTTCATGTGTTACAATTGCATGAATTGCATCCTCTTCACAATCAAAGGGACGTGCTTTTAGTACTGCCTTAAACATTTCTTTTGGTACTGCTGTGTGTTTTACCACGGCTCCGCCAGGTGCCAAATTTCCATACAGAATACCAATGCTACCATCTGTACCAAACGGCTGCTTAAAGGGACGTATAATATCTTCCTGCGCTACCCCTATTTTATCTAAGTACATTTTACATTTATCATAAAATCCGTTCTTTTTTAAATTATCCAGATTTTCTCCTAATGTTTTACCCGTGACTGTCATTACGTCTAAATGAAGCATTTCCTTAATTTCTTCCATAATTCTAGGAACACCACCAGCATAATAAAAGTATTGTGCCGGCCATTTTCCCGAAGGACGAATGTTTAGAATATAATGTGCACCGCGATGAAGCCGTTCAAAGGTATCTCCGTCAATTTCAATTCCAAATTCCTTTGCAATGGCAGGTAAATGAAGTAAGGAGTTGGTAGATCCTGAAATCGCCCCATGGATCATAATGGCATTTTCAAAAGATTTTTTTGTTACAATTTTATCTGGAGTTAAATTTTGATTTGCCAGCCACACTGCCTGTTTTCCAGCTTCAAATGCAAATTCCCTAAGTTCTTTACTGGTTGCAGGCATCAATGCACTTCCTGGAAGCATTAATCCCAATGCTTCTGCCATAATCTGCATGGTAGATGCGGTTCCCATAAAGGAACACGCACCACAGGAGGGACAGGCATTATGTTTATAATAGTTCAACTTTTCTTCCGTGATTTCTCCCCGCTGGTACATGGCATGATAAGCTCCAATCTGCTCTAAGGTAAGGAGGTTTGGTCCGGCCTCCATTACACCGCCAGTTATTACAATAGAAGGAATATTCACTCTCCCAATTCCCATTAAATGTGCCGGCATTCCTTTATCGCAGCTGGCAATAAAAATTCCTCCATCAAATGGGGTAGCATTGGCATGAATTTCTATCATGTTGGCAATCATATCTCGTGATACCAATGAATAATTAATTCCATCATGTCCTTGTGCTTCTCCATCACAAATATCTGTGGTGAAATATCTGGCACCAAAACCACCTGCTTTTCGTACTCCCTCTCTAGCCTCTTCTACCAGTTCTAATAAATGTCCGCTGCCTGGATGACTATCTCCAAAGGTACTTTCAATCATAATCTGGGTTTTGGATAAATCCTCTTCTTTCCAACCAGTTCCTAAGCGCAAAGGGTCTAACTCCGGTGCGATCTTTCTTAATTCCTGACTTCTCATATTTCCTCCATTCTGCCTTTTCTTTTAGCAATTTACAACCTTGCTAGGCTGCCACCATTTTAAATACAATTTTGGAATAAACTTTCTCTTACTGTTTTTACTGTTTTTACTGTTTTTACTGTTTTTACTGTTTTTATTGTTTTTATTGTTTTTACTGTTTTATTGCTTTTACTGCTTTTATTGTTTTTATTGTTTTTCATTTACATCACACGTCGTATGTCTTTTATTGTTTTTATTCTATCATGCTTTTTAATTCCTGTCAATTCTGTGTGTCTAAAAAAGATTCCTGCTTGCAGAATCTACAGCTATGGCGGGTCAATTTATTAACCTATTATATCTTTGCTGCTGTCCAATCCTTGCGGAGCATTTTTTATTACATAGGAACACTTTCCTATATAATAAAAAACACCGAGCTATTTTAGCCCGGTTAATAATTGTATCTTTTCTTTGTTTCTTTCCAAGTGAAGTATCATAGCCGCTTTCGCCTGTGACGAATTATGAGCCTTAATTCCCTCTAAAATCTTTCTGTGATCAACTATAGTCTGATTTGTTAATGAGGAGTCTGTTACATTAATAAATAAGGAAATTGCTGTTTGAATCACTGGAATAATATTAGGCATTACTTGATTGTCCGTACTGCGTGCAATCAATTCATGAAATTCAATGTCCTTTTCCATATGTGGCATTCCATTGGCACACAACTCTTCTACTTCCTTTGCTGCTTGTTCCATCATTGCAATTGCTTCCTCTGTGGCTCGTTTTGCTGCCAAAGCTGCAATTTCTGGTTCAATAATCATACGAATCTCGCATAAATCCAGTGCTAATTTACTTTGATCTGGTACAAATGCCAGTCCAAGAGGATCATCTATCTTTCCCGGATGCTCACAAACAAAAGTCCCACATCCCCTTCGTATTTCTACTATATTTTTAGAAACCAGAATTTTCACTGCTTCTCTTATCGTTCCTCTCCCTACATTTAACTGTCCTGCCATATCGAATTCATTGGGCAGTTTCTCCCCTACCTGAAGTTTTCTGCTCTTAATCAGCTGAATAATTTGTTCTGCAACTTTTTCCGGCAGTAATTTATTGTTAGACTCTATGGATTTAAGCTTATTATTCATTATATCACCCTCTGCTTTTATCTTTTTAGCTTTTTAGCTTTTCAGCTTTTTATTTCTTAATTTTACACATGGGTAATTATAACATGTTTTTCACAAATATTCTAGCTAAACTAAGGCTGTTCCTTTGATGTGATAGGTTTATGGTTACATCAATCCAGGCAGTACTCCTTGGAATATAGGTTTACTACTGTTGCTTACCAAAGTGTCACTTTCTTCATCTAAATCTTCAAATGTATAAAAGTAATGATGTTTCTAATCCTGCTTGTTTAAAAAATTACCATATATAATTCCGCCCACAATCATACCCACAAAAGCCGAAATCAAAGCGTAGAAGAAGAAAATTCCAATTTCAATATTTAGTTCCTCTGCTACCGCTAACGACGGTGCCGTGGGAAGAACCAATGCAAAGGTACAGGTTGTAGCTACTGAAATTGCACAGGCAAAAATTTCAAGGTTCTTTCGATGGACGTTTTACTATTACCTATGCCACAAAACCCGAAAATCTTTCTAAGGAACCTATAAATCTTGTAGGTTATGAGTGGCAAGATTATGACACTGCTGTTTCCCGATATAATCCTAGTACTTTGCAAGAAAGATGGAATATACTAGAAGATGGAGAAGAAATTTTTTTTGTAAAAACACCTACCTTAGGCCTTTGGAAAGTGTGATAGTCAACCTTGCTTCTTATAAGACACTTTTGAAACATTTAAAATCAAGCCTTTTGGTAGTATTCGTGGGTGTACCCATTGAAACCAAAAATAGCGCAAACCCTTGTAATAACTGGATTTGCGCTATTCATCTTTACTAAGACATCCGGGGTTCGAACCCGGAAAAAAGTGCAAAAAAAAAGAACCTACATACCATAGTTTCGGTTCTTTCTGAACTTTGGGTATGAATGATTAAAAGCAGATATGAAAGTATCTGCTTTTTCTATATTCAATCACTTCTCATATTTGGGTATTTATGATATAATAGAAGTATCAAAAAGAGAAAGAGGATGGTTGTATTGAGATATACTCCAACACATGATTACTCATTTTTATTAGATGAAAACCATTACGTTTACGATCATGTTGAAGACAATGATTGTCTGCATATTTACATTAAGTCAACGCAACACGGCTGTATTTGTCCGGAATGTGGAAAATTGAGCACAAAACTTCATGCTACTTACAGAAGAAAGCTACAGGATACACCTATTCATTGCAAACAGACTTATCTGCATGCGAATGTCTATAAGTATGATTGTGAAAATACTGATTGCAACTGTAAAGTTTTTATGGAAGAGCTTCCTTTTGCAAAGGAATCACAGGTGCGTACGGATGCGTTAAATACCCTTGTACTTGCTACGTCTATGTTTCTCAGTAATGAAGGTGCGAGTAAAGTGCTCGCACTTCTTGGTGTTCAAATCAGCAATGATACGATACAACGGCTGTATGACCGGATTGAATTTGTAGATCATCCAGATGTTGAGGAAATCGGTGTCGATGATGTTGCTATTCGAAAAGGTCAGACTTATGCTACCGCTATCTATGATTTAAAAGATCACCATTTAATAGCACTACTGGATGGACGTGACGGTCAGCCGTTAAAAGAATGGTTGAAAACACATAAAAAAGTACGTATTGTCGCCCGCGACCGTGCAAGTGCCTATGCCACTGCCATTAGTGAAATACTTCCTGATTGTGTTCAGGTAGCAGACAGATTTCATTTATTGCAGAACCTCCTGGGATACATGAAAGATATTTTTAAAGAAGAAATGCCTGCCAAAATATACATTCAAAATGGTGAAATATCTGAAAAAGCACCGGAAAAAGTCTTAAATGATTATTTCACGACAGAAGCTCCGGAGCGGAACTAGGTTCCGCTCCACTGATTTTTCTTAGCGAACCACTGGT
>JAVVUO010000056.1:0-10255 GCA_036653135.1 Lachnospiraceae bacterium
CAAGTTTCAAATTAGATACAGTAAGACAGTTATGCGCACGATTCTTTTCACCAGTAATCATACAGGTTAATTTGAAACGGTATCTTACAAGGTCTCGTAACTGACGAATATCAGCAGGTGGAATAAAGGAAGGCTTGACCATGCCACACATATATAGATCACAGATCCATTTGGCATCTTTACGGTCAGTCTTATTCCCCTTTTGTGGTTTGGTATATTTGGGGTGAGCAAGAGTAACCCATAGGTTATTCTTCTCTAAGATATTGAAAACAGGAATCCAGTACTTGCCAGTAGATTCCATACAGATGTCGTTGCAGTTGTATTTTACAAGCCAGTCAGACAGCTCTTGTAATCCTTTAGTAAAGGAAGAAAAGCGAGCTTGCTTATACTCAGTACGACCATTGGAATCAGTAATACCAATGCAGGCAAAAATCCATGTTTTATGGACATCAAGTCCACAACAGTTTTTACGTATAATTTTAAAAGACAATAAAAGTACCTCCTTCAGAATTTTTAGATATAAAACTGGCAGTGACTGGTCATCCGGCAAAATCGAGTCGACTTTGGAAGAGATAAGTTTACGGGCTACTGCTATGCGCCATTCATTGATGCCTTAACGGATGACCGACAACATATAAAAATGCGAGGTCGCCGCTATACAGCCCCGCCACTCACCTCCACGTGTTCTGTAGTGTGCCAGTCTTATAAGATAAATATAGCAGAAGGAAGAAGAATAATAAATTAGATAGTGAGAGAACCAAACGTGTTTCATGACGCATTGGTGTCTTTCGCAGAAAGACGGGTTATAAAAATGAAAAAAATGTATTTTTTGTACTCAAATTCAGAGGTTAATTTCACCCAGGGAAGGGTTAACTTTTCGAATGATGTTACAACACCAGTGAATGTTCAGGTAACTGGAGAATTCACTTTAAATGAATAAAAAAATATTCTGCATGGAATGCAGCAGACGAAAAATTCAAGTACTGCTACTGACTCTTCTTACAGTACTGACAGTTTTAGTACTAGCGTATCTGAATTTATATACCTACGTATACAAGTATCAAATCGATGTGTGGGAACAGGCGGGGCAGATTTTTTCCCTGCTGTTTCCATTGTTATGTATGTTGTGTGCCGGAAGCATGATTTATGAAGACAAACGAAATAGTTTTTTGCCTTATATTCAGGTGCGCATGCCAATGAAAGAATATCTGGCTAGTAAGAAGGCGGCTTGTATTACAGTAACCTTTCTATTTCTATTTCTTGCATCTTTTCTTAGCGCAGCAATCATTTATTTTTTGTTTCCAAAAGTGGGAGGACTCTATCAAGTGTACCAGTCAGGGAATTTTAGTCATATCATGGGAAACTGGTATACGGAGCATGCCTTAGGATACGCCTTTATATTAAGTATATGGAGAGGTATGTTAGGCGGAGTTATTGTAAATTTTGGATTTCATTTGTCCAAATATGTAACCAATAAGGTTGTGATTTACGTAGGTCCTTTTGTACTGGTTATGCTGCTTCATTTTGTATTGGCAATTGCTGGGATTCCCCAGTATTCTATTATTTATTCCTTTGAACCCAGTGGATTGGTGAGCAGTGCAATTACGTTGTGGTCGGTGTTGATTGGACCGACACAGTTTCTGATCTTTGCTTTTTTGGCAGAAATAGTGGGGAGATATTATGAAAATCATTGTGTCAATAGCCCGAAGAACCTTCCGGGATCTATTTAATGCTAAGAGTTACCTGATAGCAGTTATCTGGGTGTTATCTGGCTGTTATCTACTGACAGGTATGCAGGGGGCATCTTTGACCAGATGGGAATTTGTATTATATATGGTTTCGGATCATTATCTTCTTACTTATTTTTTGATTCTGATTTTATCCTGGAATATCCTGCAAAGCTTGCAGAGGGAGGATTCTCTTGTGCAGATACGCGTCAAGGATCATAGGAAGTATCTGCTTGGCAAATGTATGGGAATTTTTTTGTATACTCTAGGAACAACAGCAATGTGCATGGGAATTTCTTGGATACTTGGAATGGGATTTCCCATGCAGAATTTATTTTTAGTCAAGAATGGACCAGAACAGTTTATTTGCTATGTTGGGATATTTAGAACCCCATGCCAGGCAATCATGGCAGCGGTATGTTTTTTATCCCTTGGAATGGCAGTTTTTGGCGGAGTTTTGTTTTGTGTGAATCAGTGTTTGAAAAATCAGGGAATGATGGTAGTTTGGCTGATTTGCTACGCTAGCTCAATATTGGGACTTCATATGCCGGATGCCAAGATACTTCAATTCTCTTTGGACAAATTTTTTATTTATCACCACGGGTCGTCTGCACCAGGAGGAATCCATGGAATTTTGGCCATACTCCTGCTGCTGTCGGCAGGGATTCTGATTCTGTCAGGAGCAGGGAGCAAAAAGCGAAGGTTCTTAGTCTGGAGAGAGAAAAGAAGAAGACAGGTATTGTTAAACAAATGGTATAAAAAGCAGATTGCAGTATGTTCCAATTGCGCGGCTGCATTTTTGTCGGTATGTCTATGTGTATTCAGTCTGCATACGCTGCAGGAGCCGGCATCTTTGGGAGATATGATAGTAGAGGTGTTTATGGGAGCAAAGCCCTTAGAACTGTCCTTGGCTGATTTCATGCGGATGGTGATTTTGAATATCGTTCCGGTGTTTGTTCTTGCTGTTTATCTGCAGAAAAATCTGGCAGACGGGGATTCCATTGTAAAAATCAGAACCGGAAGAAAGAAAGCAGGTTTTTATGCCATGTGCCACTCGGCTCTTTCCTTTTGTGCAAAATATATTTTGGGAATAATTCTTTTACTGCTATTCCTGGGTCTGGTATCAGGGAAAGCGTTATGGGGGCTTTCGTATTATGAAGGAATCCTTGACCTGCCCCATAACCCGGTAATACTTTGCATATTGGCTGGTGGTCTTAGGTTCCTGGAATTTACAGTTGTGACCATGCTGCTGTTGCTTTTTTCAGTTTTGAATCGTACAGCAGCAGGAATCACCCTGTATTTATGTACGATGATATGTTACTTTGTAGACGGAAAACAAGTTTGGTTTTTACGTTTATTTGGAATATCATCATTGGCGGGTTTCTCATGCTGGGAAGGTAAAATGGAGCAGGCAATGTTACAGATATCATGTTATAGTCTGATATTAGCCGGAATTTTAGGTTTTACCTCTTATCAATTGTGGAAAAGGATGAAATAGACAAAGGATACTGTGGAAAAGGATAAAATAGACAAAGGATACTGTGGAAAAAGATGAAATAGACAGGAGGATATGGTGGAACAGGCAATCGAAATAAAACATGTCACGAAAAAATTTGGGAAGAGGGGATTGTTATCGGATGTAAATTTTCTGGCAAAAAGAGGGCAGATTATTGGAATAGCAGGAGAAAATGGATGTGGAAAATCTGTTCTTTTTAAAATGATATGTGGACTGGAGCCTTATCATGAGGGAACTATTCTGGTAAATGGACAGGTAATTGGAAAGGACGTGGATTATCCCCAAAATGTAGGAATTTCTATTAATGCCCCTGGGTACTTGGAACAATATTCGGGATTCCAGAATTTGAAATATCTGGCAGAAATAAATCATAAGATTTCTGACTCTGATATAAGAAGAACTATGGAAGAGGTAGGATTAAAGCCGGAAGAACCCTTAAAGGTCAAGCATTATTCCCTAGGAATGAAGCAGAAGCTTGGAATAGCCCAGGCAATGATGGAGGGACAGGATATTCTTCTGCTGGATGAAATCTTCAATGGTCTGGACTACAAGTCTAATGTTGCGGTAAAAAAGCTGCTCCGAAGAAAAGCAGAAGAATCTGCAACTATTTTACTTACGTCCCACAATTTTTCAGATTTGAAGGAAATGTGTGATCAGATTTATCTGATTGAAGACGGCAGAATAGAAGAAATAGAGAAGATTACTTTTTCTGTTAAGAAATAAAGCCAGTAAAAAATTCAAGGAACATCCGCAGGCACGTTTGATAAAGAAAACAGAGTGTGAAATAAGTGATTGTAAATTCCTGCTATTTTGCATAAATTACTATTTTGTATGGTATTTTTGGTAATAGGTAATATATGAAACAACAATATGATTAGTGTGATTTTTCCTAGAAAATAATTGTTAAATTATTTTCTAACAATTATAATTGTAAAATAACGCTAGTTTAGCATAGTAAAGGTAAAAGGTTGGGTTCAATGTTAGATTACTATAAAACAAATGATTTTGATATACTATTTTGTTACTTTCTTGACACATATATTATAATCCAAAAACATGGAAGGTTCCAAATCCCGCCATGCTTATTGATAAGTGGTGAGAGTAAAAGTGTATCCTCTTTTTTGATGGAAGGAATTGAATTGTTAGAAAACGCCTACAATAAGGAATTGTTTGATATCTTATTATCTTCTCTATATTTTAAATTTTATAAAGAGTGTACCAATTTATTAGAAATCAATAAATTAGTGTTAATCAATTCTTATATTAAATTTCTTTACAATGATGATTTTATTTCATTATTAAAAACTTCAAATATGTGGTCAGACTGCGTAAAACAATATAGTTTATCGAAAATTTATCCTGCACTAGATAAAACATTAAAAAATGAATTTTTAAAATATGTCTAATTATTTGATACATCATAGCCCGCATGGTATTTTTGTGTCTTTTGAAAAAATCCGAGTCTTGATTTGTACGAAAATTACAAACATGAAAAAAGTTTAAAATAGATATTTATTTATGAGCCTTGATGGGCAAGTATCTTCCGTTGATTGATATTTGTATCTTCCGTTGTTATTTCATAGAACAGGCAGGTATACATCGCGCAGCTATTGCAGAGAAACTCCCTGTAAATAAGTAAAAGTAGGTAGGAAAGATTAAGAAAAAGTTAAGATTCTATATTGCGAATCATTATTATTTTATGATAAGATATGTAAGAGATAGAGAGGCTCTCATAGCCATCTTTTATATTAGAAAAACAGGAGGAGAACAATGAGCAAGAAGAAAGTTGGCATTATTATTGGAGCGGCGGTGCTAATCATAGCGGTAGCAGGGGGAGGTCTGTGGTATTTTCTACGTGGAAATGGAGCGGGAGGAAAGAAGAGTGCAGACAAGGTATATGTAGAGTCAGTGGCATCTCTGCTGGCAGTAAATTCTGGTGCACAGAATAGATATTCCGGTGTAGTAGAACCGCAGGAAACTTGGGAAGTAAATAAGAATGCAGAAAAAACCATAAAAGAAGTATTAGTAACGGAAGGCGCATCAGTAGAAGTTGGAACACCACTCTTTGTATACGATACTGAGACACTAGAGGCAGAACTAGCACAGGCGAAACTGGATTTGGAAGGTGTCAAGAATGAAATCAGTAATTATCAGGCACAAATTAAGCAGCTGACAGAAGAAAAAAATACGGCACAGGAAGAGGAAAAATTTCAGTATACTTCTCAAATTCAGAGCCTTCAAAATAGTATAAAACAGTCAGAGTACAATATTGAAAGCAAGAAAATAGAAATGAATAAAAAGCAAAAATCCATAGATAATTCTACGGTTACCAGTGAAATTGCAGGTGTAGTAAAAACAATCAATGAGTCGGGAACAGATCCGTCTACAGGTCAGGCAGTAGCATATATGACGGTTTTGGCTACTGGAGATTATAGAATTAAAGGAACAATTAGCGAGCAGAGTGTTCAGGCAATTGCAGAGGGACAGACGGTGATTATTCGCTCTAGGCTGGATGAAACTAAGACTTGGGCAGGAACGATTAGTAAAGTAGATATGGAGAATCAAGAAAAAGGGAACAGTAATGATAACATGGCTACCGTAGGAGGAATGGAAGGAACTCAGACTTCTTCTAAGTATCCCTTTTATGTAGCAATAGATGCAATAGAAGGATTGATTCTAGGACAACATGTCTATATAGAACCAGATCAAGGACAGACAAAAGCCAAAGAAGGTATCTGGCTGTTTGAAGGCTATATTGTAACAGATGAAAAAGAGCCATATATTTGGGTAGCAAATAAAAAGAATAAATTAGAAAAACGAAAAGTAGAATTGGGTGAATATGACGAAGAAATGGGGGAATACCAGATTGTATCCGGTCTTTCTAAAGAAGATTATATTGCATTTCCAATGGTAGGTTTCTATGAAGGACTAACCACGGTAACAGACCCAGAGGCTGTAGATTACAGTTCACCACTCTATAATCAAGGTACCGAAGAAGGTGCTACGGATGGCACAATGAATGATATGATAGATGAAGGAATGACAGAGGATGGTTCTGTGGATGAAGGAATGATGGACAACAGTGTTTCCACAGAGGAAGTCATCGGTGAAGATGGGGCAAATGCAGATACGAAAGATGCGTTGCCGGAAGAAAATAAGAAAGAAATGGACACGCCAGTAGAAAAACCGGAGGGATGAGCAGAATGATATTAGACTTACAGAATATATTTAAAGATTATCAGCAGGATAAGCTTGTAGTTCCGGTTCTAAAAGATGTGACGCTTCAGGTAGATGAAGGAGAATATGTGGCAATTATGGGACCATCCGGTTCCGGTAAAACTACATTGATGAACCTGATTGGATGCTTGGATCGACCAACATCTGGAAGTTATGAACTAGCAGGAGAAGATGTATTGAAATACAAAGATAAGGATATGTCAGATTTACGTTTGAAAAGCATTGGATTTGTGTTTCAAAGCTTTCAACTGCTTCCAAGGCAATCAGCATTAGAAAATGTTGCACTTCCCCTAAGCTATGCTGGTGTGAAGAAAAAAGAACGCAGACTTAGGGCAGCAGCAGCATTGGAACGCGTAGGTCTTGGCGATCGTGTGGAATTTAGACCAACACAGTTATCTGGAGGTCAAAAGCAGCGTGTGGCAATTGCTAGAGCAATGGTTAACAATCCCAAAATTCTTTTAGCAGATGAACCCACAGGAGCATTGGATTCTAAATCAGGCGAGCAGATTATGGAACTATTTGAGCGATTGAATGAAGAGGGAGTTACCATTGTAATGATTACCCATGATCGTACTATTGCGTCCAATGCTAAGCGCATTGTACACATTATTGATGGTGTCATTACAGAAGAAGACGGTAAGGAGGCAGAGAATGAGTAAGAAAAAAATTATAATTACAGTTGTTTCTTTGGCCGTTGTTGCTGGATTGATTGGAGGTGGAATCGGCGGTTACCGTTGGTATCAGTCTAAAAATCTTACCGCTGATGTTCAAAATGTAGCAGACTTGAATTTTAACTATGGTGGAAATGAAATGAGCAGTTCTGGCATGGTAACCAACGATATGTCTCAAAATGTACCGTTATTGGAGAGTCAGACCATTCAAGAAATATTTGTGAAGGAAGGACAGACGGTTGCAATTGGCGACCAACTGATGTCTTATGATATGACGTTATCTGATTTGCAGTTGGAAATGAAGCAGTTGGATATCGATACGTACCACAATAAGATGGAGGCTGCAAAAAGGGAATTGGATAAGCTGAAAAAGACAGTCCCCATTCCGGAAACACCAGCAAATCCTCCACAGAATCAAGAACCATCTGTGCCACAGGAACCAACACCGAATATACCAAATCCTTCTGGTAATGAGAATTTGAAAGGACCAGAGAAATCAGGAGAAGCATATAATTACATTTCAACAACAACCACTGCAAATAAAGGAACCGGAACCAAAGAAGATCCTTTTATATTCTTGTGCACACCGGAATGCTACGTGCTAGGAGAATACCTTAATGTGTTATCAGCAGATGCAGCAAAACCGATTTATGCAGTGTTTTCTATTCATCAAAATAATGTATTATCAGGGGCGTTGATTTCAGAATGGAAGGTAAGCGGCATTAGTGGATTACCTAAGATGGAAGCAACCTCTAAATGGGCAGTTGCAACCAAGTCTCAAATGCCGGAAGAACCATTGATAGAAGAACCAGTGATAGACAAACCAATGGATAAACCGATAGTAGAAGAACCAGTTGTATTACCAGCACAAGGTTATACGGTAAAAGAGCTTGCTAAGATGATTTCAGAAAAAGAAGGAATTATCAGGGACTTAGATCTTAATATTCGAAAAGCAGAACTTCAGTTAGAACAAATGAAAAAGATTTCTAAAGATGGTGTGGTAACGGCTACTGTAAATGGAATTGTTAAAAAAGTAGCAAATAAGGATAATCCACCTAAAGATGGTTCACCATTTATTACGGTGAGCGGTTCAGAAGGTCTTTACGTCAGCGGTACTTTAAGCGAATTACTCTTAGACCAGATTAAAGTAGGTCAGGTGGTGTTTGCAAATTCATGGGAGAGTGGTTTGTCCTTTGAAGCCACAATCACAGAGATTTCAACCTATCCACAGGAAAATAACAATTCCTATGGAGAAGGAAATCCCAATGTGTCCTATTATCCTTATATGGCATATATTGAAAATACAGAAGGGCTTAAGAATGGAGAATATGTAGGATTAACGATGACAAGCAATGTGGATACCTCTAATGTGATTTCTCTTGAAAAGGCATATGTGCGTGAGGAAAATGGCAAGTCCTATGTATTAAAAGCAGATAAAAATGATCGTCTTGTGAAGCAGTACGTAGAAACAGGAAAGACACTTTGGGGACAGTCAGTGGAAATCCTATCCGGACTGACATTAGAAGACCGAGTTGCATTTCCATATGGCAAAACAGCCAAGGAGGGGATTAAAGTAAAAGAAGCCTCCAATGGCAGGATGGGATAGGGAGGAGAACATTATGTTAGAAAATATCAGACTATCCTTTCAGGGGATTTGGTCACATAAAATGCGTTCCTTTCTTACCATGCTTGGAATTATTATTGGTATTGCAGCAATTATAGCAATTGTTTCAACAATAAAGGGAACAAATGAACAGATTAAGGAAAATTTAATTGGCTCGGGTGATAATAGTGTTACAGTTTCGCTTCATCAGGGTGATTACGGATATGAAATGGAGTATAACGGAATTCCGGAGGGAGTACCTGTTATTTCCGAAGAAGTACGTCAGCAGATGTTAGAAATTGAACATGTAGAGAATGCTTCTCTATATAATGTGCGTGAAGGATACAATGCAGTATATCGCCAAAATGTGGGATTATCTGGTGGTAAGATATATGGGATTGATCAAAATTATTTTGATACAACTAATTTTGTAGTTCGAAAGGGCAGAGGCTTTACGCAAAGTGATTTTACAAAGTTTCGTAAAGTGGTGGTTTTGGACAGTAACTCCTCCGAAAGTTTATTTGCAGGAGAGGATCCTATTGGAAAGACCATTGAGATTAAGCAGGAACCTTATGTTGTAATTGGTGTTGTGGAAAAATCCAAAAAATTTGAGCCGGTGATTAACACCATGGAAGAATATTATATGTATGCAGAACGCAGTACAGGTGCAGTATATGTACCAAATGCAACCTGGCCATTGGTTTATGCATACGATGAACCACAGACACTGGTATTAAAATTAGACAGTACAGACAATATGACAACAGCGGGAAAAGTAGCAGCAGATCAATTAAACAGCAGCTTAACGGTATCGGATGATACCATGAAATACAAGGCAATCAATTTGCTAGAGCAGGCAAAAGAGATTCAAGAATTAAGTAAATCCACCAATACCATGTTGATATGGATTGCTGGAATCTCCCTTTTAGTAGGTGGTATCGGTGTTATGAATATCATGCTGGTATCTGTTACAGAACGTACGCAGGAGATAGGATTAAAGAAAGCAATTGGTGCTAGAAAGACTACGATACTGGGACAATTTTTAACAGAGGCAGCGGTACTAACCAGCCTAGGAGGTCTTATTGGCGTTATTGTAGGAATTATATTGGCAGAGGTGATTTCTAAATTGACGGAAACAGTTGTGGCGATTAGTACACCGGCAGCTATATTTGCAGTTCTATTTTCTATGATAATTGGAATTATATTTGGTTTGCTTCCTTCTTATAAGGCGGCAAATTTGAATCCAATTGAAGCACTACGGCGTGAATAAGAAAAAGTAAAGCAGTGCGAAATAAAAAATATATTATTGATAAAGTAAAATAAACAGGACTTCCTCACAACCTTTCCATATAGAGAGGGTGAGGAAGTCCTGTTTTAATGATTTCTGCTATTTGGAAAAAACAGAAGACCTGTTTTAATGGTTGCTGCTATTTGGAAAAAACAGAAGACCTGTTTTAATGGTTGCTGCTATTTGGAAAAAACAGAAGACCTGTTTTAATGG
>JAVVUO010000057.1:0-10048 GCA_036653135.1 Lachnospiraceae bacterium
TAAAAAAGTGGGGGATTTTATAAAAAAAGAATCTGAAAGCCTTATAAACACTGGCTTAGAGATTCCGAGAGATTATGATTAGAAGTGGAGGAAAAAGGATATGGATTACAGAACATATTTGAAGAATTACCCAGACAGGGAGGGAAGATTTGGTCCCTATGGTGGAGCGTATTTATCAGAAGAGTTGAAGCCAGCATTTGAAGAAATTACAGAAGCTTATCAGACCATTTGTCACTCCTCACAGTTTATCAATGAACTGCGCAGAATTCGCAAAGAATTTCAAGGAAGACCAACGCCTGTGTACCACTGTGAACGATTGTCAAGACAAATTGGAAACTGCCAGATTTATTTAAAAAGAGAAGACCTAAATCATACAGGTGCACATAAATTAAATCATTGTATGGGGGAAGGCCTGCTGGCTAAGTTTATGGGGAAGAAACGTTTGATTGCAGAAACAGGGGCAGGGCAGCATGGAGTGGCATTGGCAACAGCTGCAGCCTATTTTGGAATGGAATGTGAAATACATATGGGTGAGGTGGATATTGCAAAACAGGCACCGAATGTAACTAGAATGAAGATTTTAGGAGCTAAAGTAGTACCAGTAACCCATGGATTAAAGACGTTAAAAGAGGCGGTGGATTCTGCATTTGAATCTTATGCCAGAAATTATAAAGATTCTATTTACTGCATTGGTTCTGCACTAGGACCACACCCATTTCCATTAATGGTGCGTGACTTTCAATCAGTAGTAGGATATGAAGCCAGAGACCAGTTTCGCGAAATGACTGGAATGGATCCAGATGTAGTGTGTGCCTGTGTAGGTGGCGGAAGCAATTCCATTGGAATGTTTATTCCGTTTTTAAATGACCCCGTTGATATCGTAGGGATAGAACCATTAGGACGTGGGGAAAAGCTAGGTGACCATGCAGCCTCTATGAAATATGGAGAAAAAGGCATTATGCATGGATTTGAAAGCATTATGCTAAAAGATGAAAAAGGAGAGCCAGCACCAGTATATTCCATTGCCAGTGGCTTGGATTACCCTTCCGTAGGACCAGAACATGCTTTTTTACATGATTTAAAGAGAGTTCAGTATGAAACAGTAAGTGATGAGCAGGCGATGGAGGCATTTTTTAAACTTTCACGTTACGAAGGAATTATTCCTGCCATTGAAAGTGCTCATGCAGTGGCTTATGCTATGCGTAAGGCCAAAGAAATGGGTCAGGGTTCCATATTGGTAAATTTAAGTGGGCGTGGAGATAAAGATATTGACTACGTAGTAGAACATTACGGAAATGGAGAACAATTTCTGTAAGATAAACCATGTCTAGATAAAAGATGCTGACTAATCGGAAGAAGAAGCTGTATTTTTGTGCATCTGCTTCCGATATACGCCGGCAGACATTCCGCAGTTTTTCTTAAAGCTTTGAGAAAAATAGCTCTGAGAAGAAAATCCCGTAAGTCTTGCAATATCTGCAATGCTGTGATCCGTGCTGGAAAGCAGTTCCTTACAAGTCTGTATTCTTTTTTCAATTAAGTAATTCATAGGAGAGATACCAAAGGCATCTGAAAAAGCATGGGCAAAATAATACTTATTCAGGTGGGCTTTTTCTGCTAACATTTCTAATGTAACTTCTTCGGAATAATTAGCATCAATATAACGTTTGATTTTCCCACATTCCCGACTGACCTTTTGGGAAGGGGCAATATCAAAAGAAAAATGATTGTAGCGAATTAGATTAATAATTAAAACTTCCAGCAAATCTTTACATACTTGTTCGTACTTTTGTTCTTTTTTTGTGATTTCAGTAAGCAAGGTGTTAAAGTAGAACATTAAATTGTGATTATTATCCTTACAGTTGAACAGAAGGTACTCATTTTGATTAGGAAAAGAAAATTCAATCCCCTCCACTCCTAAAATCACACATTCCAAGGGGGTAGTATCCAAAGAAACTTCGGTGTGCTCTATATTTGGGTTTACAATCACCAAATCATCTTTTTGAATAGAAAAAACTTCGTCTTCAATCATAAATTGCCCCTGTCCACTTTTTACGTAAAATAGTTCAGAAAAGTAGTGAGTATGCTTCAGACTGGGCCAGTCTCCCTCATATTTAGCAGAAGTAACATATAAAAGTTTAGCAAAAATAGATTCGGTAGAACAATCAGTAAGCTGATATCTTGTATTTCCCATAAATTTTCCTCCTATATCATGTATGTTAGCAATATTGCTTCAATAATAAAGAAATATCCGTCTGATTGTATTTTAACAAAGAATGCCAGCGGTTACTATACCTAAAAATAAACAAAAAAATTACAGGCAATTGTGTAAGTTGACGGTTAAATATAAAAAAAATAAAAGTACAATAAAGAATGATTGGAGAAAACGTCCAATTAGTGAAAAATAGAAAAAGACAATATATATAAAAAACATAGCAATATATGAGTTGAAAGAAAGTGTGATTTCACGTATCCTTAGAGTATCAAGAAGAACCAACGAAAAGCAACGAAAATCAAAGGAGGATTTATTATGAAATTGAAAAAGTTACTCTGCCTGGCTATGGCAGCAAGTATGACATTCAGTCTTGCAGCATGTGGAAGTACTGATGACAAAACAAGTGGAACACCAAAACAAGAAGAAACCGATGACAAAAAAGATGATGTAAAAGAAACAACCTTAAAGGTTGCAGCACTTGAAACAGCATACGGACAGGAAATGTGGCAAGGGGTTTGTGACGCATTTGAAGCAGCAAACGAAGGTGTTACCGTAGAACTTACTATGGACAAGAATTTAGAAGATGTGATTGGACCGTCCATGAAGTCCGGTGAATATCCAGATGTTATCTTATGTGGAACAGGAAGAGAAAAAGCATTAACAGAAACATTTGTAAAAGACAATAACGTAGAAGATATGTCAGAAGTATTATCAATGCAAATTCCAGGCGAAGATGTAACAGTAGAAGATAAGATTCTTCCTGGATTTTTAGACAACTCCATTGTAAGTCCTTACGCTGATGGAAAGGCATATTTAATGCCAATGTTCTATGGTCCTTGTGGATTATTCTACAATGCTGGATTATTAAAAGAAAAAGGATGGACAGTTCCTACTACATGGGATGAAATGTGGGCATTAGGCGACAAAGCTAAAGCAGAAGGAATTGCATTATTTACATACCCAACTACAGGATACTTTGACGCATTCTTCTATGCACTTCTTCGTGAAACAGCAGGAAGCGACAAATTCCAGGAAGCTTTGAAATATGGAGAAGGAATTTGGGATACTAAGGAAGCAAAAGACGCATTTGATATTGTAACAAAATTAGCTTCTTATACAGAAAAAACAACTCCTGCAAATGCAACAGATGCAGATTTCCAGAAAAATCAACAGTTAATCTTAGACAATAAAGCATTATTTATGCCAAATGGTACTTGGGTAGTTGATGAAATGGCTGAAGCTCCAAGAGCAGAGGGATTTGAATGGGGATTCACAGCACTTCCAGCAGTAAAAACAGGCGGAGAAGCAGCATCTTATACTTTCTTTGAGCAAGCTTGGATGCCAAAGGATGCAGCAAACAAAGATATGGGAAAACAATTTATGGCATATTTATACTCTGACGAAGCAGCAGGAATCTTTGCTGATAAGGGTGGAGCAGTACAGCCAATCGCAGGAATGGCAGATACATTGAAAGAAGACGCTAAATTATTCTACTCCATTTATGATAATGGCGCAATTGCTGTAATGGATGCATTCGCTACAACAGATGCAGTAGAAGGAATTACAATCAGAGGAACCTTCTTTGACCCGGTAAACTCTCTTGTAACCGGAGATAAGACAGAAGAAGACTGGATTGCAAAGATTAAGACTGACAGTGATGTTTTGAGAGCAGCATTAAAATAAGAACAAAGAAACAGCCTATGTAATTTATAGGAGATAAGATGGCAGCCGGTAAAACAGATTTTATTACCGGCTGCTTTTATAAAATAAGGAATTGGAGATGAACCCATGAAAAGAAAAAAAGGAAGTGGACGTTTTGTACTCTGCTGTCTGGCTCCGGCAGTAATTCTGTTCACTATTTTTATGATAATTCCAACCTTTGATGTATTCCGGATGTCCATGTTTAAATGGGGAGGATACACGGATGATAAAACATTCGTAGGATTGGATAATTTTACAAAATTATTTCAAAGTGAAAAGTTTTACCAGGCATTTCAAAATACTGTCCTTTTAATTGTAATAGTTACCATTGTAACATTCGGGCTGTCACTGGTGTTTGCAGCGATTCTGTCTCGAGAAAAAATCAAGGGACAAAGTTTCTTTAGAGTAATATTTTACATTCCCAACATTCTTTCTGTGGTTGTAATCAGTGCTATTTTTTCCGCAATCTATGATCCCAACAAAGGATTGATGAATTCTCTTTTGAATATCTTTCGGGGAGAAAGCGGAGTGGAAAATCCTATTTTATGGCTAGGAGATCAAAAACTGGTTATTTACAGTATTGTAATAGCCATGATATGGCAGGCAATCGGTTACTATATGGTAATGTATATGGCAAGTATGGCAAATGTACCGGAAAGTCTTTATGAATCAGCAGGTTTGGAAGGAGCCGGTAAAATACGGCAGTTTTTTTCCATTACATTACCTTTGATTTGGACAAACATCCGTACTACATTGACGTTCTTCATTATTAGTACCATTAACATGAGTTTCCTGTTTGTAAAAGCTATGACAAATGGCGGACCAGATGGAGCTTCCAGTGTATTCTTAAGTTATATGTATCAAGAAGCATACACGAATTCTTCCTATGGCTATGGTATGGCAATTGGAGTTATGGTATTTCTCTTCTCCTTTGCACTAGCAGGTATTCTAAATGCAGTGACCAAGCGGGATGACATCGAATTTTAGGAGGATAGTACAATGAATAAGAAATCAAATCAGTCAAAAGCAGGAGGAATGAAGATTTATAAAATATTCATTTATCTGGTACTGGCACTTTTAGCAATTACAATTATAGTTCCGGTTGCTTGGGTATTCATTGCCTCCATTAAGCAAAACTCAGAATTTTATGGAAATCCATGGGCATTGCCTATGGGCGTGTACATACAGAACTTTGCAGATGCTTGGCAAAAAGCAAATATGGGTTCCTTTATGCTAAACTCTGTCATAGTTACAGTAGTGGCATTGGCTCTTTTAATCGTAATAGCACTTCCGGCAGCTTATGTGCTGGCAAGATTCAAATTTAAAAGCAACAAATTCTTTAACGTATTGTTTATGGCAGGATTGTTCATTAATGTAAACTATATCGTAGTACCTATTTTCTTAATGCTGAACAATGGAGATAAATTACTCCGTCAAACAATAGGAAATCCATTGTTCCTAAACAATTTATTTGTACTGGCATTGGTATATGCAGCTACGGCACTTCCTTTTACAATTTATTTGTTATCAGGATATTTCCGTTCCTTGGCAAAGGATTATGAAGAAGCAGCTTATATTGATGGAGCAGGTTATGGCCGTACTATGATAGAAGTCATTTTCCCCATGGCAAAACCAAGCATTGTAACAATTATATTGTTTAATTTCCTGGCATTCTGGAATGAATACATTATTTCCATGACATTGCTGACAAAGCCGGAATTAAAAACACTTCCGGTAGGCCTGATGAATTTAATGGCTGCTCAAAAATCAGCAGTACAATATGGACAAATGTATGCAGGTTTGGTAATTGTAATGCTGCCTACGCTGATTCTTTATATCTGTGTTCAGAAGAAATTAACACAGGGTATGACAATGGGCGGACTAAAGGGATAGGAGGTCTTAAAATGAACGATAGAACCAAAAAAATAATGTATGGAATTATTGCAGCACTTGTGTTTGCAGCAAGTGTAATACTAGTGGTAATAGGACAGAGAAACATTGGACCTATGGGGCTCTTAACCATGTTTGTAGGACTTGCAGGACTAGTTGTACTGCTATGGATATACAATCGACAATATAAATAAAACAAACAAAAATACAAAGCGTAAGGAGGAAATGATATGAGTCAGACAAAGGGACGTGTTACCATTCCAACAGATGTGGATGTCATCCCGCAGACACTGGAATTATTAGAAGGGTGGGGTGCAGATGCCATTCGTGATTGTGATGGGACAGATTTTCCCCCGGAGCTGAAGAATGTAGATGCTAAAATCTATTCTACCTATTACACCACAAGAAAAGATAATCAGTGGGCAATGGATCATCCGGAAGAAATACAGCAGATGTATGTGATGACACCATTTTATACGTCCATAGACAATTGTCTTACAGTACCTTTGATGAAAGGGCTGTATCCGGATATGTTAAAACCCAATAACCACGATGATATCAAACGCTGGTGGGAAGTAATAGATAGAACTAGTGGCAAGGTTGTTCCAACGGATAAATGGACTTATCAGGAAGATACTCAGGAAGTCGTGATAGAAACGGAAGCATTTCACGATTATACCGTAAGTTTTTTAGCGTACATTATCTGGGATCCGGTGCATATGTACAATGCAGTAACGAATGGCTGGAAAGATGTAGAACATCAAATTACCTTTGATGTACGTCAGCCCAAGACCCATGATTATACCATGAAACGTCTTCGCAAATTTATTGAGGAGCATCCCTATGTTAATGTACTTCGATTTACCACTTTCTTCCATCAGTTCACCTTGGTATTTGATGAACAGGCAAGAGAAAAGTATGTAGACTGGTATGGCTATTCTGCATCCGTTAGTCCTTATATTTTAAATCAATTTGAACAGGAAGTGGGATATCCTTTCCGCCCTGAATTTATTATTGATCAAGGATACTACAATGGACAATATCGAATCCCGTCCAAAGAATTTGGAGATTTTCAAGCATTCCAGCGAAAAGAAGTAGCTAGAATTGCAAAAGAAATGGTAGATATTACCCATGAATGTGGAAAAGAAGCCATGATGTTCTTAGGAGATCACTGGATTGGAACAGAACCTTTTATGGAAGAATTTGCCTCTATCGGGTTGGATTCTGTAGTAGGAAGTGTAGGAAATGGTGCAACGCTACGCTTGATTAGTGATATTGAAGGCGTAAAATATACAGAAGGTCGTTTACTTCCATATTTCTTCCCAGATACATTCTATGAAGGCGGAGATCCAGTAAAAGAAGCAAAGATAAACTGGGTAACAGCAAGACGTGCTATCTTAAGAAAACCCGTAGACCGTATTGGATATGGCGGATATTTGAAATTAGCACTGGAGTTTCCAGATTTTGTATCTTATGTAGAATCTGTATGTGATGAATTTAGAGAACTTTATGATAATGTAAAAGGCTGCACACCATATTGTGTAAAACGTGTAGCAGTATTGAACTGTTGGGGTAAAATGCGAGCTTGGGGTGCCCATATGGTACATCATGCCCTTTATCAGAAACAGAATTACTCCTATGCAGGAATTATGGAATCACTTTCCGGAGCACCTTTTGATGTGAAGTTTATTAGCTTTGAAGATATTAAAAAGAATCCGGATTTGTTAAATGACATTGATGTTATTTTAAATGTAGGTGGAGCAGATACCGCTCATACCGGTGGAGCATATTGGTGTGACCCTGTGATTACAGCAGCCATTAAGAAATTTGTATACCAAGGTGGTGGAATTATTGGCGTGGGTGAACCAAGTGCACATCAGGCAAATGGACACTTCTTCCAGCTTGCATCTGTATTTGGGGTAGAAGAAGAACGTGGCTTTACCTTGGGATATGATAAATACAACTGGGAATCCAAAAAGCATTTTATTATGGAAGACTGTAAGTCGGACATTGATTTTGGAGAAGGACAGAGGAATATCTACGCTTTAGATGGAGCACAGATATTGGTGGAAAGAGAAAAAGAAGTACAAATGGCAGTGAATGAATTTGGAGAAGGACGTGCAGTCTACATCAGTGGTTTGCCTTATAGCTTTGAAAACAGCCGTTTACTATATCGTGCAATTCTATGGAGTACTCATGATGAAGATAATCTTCACCAATGGTTTAGCAGCAACTACAATGTAGAAGTGCATGCTTACATTAAGAACGGAAAATACTGTGTGGTAAATAACACATATGAACCACAGGAAACGGTGATTTACAAAGGAGATGGCAGCAGCTTTGAATTAAAGCTGAAAGCAAACGAAATTTTGTGGTATCCCTGCCAAGGTTAGTAAACAAATAAACAGTGGGAATTGTGACATTAGGTAATGGTTTCTTCTGAACGTTAGGTGTACTAAAAAGATTAGCTGGTATCAATTTGATACCAGCTAAATTTATGGCAAGAATTGCCACTTACAAGATAGATTACTATATTATGGAAGTTTTATTTTATTACTTTTCGGAAACTTTTCTTTCCTTTTTTCAAGATACGAGGCTCTGCAAAGGCATCTATAGGAAAAGTGGTTTTAATATCAGTTATCTTTTCATTGTCCATAGATACTCCACCTTGCTCTACAGCACGCCTTGCATCAGAACGTGAGGTCGCAAGACCAGTCGTTACCAGTAAGCCTACAATATCTAGGAAACCATCTGTAAAATCAGCATCAATTAAGTTGGCAGTAGGCATATTTTGAGCACTTCCACTGGAAAATAATGCTTTTGCACCTTCTTGTGCTTTTTGAGCTTCTTCCTCACCATGAATTAATTTTGTTAATTCAAAGGCAAGAATTTCTTTAGCAGTGTTCAGCTGTGCACCTTCCCAGGAATCCATCTGGTCGATTTCTTCTAAAGGAAGGAAAGTGAGCATACGGATGCATTTTAATACATCGGCATCAGCTACATTTCTCCAGTACTGGTAGAAATCAAAAGGAGAGGTCTTATCAGGGTCAAGCCATACGGCACCGGACTGTGTTTTACCCATTTTCTTGCCTTCAGAATTTAGAAGCAGGGTAATAGTCATGGCATAAGCATTTTTTCCAAGCTTTCGACGGATTAATTCCGTACCGCCTAACATATTGCTCCATTGGTCATCACCGCCAAACTGCATATTACAGCCATAATTTTGAAATAATGCGTAAAAATCGTAGCTTTGCATAATCATGTAGTTAAATTCTAAAAAGCTTAATCCTTTTTCCATTCTCTGTTTGTAACATTCGGCACTTAACATACGGTTCACAGAAAAATGAGAGCCCACTTCTCTTAACAATTCAACATAGTTTAGTCCCATTAACCAGTCGGCGTTGTTGACCATCAATGCCTTGCCATCTGAAAAATCAATGAATCGGCTCATTTGTTCTTTAAAACAGTCACAGTTATGCTGAATGGTTTCTGGTGTCATCATTTGACGCATATCACTTCGACCAGAAGGATCACCAATCATTCCCGTACCGCCACCTAATAAGGCAATGGGCTTATTCCCAGCCATTTGTAAACGTTTCATTAAGCATAGAGCCATAAAGTGCCCTACATGAAGGCTATCGGCAGTAGGGTCGAACCCTATATAAAATGTAGCCTTTCCATTGTTAATCAGTTCTTTGATTTCCGCTTCATCTGTTACTTGGGCAATTAGCCCACGAGCAACTAATTCATCATATAATGTCATGTTTTTCCTCCTTGAAAATTGAAAGTGATTGAGTTTTGCAATTGACAGGTTATTTTATAGCACAAAAAAACTTCCCTCCTTAGAAAAGGACGAAAGTTATACTCCGTGTTACCACCTTGATTTACAAACAACTCACATTGTCTGTCTTAACAAGTGCCAATTAGCACTTTAGCATGATAACGATTGCTATTTCGTCACGGCCTACTGATTTCTGTTCGGTGTGAAGCTCCAAGAGGTATTCACAAAAAGTGCTTCCTGCGCCTCTCATCTTCCGGCTGCTCTCTGTAGGAATTCCTAAATGCTACTTGTTCTTATCAATGCTTTTATTTGTGTATGAAACTACGTTCATTATAAACAGAAAAAATGGGAATTGTCAAGGGCATTGGAAACATTAAAATGAAAAAACGTAACAGTTCAGCCTTCGGCTGAACAATCTATAAAAAAGTTGTTGTAATTATGCTGAAAATTATTGAGTGGTTATG
>JAVVUO010000058.1:0-9893 GCA_036653135.1 Lachnospiraceae bacterium
GGCATTTTATAAAAGTTGTTTATAACGAAGGTAATAAAATCGGGGTTCTGTGGATAAAACTACGGAAACTCAAGTATCTTATTTCTTGTAACTTCCCTTTTAGGGTGGTACAATATAAGGAAATTACTTCGAAACTTGCAGGCAGAAATATGGGAGATATTAACTTATGAATGTTAAAGGAAAAAAATACCTGCTTTTTGCAACCGTTGCAGCCGTATTATTTATCATACTCAGTGTATGGTATGCACAGTATATCACTAATTTGTTAACCAGTGAATCCCGAATGCATCTTTCAGAAGTTGCAACACAAGGAGCAGCTTCTGTGCAGCGCCAGATTGCTCGGGATTTTGATATGCTTGAGATTCTAGCAGATGGAAGCATCTCTAATCCAGAAGTTCCCTTTGCGTATAAGATGGAACGGATAAAAAAGCAGGCTCATAAATTTGGGCTATATCGCATCGGCATTGTGGATCTAAAGGGCAATGCAGCCACCAGTGATGGTCACCATTTTTCAGTGGCTGACCGGGATTTTTTTAAAGGTGCTGTAACAGGTCAGCGCTTTCTTTCCCAACCAATTATTGATAAAGTAGATGGTGTGACTCCTGGAATTGTCTATGCCGTACCGGTATACCATGATAATCAGGTAGTCAATGTACTTTTTTCAGGGTACGAACTTGACAAATTAACAGAACGTATTGATATCTCTTTTTACCACAAACGTGGACTTGCCTTTATTGTAAATTCCAAAGGCGATGTTTTGCTACATCCCAATGAAGAGCAAATTTCAAAAAATATTGTAGAAATTGCAGCATCGCGAAATTCAAAAAATCTAGTAGAGCACTTTCAAAATGATTTAGAACATGGGGAAGGCGGTGTCTCCCATTTTGCGATGCGTAAAGAAGATCTGTTTTTTGCCTACGCACCTATTGAAGGAGCAAATGATTGGTTCCTATTTACCTCCCTTCCTGCATCTAGCATATTTGACAATTCAAGAAAAGTAATTCTCTTTACCATTGCGCTATTGGTGGGCTTTTCAGTGATTTTTACTCTGGCTGCTCTCTATATTGCCATAACAAAGAAAAAATCAAACGCAAAGATTTTCAATCTCGCTTACTATGATTCACTGACCGGTGCTGCAAACATGGAGCGATTTAAATTAGATGCTAAATCCCTGTTTCAAAAATCTGGCACAGAAAATTATAGTTTAATTAACTTTGATGTAAAACATTTTCGCTATTTAAACAATCATCTAGGCTATGATGCAGGCAACCAGCTGCTAATTCACATCACACACTGTCTAGCTACTATTTCTCAAAAAAATGAGATTTTTGCCCGAGCTGGTAATGACCGGTTCTTACTTTTGCTTTCCAATGAAAATAACGAAAATGCCCTTTCTCAGTCCATCAAATTATTGCGTACTAACATTGCTTCCTGGCAGCCAACTACCGGTGGATACTATACCATACAACTGGCATTTGGCATTTATAAACTAGAACATTTGGATACTGATATTGTATCCGCCATTGAGAAATCAAATATTGCACGAAAAGCTGCTAAAAATGGGCAGAATTCCGCTGTTGCAATTTATGATACCAAAATGCAGTGTCAGATTGATCGGGATACAGAACTGGAAAAAGCAATGCCTTTGGCATTAGAACAGGGAGAATTCAAGCTGTTTATTCAGCCTAAATATGATTTGCTAAGTGAAAAGATTGTAGGCGGAGAAGCACTTGTCCGGTGGATAAAACCAGATGGCACCATGATTATGCCAGATGATTTCATTATACTATTTGAACAAACCAACGCAATTGAACGCATGGACTTCTATATGTTAGAACAGCTTTGTAAGTTTTTGCGTTCTCAGCTTGACCGTGGTATTTGCCCTGTACCAATTTCCATAAATCAATCCCGCCGCTATATGTACAGTCCACGCTATGTTACTACGATCTGTGAAAAACTACAGGAGTATCAAGTGCCCACACAGCTGGTGGAACTTGAAATCACAGAAAATATTGTTTACACCAATCTAGACAAGCTGATTCATATTTTAGACCTTTTACATGAAGCAGGTTTTTATATATCACTTGATGATTTTGGCTCTGGATACTCTTCTCTCAATGTGCTAAAAGACCTTCCTATAGACACCATCAAACTCGATCGCTTTATGCTAGGTGAAACCTTAAATTCGCAACGTGAAAAAACCGTTGTTGCCAATATGATATATATGGCAAAAGAATTGCAGTTGTCTGTTGTGGCAGAGGGTGTTGAAACTTGGGAACAGGTAGTTTTCCTGCGTGAATGTGGCTGTGAAATGGCACAAGGCTATTACTATTCTAAGCCAATTCCCGCCCAGCAGTTTGATGAGTTACTATAAGCAGCGTTGTTACCACGATAGAAAAAAGAGCTCTTTTTTTATGATAGCATAAAGAGCTCTTTTTTTCTTGCGAAAATTGTAAATAAATTGTATCATTCGTACATCTTATTTATTTTAAACTTTGCAGTGCTTACTATTATCATCTAAAACAGCAGCACTACAGAAGATATCCACATTCTTTACAATTGAAACAGTGCTTTTACTGCCGGATAAATCCGAACAAATTTCTGATATTTCTTTTCATAAGCTTGAACAAGCTCCGGCACTGGTTCTATGGTGTCTACCACCTTCACCAGTGCTTGCGCAGCTTCTTCCACTGATTTGTATTCTCCACAGGCTACCGCAGCAAGGATTGCACCTCCAAGTGCCGGACCTTCTTCACTCTCTATGATATCCACCTTTACATTTAGTATATTAGCTATCATTTTTTTCCAAAGCATACTTTTTGCTCCGCCACCGCAGATTTTAGTGCGTGTGATTTGAATGCCAAGAGTTCTTGCCACTTCTACTGAATCTCGCAGTGCAAAAACAACTCCCTCTAATATAGCCTGAGTCATATCTTCTCTAGTGGTATCCATAGTCATTCCCAAAAAGGTACCGCGTGCTTTTGGGTCATTATGGGGCGAACGCTCTCCCATCAAATAGGGAAGGAAGAAGACTTCATTTTCGCCAAGAATTTGGATTTCTTTTTGTTCTTGAGCGTATTCATTTGTATGTAGAATATTCTCCATCCACCACTTGTTACAGGATGCTGCACTTAACATGCATCCCATTAAATGATAATTTCCATCTGCATGGGCAAACGCGTGGAGTGCATTATTTTCATCCATACGAAATGTTTTACTTGCAATAAAAACAGTTCCGCTAGTTCCAAGGGAAATGTTGCATTTTCCTTCTCCTACTGTTCCTGTTCCAATTGCTGCCGCCGCATTATCTCCTGCTCCTGCTACAATTTTCACATGTTCGGAAAGTCCTAATGTTTTAGCAATCTCCTTATTTAAAGTTCCTACTACTTCATAACTTTCATAAATTTTAGGTAACTGTTCTTTTGAAATTCCGCAAATTTCCAGCATTTTAAAAGACCAGCATTTCTGTTTTACATCCATTAAAAGTGTACCTGACGCATCCGATACATCCGTAGCATAACTTCCAGACAGCCGATATACTAAATAGTCTTTCGGCAGCATAATTTTGTTTATTCTTTGAAAATGCTCTGGCTCTTTGTGTTTCACCCAAAGAATCTTAGGTGCTGTAAATCCTGTAAAGGATATATTTCCGGTACAGCAAGATAACGTTTCTTTTCCAATTATTTCGTTTAAATAATTGCACTCTTCCCAAGTTCTTCCATCATTCCAAAGAATTGCCGGTCGTATCACTTGATCTTCTTTATCCAAAATCACTAGACCATGCATCTGTCCGCCAATTCCAATTCCCCCTATCAAGGTCTTATCACACTCTTTTGTCAGTTCCTTTATCCCGTTTACCGTAGCTTCCCACCAGTCTTTGGGATTTTGCTCTGACCACCCAGGTTGTGGAAAATAAATGGGATATTCTTGAGATACCACTTTTTCAATGGTTCCGTCCGCCTGCATCAGCATTAGTTTTACTGCTGATGTACCTAAATCTACACCAATATATAACATAATTTCCTCCTGATTCTATAAAAGACTGCTCACGCATTTCTTTGCACAAGCAGCCTTTTAAATGCTGTATTTTTAGTTGAAATAACTTTTATTTAAATGGATTTTCCTTGGAATAAAGCATTTCTTTAGGTCTGTTAAATCCAATGCTTTCCACTTCAAAATAGCGGAATACATTAAATAATGCTTTTCCAAAATTGCCAAACGCAACTGCACCGTGATGTGGATAGTTCTTCTCAATTAATTCATAGCGGTAGAATCTTCCCATTTCTGCAATGGCAAAAATTCCAATGCTACCAAAAGATTTCGTTGCAACAGGTAATACTTCACCTTGTGCAATATAAGCTTGAAGCTTTGCATCGGCAGTGCTGTGTAATCGGAAAAATGTAATATCTCCCGGAATAATATCACCTTCTAGTGTACCTTGAGTTACTTCTTCTGGAAGATTTCTTGCCATAATCATTTGATATTTCATTGCACAAAATGATAATTTACTGGCTGCTGTATTTCCACAGTGAAATCCCATAAAGGTATCTTTTTGCGTATACTTGAATTTATCCTTGATTTCTTTTTCGTACATGTCTTTGGGTACCGTATTGTTAATATCCAATAATGTAACAGTGTCTTTACTAACTACAGTCCCTATAAATTCACTAAGTGCTCCATAAATGTCTACTTCACAGGATACTGGAATTCCTTGTTCTGTTAAGCGGCTGTTAACATAGCAGGGGACAAATCCAAACTGCGTTTGAAATGCCGGCCAGCATTTTCCTGCAATGGCTACATACTCTTTAGAACCCTTGTTGTCTTTTATCCAGTCAAGCAGTGTAAGTTCATACTGGGCTAATTTAGGAAGAATTTCCGGTTTCTGATTTCCATCTCCTAATTCTGCTTCCATGTCCTTCACTACGTCCGGAATCCTTGCATCATTGGCATGTTTATGAAACGCTTCATATAAATCCAGTTCCGAGTTTTCCTGAATTTCTACTCCAAGATTATATAACTGCTTAATCGGTGCATTACAGGCCAAGAAATCCTGTGGTCTAGGTCCAAAGGAAATAATCTTTAGATTTTTTATTCCTATAATAGCACTTGCAATGGGAATAAATTCTGCCATCATATCTGCGCATTCTTCTGGTGTTCCCACTGGATATTCAGGAATATAAGCTTTGATATTGCGCAGCTTCAAATTATAACTTGCATTTAACATACCACAGTATGCATCACCACGCCCGCTTATTAGGTTATCTCCCGTTTCTTCTGCGGCAGCCACATACATGACTGGACCGTCAAATTCTTTTGCCAGTAATGTTTCCGCTGTTTCTGGACCAAAATTTCCAAGGTACACCACCAATGCATTGCAGCCTGCCTCTTTTACTGCAGTGACTGCCTTTTTCATATCTAATTCATTTTCTACACAAACCGGGCATTCATAAAGTTCGCCATATTTTTGTGTATAAACTTCCACCACTGCTTTTCTTCTTGATTCCGATAATGTCATTGGAAAACAATCTCTGCTCACCGCTACAATTCCAAGTACTGCTGTTGGGAGAGGATTGACCTTTGTACTCTTACTACACTTCATCTGTTTTCTCCATTCTTCTTTCACTGCTGCTTTCGTTGTGAAATAGTATCAACTATAACCGATTTGATTTTATAAGCACATCTTTATGCTTTTACTTTTGTAAAACCATTTTGTATAAGTATGTTTTGATTATAATTGACCGCGTAGAAGATGTCAATAGATTTCCTCTATAAATTTGCTTACCAGCTGCAGTGCTATCCCGATAGCTGTAGACTTGCTTTGATACCTTGTTAATTTTAGATATTTTCCATCTCCTCCAAAAGAATTGTATGCTGCTAATTTCTCCTGAATGGTGCCAAGATAGGGCTGTAAATACTGGGCTAGTACACCTCCTAATATCACATCTGAGTCATACATCATATTGATATTATTGATTCCAAGACAAAGATAGTCTAAATATTCTTTCCAAACCTTCTGATATTCTTTATTTCCAGATGCAAGTATTGAAAAGAAATCTTCAATCTGACAATCAAAATCTTCTGACAATCTAGCTGTTGAAATATACGCTTCTAGACATCCTTTTTGTCCACAATAGCATCGTCTTCCATTAGGTACTATCGTCATATGTCCAAATTCTCCTGCTCGAAAATGAGAGCCTGCTCGAATGCCATCTTTTTTAATAATGGATCCACCCACGCCCTTTTCCACAGACAAATAAACCTGTTCTTTTCGGGGCAGCTCATTCCAGTATTCCGCAAAAGCACCTGCATTGGCATCATTATCCACAATACAAGGAAACTCCATGTGTTTGATTAAATTTTCCACAGATACTTTCTGAATTTCAAAAGAAGGAATCTTTACCACATATTTCATATCTGCATCTACGATTCCCGGCATACTAATTCCTACACCAAGGATTTTTTCCCGTTTTAATTCATTATGCTCCACCATATTATTCACCAAATATGCCAAATGCTCCCCGTATTCCTCATTTGTGGAGAAGACTTTTAAATACTTTTCATAATCTTGTACATGACCAAACATATCAATTGTCACCATTCGCAGATAATTCTTCCGTATCTCAATTCCAATGGCTACCCGTGCATCTTTTACTGGTACAATGGACTGTGGCTTACGCCCTCCGGTAGATTTGAAATTTCCTACATAATCAATCAATCCCTCTTCCTGTAATTCTTTCAAATTCTGATTCACTGTGGGCAAACTAAGGGATAATTCTCGTGCAATTTCCTGCCTTGCAATTTCTTTTTGTTCGTAAATCAACTGGTAGATGCGGTTTTTATTTATTTTCTTTAATTCAATTGCTGTAAATTTTCCACCTAACACAATTTCACCTTTTCCTGTTATCTTTGCTTTTCTGTTATCTTTGCTTTTTTGTTATCTTTGCTTTTCTGTTATCTTTGCTTTTCTTTATAATAAAAAAGTCCCGCAGGTACAGTACCTACGGGATTTCTTTCATCTGTTAGCACACGCCCTGTGCTAACATTGCTGTCGCAACTTTTTCAAATCCTGCAATATTAGCTCCGGCTACATAGTTGCCTTCTTTTCCGTAACGTCTTGCAGCATCATCTAAATTATGGAAAATATTTACCATGATGTTTTGCAGTTTACTGTCTACTTCTTCAAAGCTCCAGCTTAAACGCTCGGAGTTCTGACTCATTTCTAATGCAGACGTAGCTACACCACCTGCATTTGCTGCTTTTCCAGGTGCAAACAATACATTGTTCTCCTGTAAATACTCGGTTGCTTCTAAGCTAGTGGGCATATTGGCACCTTCTGCCACTGCAATGCAGCCATTTGCTACCAATGCTTTTGCATCGTCTATGAGTAATTCATTTTGTGTTGCACAAGGAAGTGCTACATCACATGTAATTGTCCATACTCCACGTCCTTCATGATATTCTGCACTTGGTCTTGCTGCTGCATATTCTGTTAGACGTGCACGTTTTACTTCTTTGATTTCTTTTAATAACGCAACATCAATTCCTTCTGCATCATATACCCAGCCGGAAGAATCACTTACTGTTACTACTTTCGCACCTAACTGCTGTGCTTTTTGTGTTGCATAAATTGCAACGTTTCCTGAACCGGATACACATACTGTCTTGCCTTTTAATTCCTGTCCATTACATTTCAGCATTTCTTTTGTTAGATATAACAGACCATAACCAGTAGCTTCGGTACGTGCCAAAGAACCACCATAGGAAAGACCTTTTCCTGTTAATACTCCTTCATAAGTACCACGAATTCTCTTAAACTGACCAAACATGTATCCAATTTCTCTAGCACCTGTTCCAATATCTCCGGCAGGTACATCTGTATCAGCACCAATATATTTGCAAAGTTCTGTCATAAAGCTTTGGCAGAATGCCATGATTTCACGGTCTGATTTTCCTTTTGGGTCAAAATCAGCTCCACCTTTTCCACCACCAATTGGTAATCCTGTTAAGGAATTTTTGAAAATCTGCTCAAAGCCTAAGAATTTAACAATTCCTATATTTACAGAAGGATGAAGTCTTAATCCTCCTTTGTAAGGTCCTATGCTGTTGTTGAACTGTACTCGATAACCTGCGTTAACTTGTACCTGTCCTTTATCGTCTACCCATGGTACACGGAACTTGAATTGTCTGTCCGGCTCGGTCAGACGTTCTAACAATGCTTCCTTACGATATAATTCTTCGTTTGCTTCAATTACAGGTCTTAAAGAATTTAATACCTCTTTTACTGCCTGATGAAATTCAGGTTCTGAAGGATTTTTTGCGATTACACGTTCTAGTACTTCGTCAACATAGCTCATATTATTTCTCCTTTATATTTAGAATAGATTCATCAACGTTACTATTTTATTATGATTTCTTTCATTTTGCAATATATTTCTTTCATTCTTTATTGTTTTATTACGTAAATGCAGTGAACCTTTACTTTACTCATCGCTATTTTATAAAATCTCTGTATAGCATTAGGGTTGTTTCACAAAGATAATTGAAAAACTAAATAAGCACCTAGCAATCCAATGATTTTCGAGTGATACACATTACAATACTCTGAAATTGCTGGATTTTTATATACATATGTCTTATAATATAACATATGATTTTAATTTTTATTGGATTTCTTATTTATATAAGCATGCAATCGAAAACACACAAATAGGAAGAATAATGGACAAAATAAACGCCAACATTCTTTTTTATAACAAAGATGCACAGTAAAGCATACCTAATCCAACGCAAAGAAAGGTGATTTGCCATGAAACATCAATTTACCCGGACAGCCGCACTTGCGCTGATCCTAATCACACTTGTAAGCCTGCTAGTGGGCTACAAGGATATCGCGAAGCCAGCGGTTGCCGAGGCCGCACAGATAAACCACGCGGACTATCCCATCGAACTTGCCGGCGTCAAGACGCTCCATAGCGACGTGGAAGCCGAGGACACACTGGACGACGTCACCACAGCAGTACCCCAGTACACCTCCATCGATGAGCTCTCCGGCAAGGTTGTCTCCTGTCTAACGGGTTCAGTTTCGGATATTTTCATAGGTAGCGTCGTCTCAAACGTGACGTTCAGTTACTTCAACACGCAGACCGATGCACTTGTGGCGCTCCAAAATGAAAAGGTGGAGGCCGTGCCGTTGGACGAGCCGTTGGCACGGTTGGCGATAGCGCGAAATGCGGACTTAACCATACTGCCCGAACAAATCGTGGAAGATCATTATGGTATTGCGCTACAAAAGGACAGCCCTTTGACCGACCAAGTGAATGCCACCATCGCAAAGCTAAGAGCAGACGGCACATTGGAACAGATGAATGAAAAATGGATTGGTTCCAACGAGAGCGCAAAGACTCTGCCAGAGCTTGACTACCCCGGTGCCAATGGGACGCTGCGGGTGGCTCATGTTACTGATGCGGAACCAATGGCGTATATGGGCGGAGCGGGCATGGCCGTGGGTTACGACTTGGAGCTGATATTGCGTATCGGTCAAATCCTTGACCGCAAGGTGGAATTCATCAGCGTGGATTTTTCCAGTCTCATTCCCATGCTGCAAAGTAACAAAGCCGACGTCTCCATGGGCAATATGTCCATCACCGATGAGCGCAAAAAGTCTGTAGATATGAGCGACTCCTATTACGACGGTGGGATCTATTTTGTGGTGCGCAAGGTGGCTGCAAACGCAGCTACTGTGACCGCTCAACCAGAAACAAGTTTCTGGGACGGCTTAAAGGCCAGCTTTACCCGCACCTTCCTTACCGAAAACCGTTGGAAGCTGGTGTTAGATGGGCTTTGGGTCACGGTGCTCATCTCCATCTGTTCTGGGATTTTGGGCTCACTGATAG
>JAVVUO010000059.1:0-8609 GCA_036653135.1 Lachnospiraceae bacterium
TTAAGTACACGAAAGCCCCAGCAAATGCCGGGGCTAATGTTTCACTTATTTTGGGACATTTTCAAAAACGCTTGACACTGTTTTTTCAAACTTTTTTATTTTCCATGTGTTGTAATAGTATTACCACCATTTCCCTTACTTTCATATAATGCTTGATCTGCCTCGTCATATAGTTTCTTAAAGGTATCTGTTTCATTTTTTGAATATGTCACGCCAATACTTACTGTACTTTTTACCTTGTTTTTTGAATATGTTTTCGCAATATGAATTTTAAACTCCTCGATTTTCTTCATTAAGGCTTCTCGATTGGATACTTCTTCTATATATATTACAAATTCATCCCCTCCTATTCTGCTTAAGCAAAAGGCCTCTTGAAAATAATTTTTCATTAGTTCTGCTAGTTCTTTCAATATTATGTCCCCAGCTAGGTGTCCATTTTCATCGTTAACTAACTTGAACTTATCAATATCTAATATAATAAATGCATTTTCATACTTTGTATTTTTTTTCAATTGCTTGTTTATTATATTTTCCGTTGTTCCCCTATTTAAAAGATTTGTTAAGGAATCTCTTTGGGCGCGTTTTTTTAATTCTTGATTCTTTTTCTGTAGTCCCATTACAATAAAATTAACCAACGCACTTACCCAGATAATACACATGATAACTGTAGCAATTAAATAATTACGTATTTCCCCTTTTATTATATTTTCAGGCAATGATATGGATATGTTCCATTCCAACATATCTATAGATACTGTATATCCATATTTAGTTTGCTGCATGTTATCTTCTATTTCTTTGCTGCTTACTAACAGTTCTCCACTTTTATCATAAATACCACAGTATCCTGCTCCATTAAAACATTGTACATCTAGAATATTAAGAAGATTGTCCATTTCGTAAATGCCCATTAATATTCCTATTACTTCTCCTTTATAATAAATAGGTGCATAAATTGCAATATTTTTCTTGCCATTTAGCCTGGATATCTGCACTTTGGAAATTCCACTTTTCCCTTGTAACGCCTGTGTCATATAATCTCTTCCGGAAGCATTTGATTGCTGTCCATCGGAAGAAATGGCTGAACCACTTGTTTTTGTAAGCCAGATACGGGAAAAATGACTTTTTTCTCCCACTCTTTCTAGTGTTCCGATAGCCTCCTGAGAATGAATATCTTCATAATTAGAAAATACTTGTGCCATACCTTCTATATAATTTAAAGAATCACTTATTTGTGTTTGAATATTCTTCGCTACCCCATCACCATTTTCTTTTAAACGAGTTTCATATTGTTTATTTATGCTTTGACACATAAAAATCATATATCCTAATGTAAAAACAATTAAGATACTAATTCTTACTATGTTAATTAGTATTTTTGTTCTTTTTTTATTTTCCATCTCCTTACACCCCTTGCATACAGTACTTATTACCTATACATTTTACCATTAAATATAAAAAATGTCGACATGTGAGATTTTTTATATAACAAAAAAATTGACAAATCTCATTTCTGAAATTTGTCAATCGATTGTAGCGGAGAAAGAGGGATTTGAACCCTCGCGCCGGTCACCCGACCTATACCCTTAGCAGGGGCACCTCTTCGGCCACTTGAGTATTTCTCCAAACTGTTATGTTACATATTTTTCTTATAACATGACACCTGTTATATAATACTAAATTAATGACCCTTTGTCAATGATAATTTACTAATTTTTATTACATGTATGATTTACTGATTTTTATTACATGATAATTTACTGATTTTTATTATACTCAGGAGTTTTGGTCCTAATACCATTAATCAATGTATGACATTTGCATGAGTTTTTTATCCCGATTCAAATCTTAGAACTTATCCGCACCTTAATCATCATTACAATGAGTATCTAGCTCATCTTTTTAATAAAGATCAGAACATGATGAAACGCTATAGATGTAGAGAAGTAAATAAAAATTTTTTTAAAATAAGATTTCCATGCAAGAAGCCTGAAATGTTTTTTTAATGAAAATTAGCAGCATACAAAAAAGGGAAAAGAGCAACGGAATACTCCAAGGGCTCCATGTAACAATCAAAACTGGGTTCAGCCATCTAGATAGAGATATTTTTTCAAATATAGAATATCCCATCTGTAAAAATGCCATTGGAAGCACCATGGCAATTACAAGGAAGGTTACTGCATGGGTTACTTTATGAAATAGCAGGGAGAGAAAACAAATTACGGCAAATATCAGCCATACCATCAAAAGCCGTGCTGTATAGACAAATATAATTAATGCCAAAATTGGCAGTTCTGCATTTCTGCCTTCTAAAAATCCCATGCTGCCTGCCGGTGCTGTTACATTGGAAAAGCCACCAAAAATCTGATTGGCCGAGTATAACTCTGCTCCAAAGAACAAAAGATACAATATGGTAAGCAATCCCAAATTTCCTATCATCTTATCTCTGAAAAACTGATTTCTTCCCCCTTTGCTTGATAGAATTAGCTTCTTCATATTCTTTTCATTTTCATAGGCAAAAATACCGGCATATAGTAATACCACAATAAGAATAAACTGGATGCTCCGTTGATTGTGATAATTTTCACTATCTATTCCAAGAATACTTTTCACTGCATAAGGAGATAGCAGCTCTAGCTCCTGCTTTTGGGGATTTTCCTGATTCCACGCATAAATTCTCCCAGCATCTTCGATTACCATGTTAAGTCCACTAAAATACTCCTCATTTCTGTTACCATCCTCTGATTCACTGCTTTTTTGCTCTTGCTCGTTCAACGTATATTGGAGTTTTTCTATCGTTTCTTCTGTAACTCTTCCTTCTTGCTGCTGATAATATTTCTCAGCAAAGAAGTCCTTTGCATCAAGAAATAAAACAGGCACGCCTGCATATTTCATAAGAAAAAAGGAAAATAAAAGCAGTACTGCCACACCTTTTAGGGGAATCAGCGTTTTATAAATCTCCAATCCCATAAAATTTAGTTTTTCAAATAATGGGTTAATTCGTCTTTGTGCGCCGTCAAAGAACCGTTCAATGAAGGATGCTTGGGAAATGGGTCTTTTATGGGTATGATATAGAACCAACGTCAGACAAACCCCCACCAACAGAACCGGAACCATTGCCAAAAAACAGGTTTTTACATTGATAGGAAAACCGAACAGATTCAAATTCAGATATTTTCCAATTATATTTTGCGGTTTTAACAGAGAAAAAATATTTGCGTACTTTAGAAGTACAAGTATGCTCCCATCTGTGAGAAACGCAGAAAATCCATATTCCACTGCCAGAATCAGTCCGGTGACAATCATTGCCACATTGGTATTGCGTATCCAGGACAAAAGAAACCAAATAATCAGACCTGCTGCGAATAGAGTAGCCACTCTTATAATTAAATATTGAATCAGATATGTTCTTATGGATATGGCAGAGGTCACATATTGAAATTCCCTGATACTCTGAATTGGTATTTCAAATTGTATCTTTCTTTTAAATTCTGTTATAGTTAGAATATATTTTAACATGTACAGGACAAATACCATAAATGTTGAAGATATGCATAAAATGCCAATACGCTGCCCCGCAAGTATTCCTCTGCCGCTAGAAGCTGCATGAACCATCTGCCACATAGAGGATTTTCTTTCCTGAATGAATGACAGTGCAATAAAGAATATATAGGCAAACAAAATATAATCTATGGTATCTGATGATAACATAAATTTCTCTGCGTTAGTATCTATCGGTACTATCTTCCAGTTCTTGATTCCTTCAAAGTCCTCCACTGTTTTTTCTATATTGCGATAGGAAAAGCTATTTTTTTCTGAAAAAATACTAATGGTCAGCATCTTTTTTGCCTGGGTACAGATGCTGTCATAATACTGGTTATATTCCCAGACATATGTTTCCTGATTCTCTTCCTGCTTCTGCCCTAAGTCATTTTCAACATTTCCATTTAATTCCAACCGTAGCATTACAAGAGCCGCCGTGAATAGTACCAGTATTATAAATATATGCTTTCCACAAAACAGGACCCTTTTTACTTCTCGCATTCTTTTCACCTGCCTTCACTCATATATTTCAGATATGCTTCTGATAAATGATCCGACTGCGTTTCTTCTAGTAGCTGCCGAATGGGAGCACAGATTAGATTAGTTCCTGCTTTCATCAGTAAAATATGAGATGCTGTATGCTCTATATCACTGACAATGTGCGTAGACCACAGCACAACTTTGTTCTTAGAAAATTCCTTAATATATTCTGTGAGCTTTATCCGTTCTTCTACATCTAGACCTGCCGTGGGTTCATCCAAAATCACCACTTCTGGATTGCCCAGCAATGCTTGACATAATAAGATTCTTTGCTTCATTCCTCCTGAATAAGTATACAGCTTTTTGTGAGCAACAGGAGTAAGAGTAACTAGCTCTAGTAACTCTTTGATTTGTTTTTTTGCCTCTTTTTTTCGGATTCCTTTTAGTTGTGCCATATATAATAGAAATGCACTTGCCGAAAATTCATCATACATTCCCTGTTCCTGTGGCATATATCCAAGAATAGAACGAAAAGATTTTCCCAATTGAAGAATTTCCTGTCCCCCATATAAAATCTCTCCACCGTTCCTTTTTACATTATCCGTAATTAGATTCATAAGGGTACTTTTTCCTGCTCCATTTGGTCCTAACACTCCGGTAATCCCTGGCTCAAAGCTACAGGAAAAATTCTCCAACACCCATTTTTCACTATATTTTTTTGAAACCCCCTTGATTTCCAAATTCATACCCACACCTCCCGTTTTCTCTATAAGTCAACATCTGTCCACTTAATATCACCTGTTCCGATATCTTCTTTATTGAAGTAAGAATAAGAGGTAACAGGTCCACCACCTGGTATCCGAAATACAAATACCTTATCTTCGGCAGCAACAAAATACATCTGATTATCCGTAGGTATACTGTATTTTGCATAGTCCACAGGGTTTCCCTCCATATCGTAAATAAATATTCCATTGTACTCATCTGGAATCACAGTATCCCCATAGGAATAATTCAATCTGTACATTCTCTCCCCATCTGTCTGAAATGGTCCATATATATTTGGATCTTCTTCCTTTTTCAACTGGACAATTTCTCCGGTCTTTAAATCCTGATAGTAAAAATTATCTTCCATATCCACTTGATAAATTCGGTCTTTGGTAAAATATTCTCCTTTTTTCATTTGACTCTCTTCTGGTATTTCTACCAATTTCTCTGTTCCTATTTCATACTGAAATAGACTTCCATCTGCTCTGAAAAACAGAGATTCTTCTACCATTGCAAAAACTACGATTTCTGCATTCTTTGTTTCTTCCTCTTGTATGTATTCATATGCCACCTTGGGATCCTCTTTTAGTTGATCCAGCCTTTGGATATACAGGCGGCTGTGCTGGCTGCCAGTTTTCTCATCTGTTTCTATCAGATTATATACAAAATAGTTACGATGCATTTTTCCCGAGTAAAAACCGGGGGTTACTTCTATCACCTTTTCCTGCTTCGTATCTGTTCCATCCGCATTCTTGGATGCAATGACTATTTCACTGTTAAATTCATCACTTTGATGATAAGGATATACTAATTTTCCATTATAAAAATGCGTATTACATCCACTGTCATAATTGTATGCATTACAATTGGAATCCTTATGGGTACAGTCCGGTTTGCTGCACAATTTTACGAAGTTAATCTTATCCTTATCACTGTAATAAAAATAATTGTCACTGCTAAAATAGTAACCTGTTTCTGTTTCTATAAAAAATCCAGGTGCCGACTGACTGTAGTTTATATCGGTGGTGATGGAATCAGCACTATTTTTACTTCCGCAGCCTGGCAGGATCATTGATAGGATTAACGTCGTACTGATTGCTTTTTGAAGTAATTTTTTCATACAAATCCTCTCCTTCTTATATCGTTTTTCAATCTGCTATTTCACAATACTATAATTATTCCAATATGTAATCTGAATAACATAAACGGAATAATTATAGTAAAATTCGCTGCATTTACAAATAAATAAAACTGCTAAAAAAATTTTTAAGTGTTGCCATTATGATTATTTTTTAATACGCAAACTATATGGTCTGGGCGACATAGCATAACTTTCAATATTTTTACCATCTAAGAACCATATAAAGGACACATTTAGTATCGTATGTGCCTCAGCATCCACATAGTACCTCTTTTCAATCATTCCCTATACTATAGTAACAATTTAACTACCTGTTTTATGACACTTTTTTAATAAAAATTTTTTAAATTTTTCATTTTTGTGCAATATAACCATTTTGATTATAGTGCCAAAGTTCTGTCACAAACTCATGTTTGCATAAAGAGGAACAATCCGTGTAGCATGGCAAAGTGTTTTGACACTCTAACCAATTTTTTTCCAAAAAAATAAGAGTATCCTCCTTTGATACTCTCATTTCTATGAATATGTCTTTGAGTAAACTTGATTACAAAACAGAATTGCCACTCAAATAGAAGCATACTCCTTTATGGCTGTTTCATACAAATTATTCCCCTCTCGGTCAATGACAACGACCACGGGAAAATTTTCTACCTCTAACTTCAAAATAGCTTCTGCTCCCAACTCTTCATAGCAGACCAAATCAGATTTTTTAATACATTTAGAAAGCAGTGCGCCGGCACCGCCCACGGCTGCAAAATAAACTGCCTTATTGCGGATGATTGCATCTATCACTTCTAGGGTTCTCTTTCCTTTTCCTATCATTGCTTTCTGTCCTAAATCCAAAAGTCTTGGTGCGTATTTGTCCATACGACTTGCGGTAGTAGGACCTGCAGATCCTATGGGTCTGCCTTCTCTTGCAGGAGAAGGTCCCATGTAATAGATGGTGGCATCTTGTATTGGAAACGGCAGTTCTTCTCCCTCATCCAATACCTCCATCAGTCGCTTATGTGCTGCATCTCTGGCTACATAAATGGTTCCCGTTAGGTATGTATAATCTCCAGCATGAAGTTCTTTGGTTACTTTCTCCGTAATTGGTGTTGTAATATAATGATCCATTCTTTCTCCCTTTTGTTTCTCTTCTTTTGTTCCTGTAAGTTTCTGTATTCTAATCATAAATTTCGGCAGCGACAAACCTTTTTGAATCAGTTTCTGTATTCTAATCATAAATTCCGGCAGCGGCAAACCTTTTTAAATTTGTTGCTATGAATCCTTTTGGCTAAATACTAACCCTTTTATAGTTCTCTTACCGCATGACGGTTTACATGGCAGCAGATATTAATTGCCACTGGAAGCCCTGCAATATGGGTTGGATAGGTATTGATATTCACCGCTAAGGCTGTGGTGGTTCCTCCTAGTCCTCCTGGACCGATTCCAGATTGATTTATTTTTTGCAACATTTCTTCTTCCAATTCTTTTACATATGAAATACTAGAATACTCATTTATATTTCTAGTGAGTGCTTTTTTAGCTAAATAGGTACATTTTTCAAAAGTTCCCCCAATTCCTACTCCTATTACCATGGGAGGGCAGGCATTGGGACCTGCATCCTTCACTGCGGTTAAAATTGCCTGTTTCACACCCTCAATTCCATCTGCTGGCTTTAACATAAAGACACGGCTCATATTTTCACTGCCAAATCCCTTTGGTGCTAAGGTAATCTTTACTTTATCACCGGATACGATATCATAATGAATGACTGCCGGAGTATTATCTTTGGTATTTTCCCGAAGCAAAGGATCTCCTACCACCGACTTTCGCAAAAATCCTTCTGTATATCCCTGACGAACCCCTTCATTAATGGCATCCTCTAGCAAATCACCTTCTATATGAACATCCTGACCGATTTCCATAAAAATAACAGCCATTCCTGTATCCTGACAAATAGGAATCATTTCTTCCCCTGCTATCTTAAGGTTTTCCTGAAGCTGATTTAATATTTTCTTACCCAAAGGGGCTTTCTCTGTATCTGCTGCTTTTTTTAAGGCATCATCCATGTCTTGTGATAAGTAATGATTTGCCTCAATACACATTTCTTTTATGTTTTTTGTAATTTCTGCACTGGAAACTGTACGAATCATCTTATTTCTCCTCACCTGATTGTTTTATTCTATATTACTTTTTCGTTATTTTCTTGTCAACCTATTATTATATGCTTCTGCTGCTTTTACTGCCTGATATTGGGAAAAATTGAAATTGCGGATGTCTTTATTTTTGTTATTGTCTATTGTCCACTGAAAATATTGTTCCGCCTTGCAAGCAGTACAACCTGGTATATAGCTTTCTTCCGGGTAATCTTTAAATTCTTCATGATTGCTATGTCTTAGATTCAATTCTTTTATTGCAGGTGCTGCATCGCTGGAAAGAGAACATAGGTATGACATATCTTTATAGGAAATGGTGTCTCCCATTTGTGCCACATTGTATTTTGCAATCCAATAATCTATTTTTCCAAAAGAGAATAGAAGATAACATATGGTCACAACTATCATACTGTAACGAAATAGTGGAAACTGGGGCTTTATGATATGATAGATTACTCCTGATTATTTCACGACAGAAGCTCCGGAGCGGAACTAGGTTCCGCTCCACTGATTTTTCTTAGCGAACCACTGGTTCG
>JAVVUO010000060.1:0-8305 GCA_036653135.1 Lachnospiraceae bacterium
ATCGGCTCTGTTTTAGAGGTGAATAAAAACGTCAAAGCCAGTAAAATCAATAAATTTAGGCTTGACAGAATAGGAAGCGTTTACCCTGTCTTGTTTAATTTAGTATAGACGTGCTGCTGAATGAAGAAACTTTATTCCTTAAGTAATGGTGGATGGTTATGAATAGTGACAAATAAAAATATGGACAAAAAGAAGGTCATGCATTGTGTAGAAAAGTCTTTTATGGTAGTATTATGTTATGAAAAGGTCATATGACGGCGGAGGAAAGTATATGGGAAACAGTAAATTTCAGAAGATAAAAATGCTATGTTCGTTTCTAATTACAGCAGGTTTAGGTTTGTTTACTATGTATGCGGTGGTAAATATGCCAAAGAATTATTTAATACTTGGAATTACAGGCGGAGCATTTCTAATAGCGTTATGCTGTTCTCTATGCGGTATACTGAACTTGAGAACACGAGAAAGAATGGAGCAGGAAAAACAGAACAAAAGTCTTATTGTATCTGAAAAAGCATGTTATTTGCTAATTCGCAAAATGTATCGTGAAATGACACAAAGAATAAGAAGGTTAGAAGAACGGCTGGTTCCACTGGAAAGGTCGGGAGAATCACTGAAGAGTGAAATGAGCATCATGATGGATCATCTAATAGAGGATCAAAAAAAGATTGCTCAGATTACATCTAGCCGCAATAAGGAAAATGCCAATGCTCTCATGAATTCCAACGATAAACTTTTGGAAAAAATGGGTGAATTTGAGACGGTTTTAGGCGAAATAGAGGGTGATATTTTAGAAAAACAGGATAGTTTGATTCAGGAAAAGCTACAACCGTTGGAAGATAATCAACAGGAATTAAAAGAAGAAATATTAAAAATAAAGGAAGAATTTTCCAAAATACAGCAGGAATTAGAAGAAGAAATACAGCAAATACCAAGGCAAATAGCATTACTGGGTGAGGAAATCCAACAAATACCAGGACAAATAGTAATTCCTGAAATTCAACAAGAGCCAATGAATCAGGAAATAATGAGTCAAGAATGGCTGATAGAGCAATTAGATAGAATTGAATTTGTTTTGAAACAGCAAATGCAAGAGTTTTATGAAAATATAAGTAATACCTTACATTTGTCACAGACCGAGATCTATGAAAATGCAGTACCCAAAGTTCAGAGGGAAGAACAAAACGTAGCATTTAATCCAATTTCGGAACAGGAACCACAGATAGAATTAAATTTAACCTCAGAACCTGCAAAAGTGCCCGTCCCCACGAAAGCACCGGAACCTGTAAAAGCGCAAACACCAGTTCCGACTCCCACAAAAGCGCCGGAACCTGCAAAAGCTCTAGAACCAGTGAAGGCTCTAGAACCAGTGAAAGCTCCGGAACCAGTAAAAGCGCCAACACCAGTGAAGGCTCCGGAACCAGTGAAAGCGCCGGAACCAGTAAAAGCGCCAACACCAGTGAAGGCTCCGGAACCAGTGAAAGCACCAACACCAGTAAAAGCCTCAGAACCGGCAGCCAATCATATTATGACCCAGGAGGAAATCGCAGCATTAATAGCGGGAACAAGTGAACCTGCAAAAGCACCAACACCAGTAAAAGCGCCGGAACCAGTAAAAGCCCCGGAACCAGCAAAAGCTCCAACACCAGTGAAAGCTCCGGAACCGGCAGCCAATCATATTATGACCCAGGAGGAAATCGCAGCATTAATAGCGGGAACAAGTGAACCTACAAAAGCGCCAACACCAGTGAAAGCCCTGGAACCAGTAAAAGCTTCGGAACCAGTAAAAGCGCCGGAACCAGTAAAAGCGCCAACACCAGTGAAGGCTCCAGAACCAGTAAAAGCCCCAACACCAGTGAAAGCCCCAGAACCTGCAGCCAATCATATTATGACTCCAGAAGAAATCGCAGCATTAATAGCGGGAACAAGTGAACCAGCAAAAGCCCCAACACCAGTGCCCGCCCCCACGAAAGCCCCGGAACCAGCAAAAGCCCCAACACCAGTGAAAGCCCCAGAACCTGCCGCCAATCATATTATGACTCCAGAGGAAATTGCAGCATTAATTGCGAATATGTAAAATAGTGTCATTATTAAACCTATTCAAAGTCAGTATTCTAGTACAATACTATTTAAAGTACATTATTATGTGTTTATAAATTCATTTTTTTGCATTTCGCGCGTCAAAAAAGTCATTTCACGCAAGAAGTGTGTTTTCCAAAGAAATTTTGTTAAAATGAAGACAATAACAAAAAGGAGGAAATGAAAATGAAAAATAACAAAATGAGAAAACTAATGGTACTAATGGTAGTAATGGCTATGACATTTAATCTAGTTGCCTGTGGGGATGATTCATCAGATGCAAAAGAAGACAAACCGGCTACTGAAGAGCAAACAGATGAAAAAGAAGATAAACCAGTTAGCGAAGAAGAGGAAGATGTTGCAGAAGAAGAGGAAGAACTTGTTTACACACTGGATTATGATGTAATTGCTTCTTGGGTTGATTCAGGATTTATAGGAGAAGATGAAACGGGTTCACCTGTTGTTATGGCAATCGATGCCGCAAATGAAACAGCAATTATAATCTTTGGCGATAATAGCGATATGACAGCAGCAAGTTTTGTAGGTGAGGTTACTTATGATGATACTTCAGGTACTATTGTAGATGAAGCAAACGAAAGTTCTTTAACATTTGGCATTACTCAAATTGCGGAAGATACGATTGAGCTTGATATGGGAGATATTGGCATAGCAACCATAAAAGCAGCAGCCAAAGAAGATGTTTTAAGTGAAATTAAAGCAGCAATTGATAATTATACACATATAGCATAGTAAAAAATTAAAACAGTATTGTATTTATATGTTATAAGATGAAATGAAAATAACAAAGAGTGCTCCTGTGAGTGTGCAACCATAAGTGGTTCATATTCATGGGAGCACTTTTTATTACATAGGAAAGTGTTTCCTATGTAATAAAAAACGCTCCGTGAGGATTGCCCTGCGGCAAAGACGTAACATGTCAATAAATTGACCCGCCATAGGAAGAGAATTCTGCAAGCAGGATTCTTTTCGTTTTCATAGGTTACATAGAATAGATAAATATGGCATATAATAAGAAGAAAAGGGAATAAATGATATGAAAAAGAAAAAAAATACAAAACAAAGAATCACAGAAATGGCATATGGAAGAAAAGATATTCAACGAAAGGTAACAATGCTAGAGAAGGCAGTAACAGAGGTATCAAACATTTTAAATGATAAAAAATAAAAATGAATTTAGAAGAAATACAAAAAAACACCGTCCCCGGTGCTCTTCTTGTCATCGAAAACAGTGCTTTACAATGCGCCTCCAGGGGTTCGAACCCTGGACACCCTGATTAAGAGTCAGGTGCTCTACCAACTGAGCTAGAAGCGCGTATTTCTAAATTTGCGTAATTGATGAACGCAATAGTAATTATATAATAAAACTTTAAGAAATGCAAGAAAAATTTCATATATTTTTAAAACTTTTTTTAATTAGAAACTTGACAGTAATTGTATAAGAGAGTAAAATTGTACTATCCCAATAATACAAAAGGAGAATAAATATGAAAAAAGCATCAAAAGTAATATTAGCAGTGATTGGGGTATTGATATTGGCGTTTTTGTATTATTATATTACAATTCCGGCACTCAATATTCATTCAAGTGGAACATGGTGGTTTGCAATTGGAGGCATTTTAGTAATAAGTGTTTTAATCATGTTGAGAAAGGCAATAAAAGAAAAGCAGAAGATAGAGATTAGCCGCAGCGGTATTAATATAAAAGTGAGCGGAGCTGCTAAGATTGGATTTGGAATAGCAGCGATAGCAGCAGTGGTACTACTTATTGGCACCATTTTATCTTCTCCTATTGTGAATGCAAAAAAATATCAAAAGTTAATGACTGTACAGGAATCTGATTTCACAAAAGATATTACACAGGTAGATTATAATACGATTCCTATTTTAGACAAAGATTCAGCAGCTATATTGGGGAATCGAAAAATGGGAAGCATGGTAGACATGGTTTCACAGTTTGAAGTGTCTGACGATTATACTCAAATTAATGTGAACAATACACCAGTGCGAGTTACTCCATTAGAATATGCCAGTGGAATTAAGTGGCTTACCAACCAAAGTAAAGGTATTCCGGCATATATGAAGATTGATATGGCAACCCAGGATACCGAATGTGTAAAGTTAAGTGAAGGAATAAAGTATTCTAAGTCAGAATATTTTAATCGTAATGTGTATCGTCATTTGAGATTTAAATATCCTACGTATATTTTTAGTGATCAGTTATTTTTTGAGATTGATGATGACGGAACACCAGTTTGGATTTGTCCGGTAAAGAAATATAATATCGGTTTGTTTGGTGGAGAAACGGTGGGTCGCGTAGTTATTTGTAATGCGATTACTGGAGAATGTACCAATTATGCAATAGAAGATGTACCAAAGTGGGTGGATAAGGTATATCAGGCAGAACTTTTGGTAGACTTGTATGATTATAATGGTTCTTTAAAGCATGGCTATTTTAATAGTGTGCTGGGACAAAAAGATTGTTTACAAACAACCACAGGCTATAATTACATTACCTTAGATGACGATGTATGGGTATATTCTGGCGTTACTAGTGTAAGTGGAGATGAATCTAATGTTGGATTTGTATTGATGAATCAACGTACCATGGAGACAAGATTCTATAAAATAGAAGGTGCTACTGAAAATTCCGCTATGTCTTCCGCGGAAGGTCAGGTACAAAATCTAGGATATCAGGCAACATTTCCACTGCTTTTAAATATTTCAGATGAACCAACTTACTTTATGGCATTGAAAGATGATGCAGGTCTTGTAAAAATGTATGCTATGGTAAATATTCAAAAGTATCAATGGGTAGCTACCGGAGATTCTATTAAGGAATGTGAAAAATCCTATAATCAGCTATTAAAAAATAATGGTCTTGCTAATGTAGTAGAGAAAGACACCAAAGAAATATCCGGTGTAATCAAAAATGTAATACCAGTAAATATAGAAGGCAGTTCACATCTTTATTTTGCAATTGAAGGAAAAGAAGAAATTTTTGATGTAGACCTTTCTGACTCTAAACTGTTGGATATTATTAAATATGATGCGGGAGATACTATAAAAATTTCTTATACGGAAGGAGATAATCCGGTAAAAGTATCAAAAATCATAAAGTAAAGGATCGAACAGATGAAAGTAGAAGAACGATTTTTAAAATATATTTCTTACTGGACCACTTCTCAGGAAGAAGCAGGAGTAATTCCAAGCACTCAGCGTCAGTTTGTGTTGGCAGATGAACTGGCAAAGGAATTACAAGAGCTAGGGGTGACCAAGGTAAAGCGAGAGGAACATTGCTATGTCTATGGACTTCTTCCAGCAACAAAAGGCTGTGAGAATAAAAAAGCGATAGGATTTATTGCTCATATGGATACGGCACCTTCCTTTTCAGGAGAACATATAAAGCCACAGATTATTCATGAGTATGATGGAACAGATATTACTCTTTCGGGAAATGGAGATGTGATAAAAGTAACAGAGTTTCCCCATCTCACTTCGCTAAAAGGACGCACGTTAATCACTACAGACGGCACGACTCTTCTTGGAGCAGATGACAAAGCCGGTATTGCTAATATTATGACAGCCATTGAGGAAATAATAAAAGAAGGAAGTTCTCATGGAGATATTTGGATTGGATTTACTCCAGATGAAGAGGTAGGAGCAGGAGCAGATTTATTTGACCTAGACTACTTTCGGGCAGATTATGCATATACCGTGGATGGAGATTATGAAGGTGAGATTGCATATGAGAATTTTAATGCGTCTTGTGCACAGTTTACCATTAATGGGGTTAGCGTGCATCCAGGTTCGGCAAAAGGAATCATGGTAAATGCAGCTGCAATCGCCTGTGAGATACAAGGAATGTTGCCAACAGAAGAAACGCCGGAACGCACACAGATGCGAGAAGGATTTTATATGCTAGATGAGATAGACGGCGATGTAACAAAAGCACATTTAAGTTATATTGTCCGTGATCATAGCAGGGAATTATTTGAAAAGCGTAATCAGGTATTGCATGAGATAGCTGACAAGATAAATAAGAAATATGGCAAAGATACGGTAATACTGAAAATAACAGAAAGCTATAGGAACATGTTAGAGATAGTAGAAAAAAATATGTTTATCATAGAACGTGCAAAAGATGCCATTGCATCTATGGGAATAGAACCGGTTTCTTTGCCTGTAAGAGGCGGAACAGATGGTGCAAGGCTAAGCTTTATGGGATTGCCGTGTCCTAACCTTGGAACAGGAGGATATGCGTTCCATGGACCTAAAGAGCATGTTACCGTAGAGGGTATGGAAATAGCAGTGAAAGTTATCAAAGAAATCATGAAGAACCCTGTGGATAAGTAAAATAAAAAATAAGATAGCGTGGATATCTTCCATACTATCTTATTTTTTTGTGAAATATCATTGAAAAATGTCATTTTGTTTTCTGCTATTTAGCGAGAAGCAATGAGCTTATGAATGGGATTTCCCATGGCAGAAAATCGTTCTTCATATTCAGTCATTATATTTCCCGAATTTAGGATATCATCATGATGTAAATCTCTTGTAAAACCATCTAGATGCCAGTGTGCTTCTTTAATTTCTTCCAGAGAAAAATCAAATAAATCAATATTATCTGTTTTGAATTCAACAACACCATCCGGTGCTAGAATTTGATGATAACGAGCAAGAAACTGCCGTGAAGTCAGACGACGTTTGGCATGCCGGTCCTTAGGCCATGGATCAGAAAAATTCAAATAGATACCGGCAACTTCATTTTGTTCAAATACATTACAAATAATTTCGGCATTCATTCTTATAAAACGAATATTTTCCAAAGGATCTTCTTGTAATTTTTGTAATCCACGCAGCAGAACGCTGGAATATTTCTCGATTCCAATATAATTAACCTCAGGGTGAAGTCTAGCTAATGCCATGAGAAACTGTCCTTTTCCCATACCAATTTCAATATAAATGGGATGATTATTTCCAAACACAGTGTTCCAACTTCCCTTGGATTGTTCAGGAACAGAAATACACCAGTGATTTTCTGCAATTGTTTCCCGTGAGCCGGGAATATTTCTTAATCTCATAAGTACCTCCAAAGTATAGTAATTAAATTTATTATATTTTACTACAAAAGCGAAATAAAGAAAAGAAAATATCCATTATACGTAGAATAAGTGTGATGAATAGTTATATAAATAGCTATCATCACACTTATTTTTAAGGGGCTAGAAAAGAAAACATGGGCAAATTCCTTAGAAAACCAAATACCACTAAAACAATAATACAAAACCATAAAATGATATTTTGTATGATAGATGTTTGAAGTGTTCCCTTCTTAATATATTGAATGATAAAATGTAAAAAAAAGGGAACAAGGATTGGTAAAAGTAAACTAATTGCCATATTTGAATGAAATGCTGTTTTGAAATCTAATTGTAATAGTGCTATGCACATTCTTGTCACACCACATCCTGGGCAATAAAGGCCTGTAATTTTAAAGAACGGACAAGAAATGTCTATTCTAGTAAAAGTGAAAAGAAATACATAACAACTGGCAAGTATCAATAAAGTGGTAAAAACTTTTAAAACTTTTCGTAATCGAGTTCGAATTTCAGGTTTAAGATTCTTCAATAAGATGATTGATTTCATTTTGCATTAATGCCCATCCAATCAGTGGACATAATAATTCTAAAATAAGATATATTACACCCCCATTATTACTTGAAACACCACGTTGCGACTTTGCATTATCAAATTTAGAACCCATTTGATAAGCCCAATAAATCCCATAAATATTACAGGTAATTAAGGTTAAGAGGAAAGCAACTCCTCCGCTTGTGGCATTTGTTTGTCCGGCTAATTCATTTGCATCATTTGTCATGCAGATAAACCAGTAGATGCTGTAAATTCCACAAGTAACAATAGATAAAATAATACAGATTGGTAAACTTCTACTTTTCATACTCAACTCTCCTTTTATGATATAGAGGTTTGCAAAACACCAAAATTTGTGTAACTGCGGTGTTTTTTCTTGAACCTTCTTATCTATATATCATACAAAACAGGAAGAAAAATGTCAAGAAAAGTGAAACTTGAGTTTCCGTAGTTTTATCCACAGAACCCCGATTTTATTATCTTCGTTATAAACAACTTTTATAAAATGCCCAAAATATAAGGAATCTCATTCCTTTTTGATGTAAAATTAAATCACG
>JAVVUO010000061.1:0-6567 GCA_036653135.1 Lachnospiraceae bacterium
CAAAACGGAAACCCGAGATCATATAGACAATGGGATTAACCTTTGAAATAGATTGCCAGATCGGTGGTAACATTGAATAATATTAGATGTTCTGCAGAGGAAATGGTACTAAAAGAACTAATATATGCATAGACGGAACCAGATAGCACTATTATAGCAGCTAAAATGGATTCAATAAAAGAAATGGCTTCCCGAGCTAAGCAAGGGAGCCATTTCTTTTATAAATCTGGATATTTTTTACGGTCTTTTTCGGTTAAAACGCCATCTAGCAGAAAAGAGTAGGAAATGTCAAAAAATTCCGCCAATGCCTTTATTTCAAAGTCAGAAACATACCGATTGTTGGTTTCAATCCTAGTAATCATGTTTTTATCTACATCAAAGTCTGCTAATTGCAACTTTTCGGCTAAATCACGTTGAGAATAGCCATAATGCTCTCTTAAAGCCTTGAGCTGTGCAGCAATTTTTACCATCGTCTTGTGTGCGTAGTCTTTTCATAGGTGTTCCTTTCAACTCAATCGTGTTTGTATCAGTTTTTGCACTTTTTCTTGATTTTACTCTGAAACGGGTGTACAATCGGTTGTAAAAGTGAGACAAAAGAAAGGAAGAATCACATGGAAAGAATAACAGAAGAATTTAAAATGTTAATTTTTGATTTGATGAATGGCTCCTTAGACCTGACAAATAACCCACTAGAGGAAAGCGGGTATGTTGAAGATGAATACGCAGAAGGTAAAACATGCCAGCAAGCATATTCAAAGATACTAGATGCTTACTGGCATATTTGCGAACGTCTGGGCGTTGGAGAGGAGGATAAAGATTTGGAGGTGATTATGGATAATTTCAATCTCATCACAAAATGTCTATGTATGAAAATGTACGACTACTGCTATTTCTTTACGCAGCCATCAATTAAGTAATCGTAAGTAACTTGAAATATTTCAGTTAAGGCTTTCAGTTCTAAATCTGTCATATATCTTTTATTCGTTTCTATCCGGGTAATGACGTTTTTGTCCATATCAAATCCGGCTAATTGTAACTGACGGGCGAGGTCACGCTGGGAAAGATTATGTTCTTTCCGTAAATTCTTTAAACGTAAACCTATGAGGTTCTTCTCTCCGGTTTTAGTGCGTGGCTTTGGCATATAAAATCCCCCATTTCTTGTATCATAATTTGCACTTTTAGTCTATCCTAGAACTTTGCCTTAACTGGTTGTAAAAATGAGACAAAAGGAGAGCGTATGAAAAGAATTTTAATAGCGGTACTATTTGCTCTGATGTTGGGCGGGTGTGCAGAAAAAGAGGAGGAAGGGAATTCTTCTATGATTGTGACTGCTGGAGGAGAAGTTGTTTCGGCTTATTGGGATGGAGAAGATGTTACGGAAGAGAGGAAAGCGTTGGAGGCGCAGACAGAAGAGGCGGTTAGTAGGTTTCTGAATCGGGAGAGGGAAGAGTTGGAGTTCGATGTGTTTTGTATGCTGGAAATGGACGGTATGACGATTGAGGTTATGGTGGACGGGGTGTCCTATACGTTTACTTGTAGTATGCAGGGGGATATTATTGGTGTGGGGAGGACGGATGGGGAGAGGTTTGATTTGAGGTAAAAACTGGACACCAGTAAGTATATATCGGATATTTAAGTATTTGAGAAGGTAATATGATGAATGGAATCAAAGCGATAGGTAATTTGAAAATTATCTGTCGTTTTTGTTTGTATACAATGGTATAATTTATAAAGGAAGATAAGTTGGCTAAAATTTATGGTAGTACAAAATAACAATGCTAAACAAGAACATTTGTTCTAACTTGGCGTTGTAAAATGAAAACTAATATAGTATAATAGATTACATCAACTAAAATACGTTTATACGTACACATTATTTATTCTATAAGCAGGTGAGAAAAATGTTGAAGACCATTATTGAACGAACAAATAGTTATATTGAAAATATGCCAAAGAAAGAACGAAAAAAATATGGGCAGTTTTTTACAAGTAGAGAAACAGCACAGTTTATGGCAAATATGTGTGACATACCAGAAGATAAAAAGACAGTGAAAATATTAGATCCGGGAGCAGGTTCAGGAATACTATCATGTGCATTGGTTGAACGATTGAGTAGTATGGACTCCATACAAAATATAGAATTGACTTGTTATGAGAATGACGAAAATGTCTTGGGATTATTAGAGGAAAATCTACGGTACTGCCAAGAACATTGCAAAATTAATATCATCTTTTTTATACAAACAGATAACTATATTACAAGTCAGTATTTGGATTTCAATCAAATGATTGGGTGCAATCCAGAACCCAAGAAGTATGATATAGTAATTGGAAATCCACCATACATGAAAATACCCAAAAATGCGCCGGAAGCAACCGCAATGCCAGAAGTATGTTATGGAGCACCAAATCTTTATTTCCTCTTCGCTACTATGGGATTGTTCAACTTGAAACCAGGTGGCCAAATAGTTTATATTATTCCGAGGTCTTGGACCTCTGGCGCATATTTTAAGAAGTTCAGAGAATATTTTTTGACAGAGGGAAAATTAGAGCATATTCATTTATTTGTGAGTAGAAGCAAAGTGTTTGACAAAGAAGATGTATTGCAGGAAACCATTATTATCAAAGTGAAGAAGACACAGATACCACCAGACAAAGTGTTGGTCACATCTTCTCAGACAAATAGGGACTTTGAGAATCTAACAGAACTTAGAGTACCTTATGAGGTGGTTGTATCAGGTGAAGAAAAGTATGTGTATTTAGTTACGGGTGAAGATGAAGTTGAAGTTCTGAAGAAACTCAATAAACTGGGACATACGCTGCCAGATATAGGGTTAAAAATGAAGACTGGGTTAACCGTGGATTTTAGAAACCGTGATATTTTAAGGAATAATAATGAGGAAGGGGCAATTCCACTGTTTTATTCACAGCATATCCAAAACGGCATTGTTAAGTTTCCTATTAGCAAGGAACACGAGTATGTTGTTACTGATCAGAGGGGATTAAAGCAGCAAAATAAAAACTATTTATTTGTAAAACGATTTACTGCAAAAGAGGAGAAGCGGAGACTGCAGAGTGGTGTGTATCTATCAAAAAAATATTCTCAGTATGATGTGATCAGCACACAAAACAAGATTAACTTTATTGATGGTCTTGCTACAGAGTTGTCAGAGTGCGTTGTCTATGGATTGTATGTTCTCTTTAACTCTACCATATATGATTCTTATTATAGAATACTGAATGGTTCTACACAGGTCAATTCAACAGAGGTAAATGCAATGCCAGTACCTGAATTAGAGATTATTCAAGAAATAGGAAGGAAAATCCTAAAAACAAAAGATTTGTCTGAAGCAAATTGTGACAAGATATTGGAGGAATACTGTGGGTAAAGTAGAGGAAGCAAGGCGGCTATTAAAAGAAATAGGTATGCCAGATAAACAGCAGGCAGATTTATGCTGTTATGTTATATTGGCAATGTCTAACATAAAAGAAACAGATGCATGGATATTTGCGACGAACGAATGGATACGAATCCATGATATTATTCAATTTGTAGGTGCTAATTATGGAGTGACATATGCCGAAAATAGTCGTGAGACAATCAGAAAGCAGGCATTGCATCATTTTAGGACAGCCGCATTGATTGAGGATAATGGAAAAGCTACAAATAGTCCTAATTATAGGTATAGGCTGACGGCGGAGACATTGGAGATGATCCGCAGCCTTGAAGGGCATAAGGCTGATGCTACAATTAAAAGATTTGTTACATACCATGAGAAACTAATAGAAACTTATGCATCTAAAAAAGAAATGACAAAGATGCCAGTTAAGATTAATAATCAGGAATTTACATTCTCTCCGGGGAAACACAATGAATTACAAAAAGCAATTATTGAGGAATTTGCTCCGAGGTTTGCCCTTAATTCAGAATGTCTTTACGTGGGAGATACCATAGAAAAAGATTTGGTTAAGAATGTGAGTAAGCTGCAGGAATTGGGGTTTGAAATTACATTGCATGATAAAATGCCTGATGTAGTGTTGTATCGAGAGGATAAGAACTGGATTTACTTTATTGAATCGGTAACATCTGTTGGGCCGATGGATCCGAAGCGTATTATTGAAATTTCGGAAATGACGAAGAAGGTAACTGCTGGAAAGATATTTGTGACAGCCTTCCAGAATTTTGCAGTATTCAAAAAGTTCTCTAATATTCTGGCTTGGGAAACGGAAGTGTGGATTTCAGAAATGCCAGATCATATGATACATATGAATGGGGATAGATTTATGGGACCGAGAACGTAAGGATATATCAATACAAGAAAGGGGGGGGAGAATCTCTGAAAAGAATATGGTTGAATAAAAAGTACATTGCAAAACTTGCCTCAAAATGGACAAGTATTATCTTTGCAATTTTAGGATTTATTGGTACGTTTGCTTCATTAAGTGATTTATTGCCAGAAAATAGTTCAATACAATACCGAATCTTCATAGGCATAGGTGTTATGGTGGGGCTATGGCTCATCTTGTTTGCGGCTTTTTCGGGATATGTTTTCTGGAAACGTAGAATTGAGTTATTTGAAGCGAGTAATGGTTATCATGTATATGTACAGTATGGGGACGTTTTTAGTGCAGAAGAAGTTCTTAAACCAGAAGAAAGAAGAAATATCGTCATACCAGTTAACAGATGTTTTGATACAATAGTTGATGATGATTTAATTTCATCTAATACATTACATGGAATTACCATGAAGAAGATGTATGTATCTGGAGAATATACAGAGCAGACACTTAGCAAGGCAATTCAAGAAAATTTATCAGTTCAGAAAAGCGAATATGAACAAATAAGACGAGAAGATAAGCGAAGTGGAAACTTAAAAAGATATTCGGTTGGAACGGTAGCCGAGGTAAGGAATACAAATAATTCTACATGTTTCTTCTTGGGACTCAGCAAATTTGATAGGGATTTACATGCCCATACAACTAATGATGAATATGTATTAGCCCTTATGAGACTTTTGGAATTTTGTAATATCAGATCACAGAAGTATGCTGTGGTAATGCCCTTGATAGGTGCAGGGGCATCTGGAACAAAGAAATCAGAACGTGATATATTAGAATATTTGGTTAAATTACTTAAGCTGAATAAGGATTTGATTAATAGTGATATTCACATTGTGGTTAGGGATAGTGGAAAAGAAAGCATTGCGATAACAGATATATAAACAATTAGAGAAAGAGAGGAAGTTAGTTATGTCTTACAGAAATGGAAATTATTCCGCATTTTATGTGACTGAACCATTTGATGAAAGCAATTTAGGAGCATCCGCTACACATGATTTTGTGTACTATAATATGCTTCGTATGTGGAAAGGTGACGATAGTACGTTTCCGTTCAACGATTCCCATGATAAAACGTATAATGTTAGAGATGGAAGTGGTTGGGAAACAACATTAAAACCACGTCTGCATAAACGTTTAGATGATTCTAAGAATATAATTTTATTTTTAAGCTCAATTACAAAAAATAGTAGAGCGCTTAGAGAGGAAATAGATTATGGAATTAACACAAAAGGATTGCCGGTGATTGTGATTTATCCAGATTATAGTAAAAAGAGTGATATAGTTGATAGTAAAGGGAACTTTAAAAAGCAAATAACGGACTTATGGGACTTATTACCCAAATTTAGAGATAGTAAAGATTCTGTTGCAACAATGCACATTCCATGTACAAAAGCATTGATAAAAGCAGCGTTGGAGAATGAAGATTTTATGGTAAGCACAATGGCAGAGGCAGGAACATATTATTACAAATTATAGTAGGATGAATCGAGGAAAAAACTATGGCGAATAGGACTAAGACTTATATAGCAGGAGATTGGACGGGGGATCACGATGCTATTGAACAACTGCATAAATGGAAAAAAAGTCAATATTGGGGTTTATCTTTTACAGATGCTCATGAGTTGACACAGGCGAGAGATGGGAGCTTAAATTGCAGTATTAAAGCTTCGTTAAGTACAAGGTTAGATGCATCAAAAACCTTTGTCTTAGTTGTTGGCTCAAATACTAAAACGGTAAGGAGTGGAAGCTGCCAATATTGTGGCAGTAATAATAACTATACAAATAGATGTGTGAGAGGGCATTCGATTGATTATCGAAGCTACATAGAGTTTGAATGCGAGAAAGCAGTCCGTGACGGGCTAAAAATAGTGGTGTTATACAATGCAGCACGAGTTGATAGATCAAAGTGCCCAGATGTTGTAAAATATATTGGAACACATGCTGCAATGTGTACTTATAGAGATGGACAGCATTATTGGGATTATCAGACAGTGAAAAATGCGATAGATTAAATCGAAAATTGACTCTATTTTGGCTCTATTAATTTAATGCTAGAGAAAGTGCACAGGAAAATACAAATAATCCATCAACAAAAGAACACAAATGTGCACCAAAAGCACCACTAACCACCCCACCCGCATCAGAGTTTGAATAAAATACACCGCCCAGATAGGTTAATGGTTGTAATACAAAGGTTGGTACAATGGAGACATCATCAAATGATTT
>JAVVUO010000062.1:0-6494 GCA_036653135.1 Lachnospiraceae bacterium
CCCGCAAAAATTGAAATGCTGCGAAAAACCGAGAAAGTATTTCGCTTAGGCTGCGTTCCGCAACAGAATCACTGTGAATTATTAAAAGACATTTTGCAATCTGCCATAGAGGAAAAGGTTTGTGCGATAAGCTATCTAAAAAATGGAAGTCAGCACGATTATACGGTACAATTCTTTGATATTTCCGCAAGCTTTGGTCAATGGTATGCCACCGGCTATCATTTTGAAGCAGCGCGGACACAAGTATTTCGGTGCGATAAAATGATCTCCATCAAAGAATGCGAAAAATATGTGGCAAAACCATTTGCGGACTTTGCGAAGTCCGCAAAGATGCTTTACAAAACAGAAACGGCAACCGATTTTGATGTGGAGGTAAGTCCGAAGGGTGTAGATCTCTTTCAAAAAGAGCACTATCCCTCTATGCGTTTAGAAACGGAAAACGGGCAATATTTTATCCGCGGGTTTTATAACCAAGGCGAGGAGCATTTTATAGCAACCTACTTTCTTGGATATGGAGAAAACATCCTTTCGGTGAAGCCGGCAGCACTGTCAAAACAAATTCTTGAAAGGCTTGCAACATTGCAGCAGTATTTTGAACGAATATTGTGAAACCCGTTTGGAATGAGGAGGAACTATGATTAAAAGCGAATGCGGTCGATGAGCTGGGAAACGGATAAAATCTTCAAAATTATCATAATGACAATCATCTGTCATTAAATCGTAGATGACATAATTTCCGATAGGGTTATCGCCGTAACCCAGAACTAAATATAACTTTTTTTGATTATCCATATTTCTTTGCCACATTTTTTACATTTCATTATTCTACCTCCACATTTTACCTTATATTACTACAATGAAGTTAAAATGTATTGTGGCAAGGCTTTTAATATGCGGTTGCAATTTTTATATATGCGTACCCAGCGAAACGCATTTTATCAAGCTGTTCTTAAAGTGAACCGTTTGACGGTGGAAAATCTAAGTTAAAAGTGGTATACTATACAAAAATATGTTGTCGCAGTGCAAAAGTGCTACACAACAGTTTTACGAGAAAGTGGTAACGAGTTTTCGCACTGGTGGGCGCAATTTATATTTGACGAAAGATGAGGTTTATATGCTTTTTAAAGAATCGGGGAGTAAACATTCTCCCACAATTATTTTGTTACATGGCGGTGGTCTTTCTGATTGGTCATTGACACCTATTGCTGACAGGTTAAGTTTAAAATATCATGTAATAACCACGATTATTGACGGTCATGGTGAAGATAGCGAGTCAACTTTTGTCAGCATAGAAAAATCTGCTTTAAAAATTATTGACTATATAAATCATCATGAGAATGGAAGAGTATATGCTATTGCAGGGTTGTCGATTGGCGCACAATTAGTTTGCGAAGTGCTGTCGAAGGAACCTGCAATTACAGAGTATGCTGCGATAGAAAGCGCATTAGTCTATCCAATAAAAGGTACAACCGCTTTAACCGTGCCAACATATAAATTATGTTATGGTTTCGTTAAAAAGCGTTGGTTTGCAAAAATGCAGGCGAAAACACTATGTGTTCCAGATGATTTATTTGAAGTCTATTTTCAAGACAGCTTAAAAATCAGCAAAGAATCTCTTGTAAATATCACACTTAGCAATGGAAACTATACACTAAAACAATCCATTTCAGATACACAAGCAAAAGTGTTAATTATGCTGGGAGAAAAAGAAATTGGTGTTATGAAAAAATCAGCAAACCTTTTGCGTACCACCTTGAAGAACAGTAATTTATTTGTTGCACCTAAAATGAAGCATGGTGAACTAAGTTTGATATATCATGAGAAGTATATTGAGCAATTAGAGTTGCTGTTCGCCAAATGAGCAACACACCCACAAGCCGTGGCAAGATTAGTGCTGCAATTTGCAACGCAAAAATCGTGCTTGAAATTCAAAAAGAGTTTGGCTCTTGCTCGTCCTATCTTTGGGGTTTTATAGATGGGAGCGTAATCAAAAACACCAGTGATGCGATTGCAACAAAAACAGATTTGTCCGATAGGATGTCGCTGGATATGAAAAAGCGTGGAATGAAATATGTCGGCTCGGTGACAATTTATTCCTTTCTGCAAGCGGTCGGCATTGTGAATGACCACGAGACAGGCTGTTTCAAAAGCAAAGCATAAGCCGAAGAAAACAAAAAGTCATGTATGAGTTTCATTCCTCATACATGACTTTTTTTGACGGAGGAGGAGGGATTTGAACCCTCGCGCCGGTGTTACCGACCTACTGGTGTTCGAAGCCAGACCCTTCAGCCACTTGGGTACTCCTCCATAATTATAGTGTTCGCACTCTATTATAACGAATAATTTTAAGAAATGCAAATGAAAAATGTTGTGATAGATAAAAATTTAGGATATAATAAACGTGGTAGTGCTCAAAAGTACAGATACATCAAAAAATGCAAAGGATGTGAAGTCAATGAAACGAATTGGAATGTTGACAAGCGGTGGAGATTGTCAAGCTTTGAATGCTGCAATGCGAGGCGTTGTAAAGGGATTGAGTAAAAATGTAGATGATTTAGAAGTATATGGTTTTTATGAAGGATATAAAGGCTTGATTTATGGTAATTACCGTTTGCTCACTGCTTCTGATTTTTCCGGAATTCTTACAAAAGGTGGAACAATTCTTGGAACCTCTAGACAGCCATTTAAAATGATGCGGGTGCCAGATGAAAACGGACTTGATAAAGTAGAAGCAATGAAACAGACTTACTACAAGCTGAGCTTGGACTGTCTTGTGATTTTAGGTGGAAATGGAACGCAGAAAACAGCAAATCTTTTACGTGAAGAAGGTTTGAATGTGATTCATCTTCCCAAAACCATTGACAATGATATTTATGGTACAGATGTTACATTTGGTTTTCAAAGTGCCATTAATATTGCTACAAGTGCCATTGATTGTATCCACACCACAGCAGCATCTCATAACCGTGTATTTATCGTAGAAGTAATGGGACACAAAGTGGGATGGCTTACTTTATATGCAGGGGTTGCAGGTGGTGCAGATATTATTCTTCTGCCTGAAATACCATATGATATTGATAAAGTAGTAGGAGCAATAGAGCATAGAAGCCGTGCCGGAAAGGGATTTACCATTCTTGCGGTAGCAGAAGGCGCCATATCTATAGAAGATGCACAATTATCCAAAAAAGATTATAAGGAAAAGTTGAAAAACACAAAATATCCTTCGGTATCTTATGAAGTGGCAGAACGAATTCAAGAAAAGACCAACTGCGAAGTAAGAGTTACTGTGCCGGGACATACACAGCGTGGCGGAAGCCCCTGTCCATACGACCGAGTTCTGTGCACTAGACTTGGAGCAGCAGCAGCGGATTTGATTTTGCAAAACGACTATGGCTATATGGTAGCTATGATAAATGGAAATACAAAAAAGGTACCACTAGAAGAAGTGGCCGGAAAGCTAAAAACCGTACAACCGGATTCCAAAATGATTCAGGAAGCCAAGTTGATTGGGATTAGTTTTGGAGATTAAATATGTCATATATGGCGTTATATCGTAAGTTTCGACCCTTGGAGTTTGAAGATGTTAAAGGGCAGGAGCACATTGTAACAACGTTAAAAAATCAAATAAAAGCAGATAGAATTGGCCATGCATATCTCTTTTGCGGAACTAGGGGAACAGGTAAAACTACAGTTGCAAAGATTTTCGCCAAAGCAGTTAACTGTGAGCATCCCATAGATGGCAGTCCCTGTGGCAATTGTCTTTCCTGTAAGGCAATTGCAGATGGCAATTCTATGAATGTAATTGAAATAGATGCTGCATCTAATAACGGTGTAGATAATATTCGTGAAATTCGTGAAGAAGTAGCATATTCACCCACAAATGGCAAGTACAAAGTGTACATTATTGATGAAGTTCATATGTTATCCATGGGGGCGTTCAATGCGTTATTAAAAACTTTGGAGGAACCCCCTTCTTATGTTATCTTCATTTTAGCCACCACAGAGGCAAATAAAATTCCCATTACCATTCTCTCACGGTGTCAAAGATATGATTTTAAAAGAATTACCATTGATGTGATTGTAAAACGATTGAAAGAATTAATGGAGCAGGAAGAGGTAGAAGTAGAAGAAAAAGCAATACGTTACATTGCCAAGGCGGCAGATGGCTCTTTACGAGATGCACTAAGCTTACTAGATCAATGTATTGCATTTTATTTAGGACAAAAACTCACCTATGATCATGTACTGGAAGTTTTAGGAGCAGTAGATACAGAAGTATTTAGCCATATGCTAAGGAAAATAATGGGAAAAGATATTCCGGGAATGATGGTGCTGTTGGAAGAACTCATGATGCAGGGAAGAGAACCGGGGCAGTTTGCAGTAGATTTCACTTGGTATCTTAGAAACTTGCTGTTAATTCAAAGTTCTGATAATATGGAAGATGTTTTAGATATGTCCAGTGACAATCTTGCGTTACTCAAAGAAGAATCAAAGATGATAGAGGCACCACAGCTGATGCGTTATATTCGGGTGTTTTCTGAATTATCCAATCAAATTCGTTATGCAACACAAAAACGTGTGATGATGGAAATTGCTTTAATTAAGTTATGTAAACCAGAAATGGAAGAAGATTATGGTTCACTGATTCAACGCATGAATCAATTAGAACAGAAACTGGAGGAAGGCATTCCGGTACAAAGGACACCTATTCAGAAAGTTCAACAATCGGTATTGCAGTCACCAAGGGAAGAATCTAAGCCAAAAGTGCCAAAAGCAATTCCAGAGGATGTAAAACAGGTAGTGCAAAATTGGCGTGCTATTATAGAAGAATTATCCAGCGGACTTAAAAACTATTTAAAATTTGCCCATTTAAGTTTGGCAGGAGAGAGCCAATTATTAATTGTGTTAGACGATGAGGTTGCGGAAGCCTTCGTAAACTCAGATTCACATAGGCAGGAACTAATGAATGTCATCACTTCAAAAACAGGAAAAGAGGTTGAAGTTAAGATTCAACAGAATCAGACAAATCGTCCATTTGAAGAGTCTTTTGTTGATATTGGAAAACAAATTAATATGGAAATAACCATTGAGGAAGATTAGGAGGAAAAGAAAATGGCAAAGCGTGGAGGATTTTCAGGTGGAATGCCTGGCAATATGAGCAACATCATGAAACAGGCACAAAAAATGCAGAAACAAATGGAAGAGGCAACTAAGGAACTAGAGGACAAAGAAATTACGGCAACCGCCGGAGGCGGAGCAGTAGAGGTTACAGTTTCTGGTAAAAAAGAAGTGACAAAGGTAAAATTATTGGAAGAAGTAGTAGATCCAGATGATATTGAAATGTTAGAAGATTTAATCATGGCAGCAACAAATGAAGCACTCAGAAAGATGGAAGAAGTTTCTTCTCAGTCCATGTCTAAAATCACCGGTGGATTAGGTGGAATGGGCGGCGGACTTGGATTTTAAGCCGGAGGCAGTAAATGGATTATTACAGTGCACAAATCAGTAAGCTGATTGAAGAACTATCCGGGTTGCCGGGAATTGGAAGTAAGTCGGCACAAAGGCTGGCATTTCATATTTTGAATTTGCCCATAGAACAGGTGCAGCGACTTTCTTCCACAATAATAGAAGCTAGAAAAAATGTCCGTTACTGTAAGCAATGCTTTACGTTAACGGACAATGAATTATGCCCAATTTGTAAAAATGCCAATCGTGATCAGACAACAATTATGGTAGTGGAAGATACTAGAGATTTGGCAGCATATGAGAAAACCGGAAAATACGAAGGAGTCTATCATGTGCTTCATGGAGCTATTTCCCCTATGCTTGGAATTGGACCAAACGATATCAAATTAAAAGAACTGATGCAGCGCCTGCAGCAAGAAGTGGAAGAAGTGATTATTGCAACTAATTCCAGTTTGGAAGGAGAAACTACGGCAATGTATATCAGTAAATTGATTAAACCCACCGGAATACGGGTGTCTAGAATTGCAAGTGGGGTACCAGTTGGCGGCGACTTGGAATATATTGACGAAATGACATTATTACGTGCATTAGAAGGAAGAACAGAACTTTAGAAGGAGAATTATCATGGAAATTTTAGAACTTCAGAAAATGGCAAACGAAGTCCGTAAAGGAATTATAACCGGAGTTCACGCAGCAAAGGCAGGACATCCCGGTGGTTCTTTATCCGCAGCAGATGTAGTGACCTATTTGTATTTTGAAGAAATGAACATAGATCCCCAAAATCCGGAAAAACAAGACCGTGACCGATTTGTACTGTCCAAAGGACATACCGCACCTGGATTATACGCAGCCCTTGCTAACCGTGGATATTTTCCGATAGCAGATTTAAAAACACTGCGCCACATTGGTTCTCATCTTCAAGGTCATCCTTGCATTACCCATACGCCAGGAATTGATATGTCCAGTGGCTCTTTGGGACAGGGAGTTTCCGCAGCAGTTGGAATGGCACTATCTGCACAGATGAGTGG
>JAVVUO010000063.1:0-6394 GCA_036653135.1 Lachnospiraceae bacterium
ACATAACCACTCAATAATTTTCAGCATAATTACAACAACTTTTTTATAGATTGTTCAGCCGAAGGCTGAACTGTTACTAAAAAAACAAAAAAAAACAAAAAAGGGGTTGACTTTTCAAGACGTTTAATAGTATAATGGTCAAGCAGTCGAGAAATAGAACTGCAAGGCCATGGGATCTTAGCTCAGCTGGGAGAGCATCTGCCTTACAAGCAGAGGGTCACAGGTTCGAGCCCTGTAGGTCCCATATTTTCAAAAAAAGTACATATGGCGGAATAGCTCAGTTGGCGAGAGCACACGGTTCATACCCGTGGTGTCGTGGGTTCAAATCCCTCTTCCGCTATTAGGATAACCTAGGAAAAGCTCCTAGGTTTTTTTAATTACATAGGACAGTGCTTTTCACGTAATTTAAAATAAAGAATAAGTGAAAGCAGAAGAAAAAGTATAAAATAAGGAGAAAAATTAGAATGGAAGATGAAAAAAAATATGCGTTACTTATTGATGCTGATAATGTGTCATCAAAATATATAGATATTGTAACCAAAGAGGCACAAAATTTTGGAAATGTTACGATTCGAAGAGTTTATGGAGACTGGACATCAAATTTGAAAAATTCATGGAAAGAATGTATGTTACATAATGCATTATCACCCATACAACAATATAGCTACACCACAGGAAAAAATGCATCTGATTCAGCAATGATTATTGATGCAATGGATATTTTATATACCGATACAGTAGATGGATTTATTTTAGTGTCATCGGATAGTGATTTTACAAAGCTTGCTATGCGTCTTAGGGAAGCAGGAAAGCATGTGATTGGAATGGGGGAAAGCAAGACACCTTCTCCATTTGTAAGAGTGTGTGAACAATTTAAAACACTAGATGTTTTGTATAAAAATACCACAGAGATTAAACAAAAACCAACAGCACCTCTACCTAAGACTTATACTAGAAAGAAAATAAAAGTAGTACAAAATGAACAGCCAGCAGAACCTGAAAATTCAATGGAACCTGAAATTATTCAAGAGCAGGTACAGCCAATTACGAACTTGAAGAAAATAAAGGCGACCATTAGTTCTTTACTGGAAGAAAATTCAGATGAAGATGGCTGGATGTATTTATCAGTACTTGGTAATATGGTACAGAAAACATATCCAGATTTTGACTGTCGCAATTATGGGTATTCTAGATTTGGAAAATTAATAGAATCATTTCAAGAACTACAAGTGAAGAAAGAAGTATCCAGTAATGGAATTACCAATATTGTAGTGGTACGAAAAAAATAGAAATAGAAAAGAAAATAAAAATAGATGAAAAAAATGCATAAAATAAACCGGCAGGGATGGGCATTCCTGCCGGTTTTGACAAATAAATATTGTCACAAAGGAAAGAGAGTTATCAGTTTATGTTTCTGGGCGTTGAATGCGTATCAAGCGCCATATCGTATCATGCATCCAATCGACAGTATCGTTTAGTCTTTTGTTTTCTTCTAGCAAAAGTATGTTTTCAGACTGTAATTTCTCTAACAGCTTAAGATTTTCATTTGGAATTATGCTGCTGACTGCCATCACTATCACCTCGAGAGTATTATAGCAGATGTGTATGAAAAAATGTGCTAAGAAAGTGCAAAGAAACTGAGAAAAACAGGAAAAAAACAGGAAAAAACTACTTGTGCGATAAATCAAAAGCAGGTATACTATATCTAGTATTAAACAAAAAAATAAATTGAAAAAATAAAACATGAGGGTATTAAAATGAAAAAGTACGATTATTTAATTGTTGGAGCAGGATTGTTTGGAGCAGTTTTTGCAGAGGAAATGAAAAAAAAAGGAAAGAAATGTCTTGTAATTGATAAGCGGAATCATATTGCAGGAAACATTTATACAAAAGAAATAGAAGAAATTCAGGTACATGAATATGGAGCACATATTTTTCATACGTCTAATGAAGAAGTTTGGAAGTATATCAATCAGTTTACCGAATTTAATCGTTATACAAATTCACCAGTAGCAAATTATAAAGGTGAGATTTATAATCTTCCATTTAATATGAATACGTTCAGCAAGCTTTGGAATGTTGTAACACCCAAAGAAGCAAAAGCAAAAATCGAAGAACAGAAGTGTGAATATGCTGTGGCTAATCCACAAAATTTAGAAGAGCAGGCTATTAATTTAATTGGACCGGATGTATATACCAAGTTAGTAAAAGGGTATACAGAAAAGCAATGGGGCAAACGTGCTACAGAACTTCCTGCATTTATTATTAAAAGGCTTCCAGTAAGATTTACCTATGATAACAATTATTTTGATGATAAATATCAAGGGATTCCAATAGGCGGATACACAAAAATGATAGAAAAAATGCTTACTGGAATTGAAGTACGTTTGGAAGAAAATTTTTTGGAAAACAAAGCATATTATCAAGATATGGCAGATACAGTAGTATATACAGGAATGATTGATGAATATTTTAATTACAGTCAGGGAGAACTAGGGTATCGTTCTTTACAATTTGAAACAGAAGTTTTAGAGGAGGAGAACTATCAGGGAAATGCAGTAGTAAACTATACGGAATATGAGATACCATATACTAGAATCATTGAGCATAAGCATTTCGAGTATGGAACACAGCCTAAGACCGTAATTACAAAAGAATATCCTAAAAACTGGTCTAAAGGAGACGAACCATATTACCCGATGAATGATGAAAAAAATGCAGCATTATACCAAGCATACAGTAAGCTTGCTGCAAACGAAGGAAATGTGATATTTGGCGGAAGACTGGGACAATATAAATATTATGACATGGACGATACGGTGGAAGCTGCTTTAAAGTGTGTACAGGCAGAGCAGTAAATATTGACGAACAACAAAAAAATGTTTATGATAAAATCATTGTGTCAAATGGAAAATATAATAACAAAATAAGTTTTATAATGGAAAAGATAAAAGGATATTTGGAAGGCAGTCAAATGAAAAAATTAGAAGATTATGTAAGAAGTATACCTGATTTTCCAAAAGCAGGTATTACATTTAGAGATATAACCAGTATTTTACAGGATGCAGAGGGTCTACATATGGCAATTGATGAATTGCTGCATATGCTTAAAGACGTAGAATATGACGTGGTAGTAGGACCGGAATCTAGAGGATTTATATTTGGAGTACCAGTTGCCTATGAAGCATATAAGGGTTTCGTACCGGTGCGTAAAAAAGGAAAGCTTCCTGGAGAAAAGGTATCGGCTGAATATGACTTGGAATATGGAAGAGCCGTAATCGAAATGCATAAAGATGCTATTCAACCAGGACAAAGGGTAGTTATTATTGATGACTTAATTGCAACAGGTGGAACGATTGAAGCCATTGTGGGATTGATTGAAGAATTAGGTGGTGTGGTAGTCAAGATATGTTTTGTTATGGAGTTAGCAGGATTACATGGAAGAGAAAAACTGGCAGGTTATGATGTAGACAGTATCATTACTTACGAAGGAAAATAAAAACGTCGGGAACTATTTCCAAACACTGGGGTAGTTCCTTTTCTATATGGCAAATAAAAGTTGGACAAGCCAAAGCAAATTTGATAAGGAGGAAGAATATGAGAGTAGGACAAGGATATGATGTTCATAAATTAGTAGAGGGAAGGGAATTAATCCTAGGCGGTGTGACCATTCCACACACATTAGGTCTGCAAGGACATTCGGATGCAGATGTGCTGGCACATGCAATTATGGATGCACTTCTAGGTGCAGCAGGATTAGGAGATATTGGAAAGCATTTTCCAGATACAGAAGAACAATATCTTGGAATTTCTAGTATGAAATTATTGGCACAGGTGAAAATGCTGATTGAACAAGAAGGATACGTAATTGAAAATATAGATGCTACGATTATTGCTCAAAAACCAAAACTTCGCCCTTACATGGAAGAAATGAAAAACAATATAGCAGCCATGTTAAATATAGCAGAAAATCAAGTAAATATCAAAGCAACGACGGAAGAAGAGTTGGGATTTACTGGAAGACAGGAGGGAATTGCATCACAGGCAATTTGTCTGCTTACAGGATGGTACGAAGGAAGTATTTTAGCTGCCGGGAGTGTAGAAAACTGTGAAGACTGTGGAGGATGTAAAAAAAGCATTCATGGATAACATATATTATGCAAATCAAGAGGAAAAGCAGAATACGAAAAAGATGTATGAAAATATTTTTAATGAGGACTCTGCAAAATTTATAGAATACTATTATAAATGGAAGACAAAAGACAATGCTATTTTGATTATGAAAAATGAAATCCATGAATTGGAAGTAATGATTCATTTGAATCCTTATCTGATAAATTTTTGTCATACAGTTGCCAAAGTATCTTATTTGGTTGCAGTTGCCACCTATCCTAAGTATCGTAGACAAGGAAAAATGAACAGAATGATGAAGCAGGTTCTGCACGACTTGTATGAAAAAAAAGAACCTTTCACTTTTTTACTTCCAGCAGAGGAAGCTTATTATAAAGGACAGGGTTTTGTGTATGCAGGGAAAAATGAAGCAGTCCAGAACATGATGGGAAAGAAATGTACAGAATATGAAAATAAAAGTGAGTGGGAACAGGGCAGTAGAGTTAGGAGTAGTGATGCAGATAGCGATAATAATGTAAGTGAGAATGGTTATTCCTGTGAAAAAATAAGAGCAAAGGATATTTCAGTATTGACTAAAATCACCAATGAGGTGTTAAATACAGCTGCAGATATTACAATTCAAAGAGATGGGACATATTATGAAAGATTGCTAGAAGAAACAACGAGTGAGCAAGGCGGTGTTTTGAAAATTTCCAAAGATGGAATCCTAATTGGAACAATTGCCTATGGAGCCACAGGATTGGAACAGGTTGAAGTGAAAGAAATCATAGTGAAAGAACCATATCAAAAAGATAAAAATGAAATATTGCAAATTGCATTTCCAACCGCTCAGGTCATAATGGAAGAGATGAAAATAATGATTCGGATTACAAATTTATATGTATTTTGTAGATTGTTAAGAAAAAAAGAACCATATAGAAAAAAGATAACAGTAGTAGATTCACTAGTAGAAGAGAATAATGGAAGTTTTGAAATTAAAATTGATAAAATGAATGGAACAATATGTAAAATAGAAGCAAATCAGACAGAAGAAACCATGGAAATTTCCAAACTGACACAGGAACTCTTAAACGATACCACTTATTTTTTAAGAGAATGGGTATAGAAAATCAGAGTAAAAAGCAAAGTAACTATTGACAAAAATGTTTTTTGTGCATAAACTATCAATAGAATAAATAAAGGCTAAGAACGGAAAGAGTAAGTTATCATTTATCACAGAGAGAAGCAGTCACCGGCTGAAAGCTGCTTTGAATAAGATGATTTCCCAAGTGCCTCCGTGAGCTAATCAGATGAAAGAACAGTACTCTGATTCGTTACACACGTTACGTGTTTTGAGTGGAATGTAGAATGCATTTACTTAGAGTGGAACCGCGGATAACTTCGTCTCTAATTTAAGATAGAGATGGAGTTTTTTTTATAACTATTTAGAACTAAGCAGAAAGAAACTGCACTTTTTGAATGGTTATGATTTTCATAGAAAGGATTGTGTTATGGGATTACTAAAACAGGTAAAAGAGGAATTTGAAGTAATAAAAGAACGGGATCCATCTATTAAATCTCCATTGGAAGTATTGTTATATTCCAGTTTTCGTGTTATGTTAAGCTATAGAAAAGCGCACAAACAGTATCTAAAGGGGCATTATTTTAGAGCTAGATGGATTTCTCAAAGAGCAGTGAGAAAAACAGGAATTGAAATTCATCCGGGAGCCCAGATAGGAAAAGGATTTTTTATTGATCACGGAAGTGGAGTTATCATTGGAGAAACTACGATTATTGGAGATAATGTCACCTTGTATCAGGGTGTTACTCTAGGAGGAACTGGAAAAGAAACAGGAAAACGTCATCCTACGTTAGGTGATAATGTAATGGTAAGTGCAGGAGCTAAAATCATAGGTTCCTTTACCATAGGTGAGAACAGCAAAATTGGAGCAGGCAGTGTGGTATTAGAAGAAATCCCACCCAATTGTACGGTAGTAGGTGTTCCAGGCAGAATTGTAAAACGCAATAATGAAAAAGTACCAAGAAGTGATATGGATCAAATTCATTTGCCAGATCCTGTGATGAAAGACATTACCGTGCTTCAGCATGAGAATTCTGCACTGTGCAGCAAAATTATAGATTTAGAAAAAGAAATAAAAGAACTGCACTGCAAAGTGTGTCAGGAAAAATAAGAATAGATGAAATAGAAATAATCTCTCGGAATCTTGAGTGATTATGCCAGCAAAGCTGGCAAATGGACTTTGAAAAGTGAATATTATCCAAA
>JAVVUO010000064.1:0-280 GCA_036653135.1 Lachnospiraceae bacterium
TATAATCTCACTCGCTATGCCTGCTATCTTATTGTTCAAAATGGATATCAATTTCCGTTCGTTGTATCTGAAAGCCCACTCATTACGGCAAATTGGTATGATTGACTTAGCTTATGAGGTTATGAAGCAGTCTTACGGCTTATCGAATGGCGAGGACTATGTTGTAGAAGAAATGATTATAACCTGTGCATTGGTTAATGATTTTAAATTAGGAAATCAAATAATTAAAGAACTATCAATAATCAATAATGAAAATCCACACATAGATAAATGTATTCAG
>JAVVUO010000064.1:289-5727 GCA_036653135.1 Lachnospiraceae bacterium
CAGTGCTGGAAACTTGTTATCCGGAAGCACTACTCTGGGGGCATACCATTTAAACAATTCTAATGATATATTTCAATGCCCACAGTGTGGTTCCAAAAAAATCAAAAAGAAAGAAGTTGTATTTTGGGTAGATAAAAAAGGAAATTACATTGATTGATAGTTCTTGACAAAAGGTAATTAGTTGTAGGAGGTGAAATCATGCTCGAATACTTAAAGTTCAACATTGGCAGCTATTTTGGCGGTAATGTTGACGTAACCGTAACCGTTAAAAATGGCGTAGTAACTGCTAATGTGGAGAGTATCCTCCACCCTGACTATCCAAGAGGACGAAAGGGTGATTATAGACGTGGACATATACCAACAAATCAGAGAAGTGACTACAATGCGACATAGTGAAAAAATACTGTGACGGTAACAACGTATTTGAAAGCTGAATAAGAATGATAAAATGGAAGGTGTATCAGTGGCAGGGTACATCTTCTTTTTGTTTTGCAATAATTCTGCAAAATGAGCATATTTTGTTTGACGAATGGATATAATAGAATTATAATGATAATATGATTTTGCACAATTTATGCAGAATGGAGGAATGAAAATATGCTTTTAGAATTTAAAACGAAAAATTATAAATCCTTTGTGGAGGAAACGAAGTTTTCTATGGTGGCAGCACCAAAGCAAAAAGGATTAGATTATAGCCTGTGCACGGAGAAAATAAAAGGGAAGAATATAAAAGGATTATGTTCTTCTGTTATTTATGGACCAAATGCGGCTGGTAAAACAAATATTATTGGTGCGATGGATGTATTTCGTTCAATTGTATTAAGAGGAAATATCAGAAATTCAGAAGAAAAAGCTTCACCAAACCCTGCAGCTGCAGCACTTGAATTGATTCCCAATAATACCTTAAAAGAATCAGAACCAGTGGAACTTTCGGTGGAATTTATTGAGAATGGATTTCAGATTGGATATTATCTTTGCATGGATTTAGGAACTTTCTTAGATAGTGAATATGAACGAAAAATCATAAAAGAGGAACTTGTTGTGAATGGAGAGCAGGTTTTTGATAGAGCAGAAGATCTGGTTATTCAGAATCTAAAAATAATGAAGTCATATGTTCAGGAATCAATTGGAAAAGATATAAATGGATTAGTAGAAATTGCAAAGAATAGTCTGAATCAGGAAGAATTGTTTTTGACAAATGGCTTCAAACTGATTTTTTCTCAGGCATTTGTTAAATTGATTACTAATTGGTTTACAAATAAGCTAATGGTTATTTATCGAGCAGATTCGATGCAGCTAATTAAGCGATTTACTGATCCACAGAAGAAAGCAGTCTATGTGGAAAAGACAACTGATAAAGCAGCTAAGTTATTTGGAATCAATTCGAATGCTTTGGGATATGTAGTAAGCGATGATGATTCTGAGGCGAAGTTATGTTCCTTATTTAAGAGCGATAAAGGAAAGAAAGCATCGGCTATGGCGGCAGAACTATTTGAATCTTATGGAACAATTCGTTTTATAAATATGTTCCCGCTAGTTATAAGGGCAATTCTTACAGGTGGAACTTTGATTGTAGATGAATTTGATGCATCTATTCATCCAATGGCACTTATGAGCATCATCAATATTTTCCATAATGACGATGTGAATATTCATCATGCGCAATTAGTATTTAATACGCATAATCCAATTTTCCTTAATTCTAATCTGTTCCGTAGGGATGAGATAAAGTTCGTAGAACGAGATGATGGTAGTCATTATAGTAAAATGTATGCTTTGTCTGATTTTGGAACGACAGGAGATAAGGGCGTGAGAAAACATGCTGATTATATGAAAAACTATTTCGTTAGCGAATATGGAGCAATTAAGGATATAGATTTCACACCAATTTTTGAGGAAATCATTGCATCAGAAAGAGAGGTGCGATGAATGGCAAATATGAAGAGTACAAAGAAGTATTATTTCACCGTAGAGGGTGAGACAGAACAATGGTATTTTAAATGGTTACAGGACAGAATCAATGAAAGTACAGATGCTGCATATAAAGTATCTTTTGACTGCCAAGTACAAAAGAATCCGCTAAAAAGGGCAAAATCATTGGTGGTTACAAGTAAGACAGAAGTATGGCATTTATCAGATTATGAAAGTGATGATCCAATTCATACGAAACAGTTTACAGAAACGATGGATTATCTTGCATAGAGTAGATTGTAATGCAGCCACAACACATCGCAAGAATTATTTTACTCCATTGAATCGAGCTTATGATGAGCATTTTGAAGATATGAAAGAATATAAGCACGAGGACAATTTTAAAAGGTGTTTAGGGAAACTTTCGTTGGAAAATGTAATTGATGCAGTGAATAGGGCAAAGCGAATCATGACATGTAATGAGGAAAATGGGTATGTTTTGCAGCAGTATAAAGGATACAAATACTATAAAGAGAACCCTTCTATGGCAATTCATGAGATTATAGAAAAATTCTGATGGATTGTGAACTGATATAAGAAAAAGTGATATGGACTAGCCCCCATGTAACGGCAAGAATAATACCCCCAAATGGAATGATACGGATACTACTGAACCAGTTTTCAAATGCTTTTTGTCCATGTGCTATAATTAACATTATTAGCAAACTTTCAAAAGCATAATAAATGTATTGCATTAAGAATTTAGGCACACCAAGATTAGATAATTCAATTATTGGTTTAAATCCTTTCCATACCAAAGAAGTATAAAGGATAGATGCAGAAATAATTATAACCACTAATATCATGTTTTTCTTTTTGGTACAATTTTTAGGAATGACAGGTAATTGTTTTACTAATATCGCACCAAGACACCCCCATACTAAACATGTTATCATCCAATGAATAATATGCTGTATCGTAGACCATGTTCCAGAAGTCTGTCCGTACAAATTTGTTTCAATCATCATAAGCAATATTTCAACACCTAATCCACCAAAGGCATATAAGGCATATCGTATATAGTCAGTAGCTGAATTTGTTTTTAACATTGTATTTTCTTTCATGATATATCCCTCTCTTTCTGTCTGTATTATATGATGATTGCTTTTTTAAAACAATATCATGTCTACCGTCTTGCGTTTTTGCTTAACTAAGTTGCACTAAATCTATGTATTTTACTGACACTTTGACTTTTACATCGTAATACTCAAAAGGAAAGGTAGATTAGAGAGTAAACGAAAAATAGTAAAAGATAAGGTAGACACGAAAAGATATAAAATATATAATTTACTCAATATTTATGAAAGGACATTGCATATGGAAGAGACAAACGATAATCTGTATAATCAGATCATTCAAGTATATTAAGAAACTGCTTCTGTAAAAGAGACCGCAAAGAAGTTAGGCACATATCCCATCAAGGTACGTCGTGTCCTTATTACTGAAGGTTTATGGAACAGCAATACAAGTGTTCAGATAGGTTCTTTATATGAAAGGGATTAACTGTTGCTGAGATTGCAAAACAGCTTTTCATATCTTCCATATAGCAGAGGGCAGTACGGCGGAGACAAGCGAAGTGATGAAGCGATGCGAAGCGAAGTATACCGTGAACGAATGCATATAGCTGAAAGTTCACAAAAAAAGAAGCTTAATCAAAATACGAATCAATATATGAATACAGATAAAGAAAAGGAGAATAATCGAATGGATAAATTAGATATAGTAAAGGAACGTACCAGACAGTTGGCAGAAGATCGTCCGCTCCCGTTTGCCATAAGACTTCATTTAGAAGTGGACATGGAAGACAAGGCGTTGGGAACAAATGAATTAGGCATACTTGTACAATATGGAAAAATGACGAACAATATATCAAGAGATATCATTGTTCCGGGAGATATTACGCTACATGCACTTCATTATGCAATAAACAGAGCGTTCGGATGGCAGAATAGTCATTTGCACAGTTTTCATCCATATGAAGATGATTACAATAGGATGATTAAATCAGATAAACTTACAGATTGGGCTAAACTTGCAGGGATGTATTTCCGTTTCCCATGTGAAGATTTTGAAGACATTTATTGGGATGACGATTATAAAGCTGGGATTAGTGTGAAAAACTGGATGAGAAAAAAATATACTGGACCATATTATTATGGTGGAACTAGAGAATATTTTTATAGATGCCAGAAGGAGGTAAAAGAGTTGTATGAGTGGCGGCCTACTTTAGAAGTAAGAAAATCATTCGGAGAATGGATGGATGAATGCAGAGAGCTTACTGAAAAAACAGGAGATAAAGAAGCCAAGGCTGATATGATAAAACGCATTGCGCCAATTACAGAGGTGACAATTACAGAGCTTGCAGACAGCATTATTTTTGATGGTGACTTTGATGAACTAATAGAAAGACTTCCCATTTATGACATTTTACTTATGCCAGGAATGATACAGAACTTTGATTCATGGGATTTTTCTAATAGAATTACACTGAAAAATTCAGAAAAGAAAGAGATATGTCTTGCACCAGTCACAGCACCTATTCTAAATGCAATCCGTTACTGGTACGATTATGGTGATGATTGGAATGTAAAAATAACAGCTACGGCATGTTATGAGACAAAGGAGAAGTATAAAGCTTCTGGAAATCCAATAGAACCAATGGAAGAATACCGACCAGTATGCGTAGATGCAGATGCACTGCCAGTATGTGATGATGCTGGGGGAATCTATGGATATTGTAATATGCTTGAAGTTCTTCATGGAGAAGATTTAGAAGAAAAAGAATCTATGAAAGAATGGGCTAGAGGTATGGGTTGGACTGGAAGAAAGACAAAACCTCAAAATATTTTATAGAAGAAAAACAGCCAAGTATTTGATTTTCGATGAGCTGCAAGCGGTTACTCATTGGGAAAAGTAATCGAGTCCTTTCGACGGAACTTTGATGTGGACATTTATATTACAGGCTCAAATGCCTATCTGCTCTCCTTTGCAGCTTTGGGCAGGGCGTGATAATGGAGGATAAGTTTCAAAAGTATTTGCAGTTTGGTGGTATGCCGATATTAAAGCAGTTTGATTTTAACATCGCACGGGTGAATGAGGTGCTTGAGGGCATTTATTCCACTGTAATCCTGCGTGATGTGTTAGAGCGGAACAAAGCCACCGACCAAGCACTGCTGCGTAAGCTTACCCTGTTCCTTGCGGATACGATTGGCAGTGTCACGTCGCCGAACAATATCGGGAATGTGCTATCTAACGAGGGCGATATTGACCAAGAGAAAGGCAAAAATAAAGTGGCAGGCAAAACGGTGGATAAGTATATTGGAATGCTGAAAAGTGCTTTTATCTTCTACTCAGTCAGCCGCTATGATATTAAAGGCAAGCAGCTTTTAAAGACCTTAGGTAAGAACTATATCATCGATTTAGGCTTTCGCAATATGCTCCTTGGTTATCGTGATGCAGACCGTGGG
>JAVVUO010000065.1:0-5507 GCA_036653135.1 Lachnospiraceae bacterium
GGCAATTTTTTTTTGCCGTTCGACTGTTGGAAATGGTATTAATGTACTATCAAAATCTTTTTTTACGATATGTTTCATAGTTGCACCATGTGTTCTGGATGCCATTTCCTCCAGCTTATGTTGAACAGCAAACACAAAATATTCTTTATTTACCATTTCCTTATCAAAAATTACCTTGAAAATGTGCTGATTAAGAAGTGCTTTACCATTATTCCATATATAAACACCTAAACTTGCAGACCAAGAGATCAACACATCTCCGTTATTTATCTCGATTTTTGTTGGATATTCTCCATCATAAAATCCTAAGTCACACCCATTTCCCGTAAGATCTTGAATTCTAATTATTGGTAACCCTTCCGTTCCACGATTTTCTGGTTTAAATGCATAGCCATTAATATAGGTTGCAATATCTCCCAGTTGTTTATGTTCCATCCATCATCCCTACAAACCTCAATTTATAACTCACCGTGCCATTCGCATTCCGCTTCGCTCCATGCTCATGCGTGCTGTCGCACTATCAATTCAATCCGTAATGCACTCTTTTGTGAGCAAGCTCCCAACGAGTACCTTACATCTTGTCTTGGCACTGCTCGTTACCTCGTTGAATTGTTTTTCCTTTCTAGCAGTTTCCCACTTTTCTACAGCATTGCTTTTAATGCCTGTAACTCTTTCGCAACCTGCGCATCTAATTCCAGTATTTTATTCATAATTTCTTCTGTTGGTGGATACTCCACTGCTACATATTCCACCTTCTTATATTTGTTGATAGATAAATCATACTCATTATCTACTATTTCCTGCTTGGGCACCATGAATGACTTTTCAGTGCGTTCTCTATCTACCTCTTTATCTCGATTAGCGAATCGTTCAATAATATCCGGTATATCATTGCCACTTATCTGGCTACGTTTATCATCAAGACTTAGTCCATCTGCCTGCATATCATAGAACCATACATGATCAGTTCCACCATGCTCTGTTTTGGTGAAAATAAGGATACCAGTAGATACCCCCGCATATGGCTTAAATACGCCAGAAGGCATGGATATAATTGCTTCTAGTCTTTGATTTTCCACAAGATCCTTACGAATTGCCTTATGTGCTGTAGATGATCCAAATAAGACTCCATCAGGAACAATGCAAGCACATCTTCCACCAATTTTAAGCATTTGAACAAATAATTCTACAAATAGAAGTTCCGTCTTTTTTGTCTTACATTTTTTTAAAATATCTGCTGATACAATGTCATAATCTAGACTTCCCTTAAATGGTGGATTAGCTAATATGAGGGAATATTTATTTCTATCTGTGTTTTGATCGGATAAGCTATCCCTATATTCAATAAATGGATTATCTATACCATGCGTCATCATGTTCATAGCACCAATACGAAGCATGGTACGATCCATATCAAATCCATAAAACATATGATTCATATAATGATCCTTTTTTACTTTGTCATAGAAAATTTCTTCTTTTTTATTTTCTTTTAGATATTCCCCAGCTGCCACTAAAAATCCAGAGGTTCCACAAGCTGGGTCGCATATCATATCTTCTGCAGTAGGCTGCATCAGTTCTACTATCATTTTGATAATGTGTCTAGGTGTACGGAACTGACCATTGACACCGGAATTAGCTAATTTTGATAATAGATACTCATATACATCACCACGCACATCAGTATCTTTCAGCCCTTCCATTTGCTTATACAAATCGTCCATAGCATCCACAATTTTAGACAACATCAATGGTGTTGGCACCTTGAAAATCGCGTCACCCATGTATTTTGAATAAGCACTGTCTTTGTCTCCATGAAGATTCTTTATAAAAGGAAAAACCATTTCCTGAATAACTGAATACATTTTCTGAGCAGGAAAATCATGAAACACAGACCATTTTAACTGTATTCCATCAATGGTTCTTTCACCTAACTGCACTTCTGTTGTAAAAATGCTCTGGTATGGTAATCCAAGCATCGCACTTTCTTTGGCATGTATATTATCCGTATCATCCAAATCATGAATGAACATCATATATGTCATTTGTTCAATTACATCTAATGGATTGGTTAGTCCTCCCGTCCAAAACATTTCCCATAGGCTATCTATTTTGTTTTTCAAATCGCCTGTTATCATTATTTTTCTTCCTCCCAATTCCAAGTATATTTTGTGTACCTACCATTACCTATTTTCTTTATTTTATTTTGCTTAGTAAGCTCAGTAAGTGTACGTTGAATTGTGGTCTGACTTACTCCTGGTACTCGCTCCATAATTTCTGATTTCGTTATTGTTCCAATTGTATTTTTAATTTCTTCTTCCACACGATTAGGCTTTGCTATTTTCTTTTCTTCAATCAGTTTTGTTCGATCAAAGAATTCTCTATAAGCTGCTGTAATTACACCTAACATATAGGTTACAAATGGCTCATAATCATTTTCTTCTTCATGCCATTTCTTCGAGCTTTCCTGTAATGTTTCATAATAATTATCTTTAGATACCTCAATTAGTTTTTCCATACTGATATATCTACCTACTATATAATCTGATTTATATAACAGTAAAAGTGTGAGTAATCTACTCATTCGACCATTTCCATCTTGAAAAGGATGAATGCACAAAAAATCTATCACAAACATTGGAATCAATATTAATGGATCTGCCTCTGAGTGATTTAGCGCATCATTGTATTTCTCGCAGAGTTCTTTAACTGATTCAGGTGTTTCCCAAGCAGGAACCGGATTAAAACGAACTGACTGATTACCAAGAGAGTCCTCTTCTTCTATGATATTATCAACACTTTTAAAAAAGCCACCCACACCAGCATTTTCAAATTTATACAAGTCTCGATGAAGCTGTAAAATAAAAGTATCTTTTATTGGAATATGCTCATAATTCTCATGTATCGTATTTAGTACGTCACGGTAGCCAGCAATTTCTCGTTCATTTCTACTTCTAGGCATTGTCTTATTTAAAACTAATTTTTTTAATCTTTCATCTGACGTATAAATACCTTCCATTTTATTTGAACTTTCCGTACTCTGAATCTTTGCAACTTCTATCAAATCCGTAAGTACATCAGCATGCCTATTCGCTATTAATCTTTGTTCACCTTTATATTCATGTATAGTTGTAAGATACCTAACCACCTGTGGTGTAAGTAATTTTTTCCATTTTTCTTGATAATTATAATTTCTCATTCTTCTACCTCAATCCAATATCTATTTAGTCATTCAAAGACATTTGACTAAGTTGATTATAATATTAAAAATAGTCATTGTCAAATACAATTTAGTCTTTTGTTTTAAAATGACTAAATTGTATTTTAGTGATGCACTTGAAATTTATCTGGACTTTCTTGTACTGTCTATTGCTACTCTATCCTTAATTTTCTGATACATTTTCCCCTTGTTGGCTAGGCAAGTAAGAATAATAAGTTTTCTATCTCTTTCCCATTCTTTTCTGAGATATGGAAATATAATTTCTTTTGCCAATCCCTGCTTCCGGTATTCTGGTCGAACCTCCAATCCTAAAATCATGATGTTCTTTCCATTTGGATTATGTAATGTAGCATCTGTAAAAAATTCATCTCGAAATGAATATTCATCTGTCGCTAATTAAATCATCACAAAAAATCTTACTAAACAAAAAAGAAAGTGTGTAATACTTGTGAAATCCAGTGAAAAATGGCGTGTTACTGTAAGATGTCCACATGGCAAATAGAGTAAATAACGTTATCCACGATTAGAAACAAACTCTTGAAATATGTGGGTAATAAGTCAAAAGACACGACTAAAATTTTCGGCATATTTACAACAACTTTTTTATACAGTATTCAGCCGAAAGGCTGAACTGTTACCTTTCTTCTTCCAAACAAAATCCATCTGTAGACACTATTGTAACTGTATTAACAAACACTAATCCTTGATATGTAAATAAGCCATAAACAACATAGTACAATTGTTTCTTCTTTTGTAAAACGGTATCGATTTGATTGAAGCTTATCACCCATCCCTGTACAATTATCAAGCATAATCATGATTCTTTAAATATCGTAATCTTCCCAATGCCATCGTTATGTACAAATTTAACTTATGTTTAATGTCTGCAATGATTTTCAAATAATCTTCCTTTAGGAATTTTTTTATAACATCAAATATCAACTCTATTTTTTCCTGCGCTTCCCACTCTTCTATGTCCTCTTCGTTTACAAATCCAATTACCATCAATTCATAGATTTTTTTCTCCTGTTTCCATGAATAATCCCCTCCAGTCTTTATTCTAATGATCTGCTTCTACAATCTGCTGTACTCTTCCTACAATTCCACCTTCCAGCATCACTTTAATGCCCCTAGGATGATTACTGGAATTTGTCAAAATCCTCATAACAACACCTTCTGTTAATTTACCTGTTCGCTGATCCTGTTTCTGTACAACCTGTACTTTGCTTCCAATTTTAATGCTACTTCTTATTGTACCATCCATATTCTAATCCAATCCTTTACTTCTTATTTTTCTTTGCCTTTGGCTTTGTTAATTCATAACTTTCTGCAATCATTCGTTCGATATCTGTCCTGGGAATTGTTCCATCAAGAATAATTGAATTCCAGTGTTCTTTATTCATATGATATGCTGGAACAATAGATTCAAATGCACTACGCCAGAAATCTCTCCACTCCAAATCACACTTCACATTAATCCAGATGTTGTTCTGATGCTCATAAATGCAGGCAAATGTCTTTTTGTTACTCATATGACGCATTAAGGTCCAGTTACTATTATGGAACGGATAATCCTCTATTACATTTTCAAATGATTTGCAATAATATATTGTTTCTTCTCTTGTCGTCATAATGTGTACTCCCATGCAAAAAACTTCTCTATCATTATACCATGGAAAGGTACAAATCATAGAGAAGTTTCTTTTAGATTAGTTTATTGTTCTATTTTAAATCTGCAATGTCTATTTGCGGGGAGTATGCTCATAATTTCAGTCAAAGAAAAACAAATCTTCAAACTTTCTATCTAATGCAATGCAGAGAACAAGTGCAAGCTTCGCAGTTGGATGAAATTGCCCTGTTTCAATAGAACTGATTGTGTTTCGAGAAACACCGACTATTTCTGCTAACTGTGATTGAGATAACTTTTTTTCAGTTCTTACTTCTTTTAATCTGTTATGCAATATTAATTCATTTTCCATGTTCTATTATCCTAATAAGAAAAAACCAATAAATCCACCTACAACCGCAATTGTAGATGCGATTCCTTGAATCAAAAAGTTTTTCTTTCGGCTGATTTTATAGCTATACCATGCAGTACCCGCAAGATATCCAAAAATAATAACCCCAAATTCATAAAAGTGTTCTCCACTGATAGCTTTTAGAATGCTGAATAAAACACATAGCACACAAATAACTCCTCCCCAAAATCCAATAATCTCTCGGAATCTCTAAGCCAGTGTTTATAAGGCTTTCAGATTCTTTTTTTATAAAATCCCCCACTTTTTTA
>JAVVUO010000066.1:0-5041 GCA_036653135.1 Lachnospiraceae bacterium
CAGAACTATTACTATATTTTATTCACATTTGCAGCGAGTCAATTTATTGACATGCTACGTCTTTGCCGCAGCGTGAGGCTCGCCGAGCCTTTTTTATTATATAAAAAGCACTTTCCTATGTAATAAAAAAACACCTGCCCATTAGATTGACAAGTGCTCTTATTTCACATATTCTTTCATTTTAATTTCATTGTACCACTTCTCAAAAATTCATTCTAAATTCAGAAGCATCTTCCTTTGATTGTTCTAAAATCAGAAAATGATTCTTTCCTGCTCTTTTCACCTGATACAATACTCTATCCGCACATTCTATCATTTCTTTCATGGTATCCTTTTCCCTTGGATAAAAGCAGGCATAGCCCTGAGAAAGAGTTACCGCTGAAACGAAGTTCAACTTATCTTTATCTTGTTGTACATTTTCTAATTTACTTTTTATTTTTCCTGCAATCCGTTCCGTTACTTTTGCTCCTGCCTCTGGAATCAAAACCACAAATTCATCTCCACCAAAACGATATGCCTTGCCATATCCATCTAGACAATCCGAAAGAATTTCAGCAACTGCTTTTAAGCATTTATCCCCTTCAATATGTCCTAATGTATCATTTATCATTTTAAATGCATCGATATCAATAATGCCAATGGTCAATAATTGTTTCTTTTCTGATAGCTTCCTAATATACTCCTTGCTATCTAGTTCCAAACTGTAACGGTTCCAAATACCAGTCAGTGTATCCTTGCGCCACCGCTTTTCTGCTTTTTTCCACTCTTTTTCTTTTTCCTTCAAGAGAATCTTCATGTCCACCGTTGTTGCTTTTTCCTGTTCTCCTATTTCTTTTTGTTGTTGATAAAGCGTTACATGTTTCACGCATAAATGTTCATATTGTTTCCAGTCACCTCTATTTTGATAATATTCCAACCACATTTCTATTACCAGCATCTGGTAATACACTGTATCTTGGGATTTTGTGGTCTGCTCTACCATACAAAGTAATCTTTCCCAAGCCGAATATTCTTCACATTCCCGTAAAATAATTGCTGTTTCTCTTACATTTTGCCAATAATCTCTGGTAATGCTAAGATTAGAAATAGCTTCCAATAGTTCTTCTAAGTGGCTACGTACTTTTTCCTTTTCATTTTTCAGACACCAAATATGACACTGCAGATTTAGATATACATGTGCGTAATCATATTGATGATATTCATCCATAAATTTCTTACCTATTTGCATCTTTTCTTCTGCTTGTGTTACATTTCCAAGCTCACAATAAGTTTCTGCCAAATTCATCAATGTAATAATCATCCAAATAGGATAATTGGCTTCTTCCTTACATTCTTCACGTTTTAGTTCTATCAATGCCTTTTTAAAAAAAGATTTTGCACGTTCTGGCTGATGAAGTTCATTGTAGCGAGAACCAATATTATTGTAAAATAAATTTAACAATGAATTCAGTTTTCGCTCCTGTGCAAACTCCAATCCATTCAGATAACAGTCCATCTCCATAGAATCATTTCCAATCAGCGCATAAACAACACCTAACAAATTCAAATTTCTTGCATAAAGGTAGTCCTCTTGACATTCTAAAAACAGATGAACTGCCTCTTGTATATATTCTACTGCTTCTTCTAATCGCTCTTCTTCGTACGCGATGTTCCCAAGCCTTAATTTTTCCAGTGCATGCTCTTTGATTGCTTTTTTATCTTCCATCATCAACCCTCATACTGAAATATTTAACAATTTACCTCGAATTCTTTGTAACGCATTATCAATTGCCTTGGGCTCTTTTTTCATAAGGGCTGCTATCTGCCGATAATTTATTCCTTGTAAATGATACTCTAATACTTTCCACTCCATCTCACTAAGCTGTTTTTTTACTCTGTCATGCATGGCGACTGCATTTTCATGGTCAATAAACATTTGTTCTGGATTTCCATTTTCTAAAGATTCCAACAAATCCAAAAAGGAATCCCTGCCTTCTAACCCTACCTCTGCATTTAAAGAAATATAGCTGTTTAAAGGCTGATGTTTCTTTCGTTGGGACGCCTCTACCGCATGATAAATCTGTCTTGTAATACAAAGTTCTGCGAAATGATAAAAGGAAGCTTCTTTCTCCCTATTATAATCACGAATTGCCTTGAACAGACCTATCATACCTTCCTGGATTAAGTCATCCGTATCACCGCCAATAAGATACATTGCATTGGCACGTTTTCGTACCAGATATTTATATTTATCCATAATAAAATCTGTAATATCCGGCTGTCCTTCTCGCAGTTGTTCAATCAATGCTTCATCTGTTTGATTTTCATATTCTGCCAATTTCTGCACCTGCTTTTTCGGATTTCTTTGTTCTATTTCTATTTTTTAGGCAATGAACACTATGCCTGTAAACGCTGTCTTACAATTTCATAGGCTAATACGCCTGCTGCAACAGATGCATTCAGGGAATCAATGTCCCCTTTCATAGGAATAGATGCCATGAAATCACAATTTTCCTTCACTAATTTGCTAACGCCTTCTCCTTCACTTCCAATTACAAGTCCAATGGAGCCTTTCATATCTAATTCATACATGGTAGTGCCTTTCATATCAGCACAAACAAACCACATTCCTTTCTCCTTTAATTCCTTTATGGTAGTGGTGAGATTAGTAACCTTTGCCACTGGAGTATAATTAATTGCTCCTGCTGAAGTCTTTGCTACTGTAGCCGTAAGACCTACTGCACGGCGTTTTGGAATAATTACACCATGAGCACCTGCCTGATTTGCGGTACGAATAATAGCACCTAAATTATGTGGATCTTCGATATTGTCCAAAATAAATACAAATGGAGGCTCTCCCTTTTCTTCTGCCAGCTTTAATATATCCGATACTTCTGCATATTCATATGCTGCTGCTAATGCTATCACACCTTGATGTTTTTTTGTTTCAGAAATTTGATCTAATCTTTCTTTTGCCACAAAGTTAATAATGGTATCATATTTTCTAGCTTCTCTTAAAATCGACTTTATCGGTCCGTCCTGACAGCCATCTAGTATAAATAATTTATCTATTGTCTTTCCGGCACGAAATGCCTCTAATACTGCATTTCTTCCTTCTATTGTAAATTCTTCGTATCTCATTTTTCATCCTCGCTCATTCCGTTTAATCCGATTTTTATTAGTTCCATTTCTCGTTCTAACTGATTTTCTAAATACAGGTATCCCATAAGTGCCTCAAATCCTGTAGCACGCCGATAATCCGCCATTGTTGCATTTTTAGCCATAGTAGGAGATTTTGCATTTCTTCCTCGCTTATAAACTGCCATTTCTTCCTCTGTTAATTCCTTCTGTATTTCTTCCATCATAGCAGATTGTGTATGCGCTTTCACTAGCTGGCTGGTCTGCTTATGAAGTTCATTGGCATGAGTATTTCCCCGACCTACCACCATAGAACGAATAATCAAGTCATAAATCCCATCTCCTATATAGGCTAATGCCAAAGGAGAATAACTCCTGATATCCACCTGCTCCATGCCAAATTCTCTTAGTATATACTCATTTATGCCCTTTTCCATTTTACCCCTTCTCTAGTATCTTCTAATACAATTCCCTTGTTCAACAGTATATCACGAATTTCATCACCACGAGCAAAATTTTTCTCTTTTCTAGCATTCTGTCGCTCTGCAATTAAATTTTCAATCTCTTCTTCTAAGATCTCTTCTTTGCGCTCTAATAAAATACCTAGAATATCACAAAGGGTATTCATCTGCTCATATAATTTTTCCAATAATTCCATAGAAGAAGTTTCATTTACCTTGGTGTTGCTGTATTTTACCAATTCAAATATTGCTGATACCCCATCTGCAGTATTAAAATCGTCTTCCAAAGCCTCTTCAAACTTTTTGGTAAATTCCAAACTGCCGTTCCAAACCGCTGCATCTTCTTCCGTCATCTGCTGTGTTTTTGTATTTTTCATCAAATCTTTCACATGATCCGCTGCTGTTAAAATACGTTCCAGTCCATTTTTTGCAGCTTCCATTAAATCTGCGCTAAAATTCAAGGGACTTCTATAATGAGCACTCAGCATAAAGAAACGCAATACTTGCAAATCATATTTTTCTCCGATTTCCCGAACTGTAAAGAAATTTCCAAGAGATTTTGACATTTTTCTATTATCAATATTTAAAAATCCATTGTGTAGCCAATATTTTGCAAATAATTTTCCATTGCAGGCTTCGCTTTGAGCAATTTCATTTTCATGATGTGGAAAAATCAAATCTTCTCCCCCGGCATGAATATCAATTTCTTCTCCCAAATATTTCTTAGACATCACAGAGCACTCAATATGCCAGCCAGGACGTCCTTGACACCAAGGAGACTCCCAGTATGGCTCATCGTCCTTTTTGGGTTTCCACAATACAAAGTCCACTTCATCCTCTTTTGCAGCTCCAGTGACCTTGATTTCACGATGTCCTGCCTGTAAATCATCTAAGTTCTTATGGGAAAGCTTTCCGTATTCTTTGAATTTTCTAGTGCGGAAATATACCGTTCCATCTTCTACTGCATAGGCAAATCCTTTTTCTATCAATGTGGAAATCATGCTTAGCATACCATCAATTTCTTGGGTTGCCAACGGATGTGTCGTCGCTTCTTTTACATTCAAATCTGCCATATCCTTTTTGCATTCTGCAATATAACGCTGTGAAATTTCTTGTGGAGATACTCCTTCTTCCACAGCTTTCTTAATAATCTTATCATCTATATCTGTAAAATTAGATACAAAATTCACCTGATATCCTTTGTATTCCAAATATCTTCTTACCGTATCAAATACAATCATAGGTCTTGCATTTCCAATATGAATAAAATTGTATACGGTAGGACCGCAGACATACATTTTGACTTTTCCTTCCTCTAATGGAATAAATTCCTCTTTTTTTCTATTTAATGTGTTGTAAACTTTCATAAGTTCCTCCTGTCATTTCTATAATCTCTCGGAATCTCTAAGCCAGTGTTTATAAGGCTTTCAGATTCTTTTTTTATAAAATCCCCCACTTTTTTA
>JAVVUO010000067.1:0-4183 GCA_036653135.1 Lachnospiraceae bacterium
CCTCAATTTAGCCTAATTGGCAAAAATATGTGAATAACAGAAACATAACCACTCAATAATTTTCAGCATAATTACAATAACTTTTTTATAGATTGTTCAGCCGAAGGCTGAACTGTTACGACTTTTTTTCCATTTACTAAATGTGGGAATCAAACCTAGGTTTGATTCCCACATTTAGTAGTATAATGCTTTTCTTTATTTCCTCTCTTAATTCACTCTATCTAAAAATGCTTAATATAAAATACTTAATTCCATTATTATCATATAATAACTTTAAGAAAAAATTATCTTGAATTGTAAAAAGGGCTTCTTGGATAGATTCATTACTTTGAAAACATTCTATTACCAAAAAAATAATCCATATTACTAAAACCCCTTCTGCGCCTCCCGCAATTGCTCCTCCTAAATGGTTCATACCTTTCATTACCGGAAGTCTAGCAATAAGGTCTAACATATTTATGAGCAGATGCAATATAATTATCACAATAATAAACGTCAATATAGCGCCAATCCCCTTTATTATTGTATCAGCCAGATAGTTACTTATTTTTTCATATATTCCTATTTCTTCTATTATAGTATTCGCTGCCTGGGCTGCCTTATTTGCAAAAAAATCCTGCATTTCTTCTGGAAGTTCTATTCCTGCAATTTTTATCTTATCTTGTTCATCTACCTTATTTTGGATTTCTTCTTCTGATTTCAACTGTACTTGTTCCATACATTTTTCCCGAACCATTTCATAAATGGGTGTATTTTCTCGGATAATTTTTGTGATACCTGGGGTCAAAAGTGATACTAACACGAGTGTTCCTATCATCGACACTAGTGAAAATATTACGCGCACCATTCCTTTTCTATATCCATACAGTATAAAACCTGCTAAGATCACCATAACTCCAATTAATATATTGTTCATTCTCTGCTCCTACTTCAATCTAACCTTTTGTGTTTCACCATTTAATAGGAAGACATACTCTGCATTTTTTCCTGTAGACATAACTTTCCAAATATTTCCCGGAAAATTATAATGAAATTTCTCCACACTGTGTAAGTTATAAATGGCACATTCCAAATCATTTCGAATACAAATTTCATCATTGTCTAAAAATTCTATACTGTTATAATTCATACTATAATTCTGAGTTAAAATTAGTGCACCACTTATATCATATATTTGCATCTGATAGGCTTGCTTGGCATTTTCATTTTCAAATACAAATCCTAAATATGCTTCATTATAGAATATGCTACGTATTTCACCTTTTAGTTCAATTTCATTTTTAATTTCCGGCTTCTGTGTACCTTCAAATATAACTGTCTTGCTATTTCCAAATGCCACCATTCTTTCATTTGATAAAAACTCTATCTTAGGAAATATCATATCTGAATAAGAATAAGTCCCTACAATATTATCAATTTCGTTCTGTCCCACAGAGTCGAAATTATAAAATGTTATGGTCGTCTTTACATTTCCTTCATTCACATCCAGTAAAGATACTGCTAGTTTCTTTCCATCATTTGAAACGGTAAGGTCTAATGGATATCCACTATTTTGCGTGTGAAGTTCTCCTTCTGCCAAAAAAGTTCCCTCTTTATCGTATAGATGTATGTATCCTGTTCCATTCTGTTCCATAAGAATTGCAACTGTCCCTTGATTTGCTACTTGTACGCGCTGTATTGGCATCGTGGTTTCTATTTTTCCACATAATCCCTGGGTATCCATAATAAATATTTCTTTTCCTTTTTTTTCTGCTATTACTGCATACTTTTCACAAATATCCACCATCGGAGCTTGCATTTCATAAGTTTGATTCCATATAAGCTTTCCTTCTTCATCGAGATAGGATGCTCCATCTTCTCCATATTTCAAAACACTTCCCGAAAAATTCAAAAACTGTGTTTCATTAGAATCTTCGCGTTCTACACTCTTCAATACTTCATATTTTGTATAAATTTTATTCTGTTTATAAATGTAAATTCCACATAACGTTACAATTACAAGTGTCAATAGAAAAAAACTCCATTTCACTATATTTTTCCGATGCTTATGGATTTTTGTATTCATCTCTTCTACATTTGTTTTTACCACATGATATGGTTTATCCGTCAATTCTGCACCTCCAAAGTTCTTTTACGTATTTTACATTATACTCTATTTCCTTTTTCCATGCACCTCTATATTTACTTTATTCTTTTTACTTTATTCTTTTTTGTTTTATTTTCCTCTATTTCAAGGTAATAGGAGTTTCTGACCCGGATAAATTTTATCACCATCTTCTATTCCATTTACTTGACATAGTTCTCCCACCTTACTTCTATTTTGATATACTTTCTGACAAATACTTCCTAATGTATCTCCCATTGCTACTGTATAATATTGTGGTGTTACTGGTATGGTCTGAACGGGGTCTGAAGTCGCAGGTGGAAGTGTGGTCGCCGTGGTTGAATCCAATGTTGTATCTGGCTGTGCTGCATTGGAAACAGCTGCAGTATCACCTTGATTTAGGGGTTCTACTAAAGATGGTAGCTGTTCGACCACAACCTGGTTGGTATCCTTGCCAGTTTCCTGCTCCTTGGTCTTGTCTTGAATAGAAGAAGCCATTACCGCCAGTGCATCCTCTACCTCTTTCATTTTATGATAATTATTCATTGTTGTAATTCCCATTACTGAAATCAATACTAGAAAAAAAGAGGCAGCTGTATATAAAAATTTGCGGCTTTGTTTTTCTGTTTTTGTTATTTGTTTTTTTAGCAGCATGGAACGATAAGTTTCTATTCCTTGCTCTGCTTGGGTTTTCGGCTCCTCCAGACTACTTTTAACAAATATTTTTTCTTCTGCTGATACTTCCTCTACCCCTTCTTTGAAATGCGATTCTTTCTCGAGATACGGTTCTTCCTTGAAATGTGGTTCTTCCTTGAAATGCGATTCTTTCTCGAAATGTGGTTCTTCCTTGAAATGCGATTTTTTCTCGAAATGTGGTTCTTCCTTGAAATGCGATTTTTTCTCGAAATGTGGTTCTTCCTTGAAATGTGATTCTTCCTTGAGATGCAATTTTTTCTTGGAATATTCTTTTAATGGAACTGCTTGTTCCACAACTGTTTCTTCGATTTCTCTATGTAATTCTTCCCATTCCGAGTCTTTTATTTCTACCATAAAGGTTCCGTTCTTTTCTCCCTTGGGTTCCTTGGAAGATTTTCGGACTCCAATAGGATTTTTCTTTCCTCCATCCGATTCCGGACTCCACCATAGCTCTTCCTCTTCTAGTGGCTTAAGAAGATTTCTTTCTTCTTCTTTTTTTCTTATCATATATTCCTGCATGGAAAGATTTTTTTCATAATAAATATAATAGCCTTCACGTTTTTGAAGATAGCCCTGCTCATATAGATAGAAAAGTTCTTCTCCCTCCATGGCATCCATAAGCATTAATACTTTATCTCTACCCGGAAAATATTTGCGGTGAGCGGCCTCTATCCCGGCAGTTATTTCTAATGCCTGTCCCTGTTTTCCAATAAACCAGCCTACAATTTTAGTCTGATCAAAATATTCTTTTTCTTCTGAATAAATGTACTCCCAAAAACTATCATCTAGACATATGTTTTCCCATTGAAATACCGCGTCTGTACATTCAATAGCTCCACTGATGAATGTATAGCGAATATCTTTGGATACCTGACTCTTTCCCAGCAAAACTGCCGCACATTTTTCCTTTTTGTGTGCCATGGCACGCACATAGGTGTAGACATAGTCTTCTACATAAATCTTATGTCTTCCTCGAGAATTTCCCACCTGTCTAATATTTTTAGGTGGTTGTACCTCGGCTGCCATGTTTTCTTTTTCTTGATCTTCTTTGCAAATTATTTCTATCATGTCTTCACCCCTTTTTGTCCATGGTAGCATATCTTTGCCGCAGTTTTTGCTGTTTTCTGTCATCCCTTCTAAAAATATTTCGACATATTTGGAGTGATTTTCTCTTTCTTCTATCATTCTTACATAAAATAACTTTTAATTTTCAACCTTCTACTTGCACGTACAAAAATCTTTTACTGTTTTATAAATCCCCTGTGCATCCAGTCCGTATTTTTCCAACAATTTCAAGGCAGGACCGGATTCCCCAAATACATCTTTTATTCCAATTCTGCACACCGGTGCCGGTGCTTGTTCACTTAGGCACTCGCACACTGC
>JAVVUO010000068.1:0-3242 GCA_036653135.1 Lachnospiraceae bacterium
CGGCTCTGTTTTAGAGGTGAATAAAAACGTCAAAGCCAGTAAAATCAATAAATTTAGGCTTGACAGAATAGGAAGGTTATTCTATGAATCAAGATGTATTTGAAAAATATCCCATACCCAAAGCAGTCTTTACCATGGCACTGCCTACGGTACTTAGTATGTTGGTTACTGTATTTTATAACATGGCAGACACCTTTTTCGTGGGGCAGACAGGTGATGCTAATCAAGTAGCTGCCGTATCCTTAACTACTCCTGTATTTCTTCTTGCAATGGCAGTGGGAAATATTTTTGGAATTGGAGGAAGCTCTTTTATTTCGCGCTTACTAGGAGAAGGACTAACGGAAAAAGCTAAAAAAGTATCTGCATTTTGCTGTTATGCTTCTATTGCCTTTGGAATTATCATGATGTTATTTTTTTTAGGTGGAATGAATGTTATTTTAAAAATGATTGGTGCCGACAGTAGCACCTATGCCTTTGCGCAGGATTATCTGACCTATATTGGCTATGGCGCAGTATTTATCGTATTTTCCAATGCCTTCGGTAATATTATTCGCAGTGAAGGTGCTGCCAAACAAGCTATGATTGGTATGATGATTGGAACCGTTGTCAATATTGTATTAGACCCTATTATGATTTTAGGTATGAATATGGGGGTATCCGGAGCTGCCATTGCAACTGTAATTGGAAATATCTGCGCCACCATTTACTATTTATTCTATTTTCTAAAAGGAAAGACCATTTTATCCATTGCTCCAAAGGATTTTTCTATAAACCGAGAAATTATGATAGGAGTATTTTCCATTGGAATTCCGGCTTCTTTAAACAACGTGTTAATGAGTGTTTCCAACATTGTGTTAAATATTTATCTAGTGTCTTATGGCACATTGGCTGTTGCTGGAATGGGTGTTGCCATGAAAGTAAATATTTTAGTTATCCTGGTTTGTTTGGGAGTAGGAATGGGTGTTCAACCTTTAGTTGGCTACAACTATGGCTCCGGTAACCACCACCGTATGAAACAAATTATAAAATTTGGTATTTTATGCAACGTCTGTATTGGCACTTTGGTAAGTATTGTGTATTGTCTATTTACAAAGCCTATTATCAGCGCCTTTATCAAAGATCCTGCTGTTATTGATTACGGCATTACTATGCTTCGTGTGCTTATGATTTCTGCTCCTTTTATAGGAATTATGTTTATATTTAATTTTTCCTTTCAAGCTATGGGCAAAGCACTTCCTTCCCTGCTGTTATCCATCGGGCGACAGGGATTGTTCTTTTTCCCTATTTTAATTCTTTCCAATAAATTTTTTGGATTAGAAGGGGTTATTTTTGCCCAGCCTTTATCCGATATTGCCTCTGTATTTATTTCCTTGGGAATGTTTTTGATTATTAGAAAACAACTTTATGAACTTTCGCAGAAAGGCGGATGCTAAACATGCAAAAAAATATAACTACAATTATCTTTGACTTAGATGGAACATTGTTAAACTCTCTAAGTGATTTAACAAACAGTGTAAATTACATTATGAAAAGGTTTCATTTTCCGATTCATTCAGAAGATGCTGTTAGGCAGATGGTGGGAAATGGAATTCAGGTTCTACTAGAAAAAGCGATTCCAAAAGGAAGAAATGATGAAAATTTTCAAGAATGTGTTCATTTATTTCAAGAACATTATGAACTTCATAAAAAAGATTTTACTATGCCTTTTCCAGGTGTCATGGATTTTCTTAAATATGCTAGTGATGCAGGCTATAAGCTTGCTGTGGTATCAAATAAATTTGACTTGGCAGTGAAAGGGTTATGTACAGATTTTTTTTCGCCTTATATCACCACTGCCATTGGAGAATCTGCTGGAATTTCTCGAAAGCCTGCACCTGATACCGTATTTGCAGCAATGAAAGAATTACATTCTACGCCGGAAGAATGTATTTACGTAGGAGATTCCGATGTAGATATTGCCACTGCTCGTAACTCTAACATACCATGTATCAGTGTAACGTGGGGATTTAGAACTCGTGAGTTTCTCATTGCCCACGGAGCAGTAGAATTAGTGGATAACATGGAGGCACTAAAGGATATTATATGCTAGCATTACGCTAGATAAACTTCTTATACTCTAGCTTTAGCTACATTCATGGTAACCGTTCAAAAATCATGATTTCACATTCAAAAGTGCAGGGATTCCCATGCACTTTTTGAATATAAAGCCTTAATTTAATCCACGAAATCCTTTCCCAATAATTTCACTACTATTGGTAATCATCATAAAGGCTCCTGGTTGATTTAATTTTATAAAGTTTCTTAATTGAACCGCTTGTCCACGTTTCATTACCGTGAGAATTACATGTTTTTCCCGATTTGCATAGGTTCCACGAGCCTCAAATATCGTGGCACTGCGCCTTAATTCTTCATGAATAAAGGTACAAATCATCTCTGGATTATCACAGATAATTGTAAAATATTTGCAAAGATTGATATTTTCTATTGCCGTATCAATCACCAGTGATTTTGCAAGCAATCCACAGATGGAAAACAGTCCTGTCTGTGCGTCGAAAATGAAGCATGCCGCTACGGTAATCAATAAATCCACAAAAAATAATGCGGTTCCTATGTTAATGGGTGTGTGCTTTTTTAATACCATTGCCACAATATCGGTTCCACCCCCACTTGCACCAATATTAAATAAAATGGCAGAGCTTAAAGCAGGAAGTACAATTGCAAAAATCAGTTCCAGTACTGGTTCTTGGGTAAGTGGCTTTGACATGGGATAGATTTGTTCCATAACACTTAACCCCACCGACATTAGCACGCTTACATACACCGTTTTTAACCCAAACTCTCTGCCTAAGAAAATAAAGCCAAATGCCATCAATATCATATTGATGGCAAAGTTAATTGTTCCGGCACTTAAAGGCGTTATGGCACTTAATACTACCGCCATACCTGTTACTCCGCCAAAAGAAAAATGATTGGGAAATTTAAACAGATAAACCCCTAAAATCAAGATAACAGATGACACTGTAATCATAAAATATTCAAATATTGTTCGTTGTATTTTCCACTTTTCCATACTCATATCCCCCACCAAATGGTTTTGAAATCCGCTATCTATCTTAGCACAACTTCTGTCTTAGGAAAAGTGTTTTTCGCTTTTATCTACATTTCTTATGAACCATTTATGATAATGTCTTTATATACCCCAAGGGAAAATGTCCCAACTATGCTATACTAACTTCTGCTTA
>JAVVUO010000069.1:0-2255 GCA_036653135.1 Lachnospiraceae bacterium
GGTCAAATCACACAGGATAATCTGGCACAGGGAAGTTATTATTTTGTAGAAACTAGCACCACTTCCAATAGCTGGCTGGATAAGGCGCACAATACATGGGCATTTGAAGTCACAGAGGCGACACATCACACAACCATAGCAGTGGCAGCTACGAATGATGCATTTAAGTCAACGGTATCCTTAAAAAAAGTAGATGAATTTAACGGAGCTAATTTACCGGGAATTCAATTTACGTTGTATGAAGATAAAACAGGAGGATATCAGGAACTGGAATCAAAGGTTACGGATCCAAATGGAATGATATCCTTTACACTGCCTAGAAAAGGAAGCTATCAGGTGAAAGAAACTGCAACATTGGCAGGATATCAACGATCTGATACAGCTCCTGTTACCGCAGAATTTACGGTAACGGATGCGTGCTTTGGTAAGACATTGAATTTAAAAGAAAGCATAGCACCAGAAGAGCAGAGTTTATTTTCTCCAGTTGTGACCAATGCAGTATATAAAAATGGTGACATTGCCAATGAGAGAATCCGCGGAAGTGTGTCACTGGAAAAAACAGACGCAGGGGATAACACACCTTTAAATGATGTTACTTTTGGATTATTCCAGGCAGCAAATGATACAAAACTTGGAGAGTTTGTTACTGGAAATGAGTATCAGCGTCAGACAGACGGAACCTATCAGGCAAAAAAAGCTACGGATGGAACCCTTCAAATAGAGGGACTGGACTGGAACAACTATTATATCCAGGAAGTGAAGTCTGCCACAGGGTACAAGCTTAGTGACAAAAAATATACCTTTACCATAGATGCGTTGAATTTGGTCTGCTCCTTAACAGCAACACATGGAACAATTACAAATGAACAGACTAGAATCTGGTTTGACAAAGCAGGAACTTATGTTAAGGACTGTGCTGACCAAAATCCGGATATTCCAGGTGGCGGAAGCAGTATTCCATTGGCAGGAAGTGAATTTTGCGTATATCAGGAGGAATCTTGTACTACGCTGCTGGCTCAGTGTACCAGTGATGCAAAAGGTATGGTAGAATTTAAAAAGCTAGAAGCAGGAAAAACCTACTACATCAAAGAAACAGGGATTCCATCAGGTTATGCAGGGGAATCAGGCATTTATCATGCAGTATTATCACAAGACGGCACTTTTGAAGGTCTTTATACCGCGAAGAATGAGAAGGTTTCTTTTGTAGGAAACAAACTGCTGCGTGGAACGGTAAGTTTAAGTAAGACAGGTTTCAAGAATGCTATGCTAAGTGGAGCTGAATTTATAGTGTATCCTAAGGGAAGTCAAACACCTGTGGCAAGCTTAAAAGAAGCAGGGACAACAGGAACTTATGTATTAGATAATCAAAATCCCATTGGCGGTACATTCCAGGAATACAAAGGGGAAGCTTCTTATCTTTATCAGGAGAAGGGAATCTTTCGTTTGCTGCCAGGGGAGTATGAATTAGTAGAAACCAAGGCACCAGCAGGATATAAAAAACCGGCAGACACAGTAAGAACACCGGTTACCATAAAAGAAAAAGATGATACCAAGATTACACTTACCAATGACCCTATTGTACTAACTTTAGAAAAGACTAATTCTGATTGGAGCACAGTGCTTTTAGGAGCAGAATTTTCTATCACTCCAGTATCAGGAAGTCAATTTGCAGATGGAAGTACAAACTCTAAACAGGTAACTACAGAAAATGTCACTCAAACCATGATTGGACTATTAGTGGCAGACAGTGCATACGTATTAAAAGAAACTAAGGCACCCGATGGATATTGCTGTTCTGAAAGAGAAGTGGAATTTAGAGTAAAGGAGGACGGCACCTTTGAGATAGGCACTGCTTTTCACAATACTGCAAGAATAAAGTTGGAGAATGCAAATATAATCCAGTTTAAGAACCATGCCATTGACCTTACCTTGAAAAAAAAGGATAGTGAGGATATTAACACACTGATTGGCAACGTTACATTTGACGTGTATGATGTAACAAAGGGAGGAACTGGAACAAAGGTAGAAACAGTAACCACAGGTACTGATGCAGAAGCAGGTATCGTAAAATTTAAAAATTTAATTGGAGGGCATAGCTATCAATTAATAGAAACAGCAGCACCATTGCAGTATCAGTTATTAGGAAAAGAAATTTCATTTCAAGTTCGCAGGAATGGTACCCTTAGCGATGTGACAAATGCCACTGGGAATGGAGCTACTACACTACTGGTAACAAACCAGCAGCTTACGGTGGG
>JAVVUO010000070.1:0-2209 GCA_036653135.1 Lachnospiraceae bacterium
GAATAAAATACACCGCCCAGATAGGTTAATGGTTGTAATACAAAGGTTGGTACAATGGAGACATCATCAAATGATTTAGCAAAGATCCCGTTTAATAGACCAGCTAATGAAAACAAGACAGCAGTCATAAGTAAGGTAATGATGATGATCGGCCAAGAAACAACATGAAGGGGTACAAAAAATAACGAAATGATAGTAACGAAGGCTCCAACTAGGATGCTCCGTCCAAGCCCACCGATGACGAAACCTAGGATGATGACTTGGGTCGGTACCGGTGCGACTAATAGCTCCTCAATATTTTTTTGAAATTTTTGAGAAAAAAAGGATGAGGCGACATTGGTATAAGAACTGGTGATGACGGACATCATAATGAGTCCGGGTACGATGAATTCCATATAGGAAAAGCCACCCATTTCGCCAATTCGCCCACCAATCAGGTTACCGAAAATGACGAAATACAAGGAGGTGGTGATGACCGGCGGAACAAGGGTTTGTACCCAGATGCGTAGATAGCGGTTGGTTTCTTTTGCAGCCAGACGTTTTAATGCCGTAAAATAAAGTTTAAACATTTTCTTCCTCCGACTGATGTTTTACATCGGTAATTTTTAAAAATAGTTCCTCTAACCGGTTGGATTTGTTTCGCATAGAAACAACTTTTATCCCTTGTTTTGTGAGCTGATCAAAGATAGTATTAATACCCTGATCACGCTGGATCTCGACAACGAGGGCTCGGTTATCGTCAAGATAGTTTTTATACCCGCTGAGATTAGGTTTATTTTCAGAAGGTTCTAAATCAAAAATAAAGGTTTCAAACTGTAATTTTGACAAAAGTGTTTTCATACTGGTGTTCTCAATCAGCTCACCTGACTGAATGATTCCGATATTGCGACAAAGCATTTCTGCTTCCTCAAGATAATGGGTCGTCAGGATGATGGTGGTTCCTTTTGCATTCAAATTTTTTAGAAACACCCACATTTCACGTCTCAATTCAATATCTACCCCGGCGGTGGGTTCGTCTAAAATAAGCAGGCGTGGTTCGTGCATCAATGCCCGTGCAATCATCAAACGCCGCTTCATTCCTCCGGAAAGCATCCCTGCCCGTTCGTGGCGTTTTTCAAACAGGTCTAATTGTTTTAGGTATTTTTCACTGCGTTTTAGGGCTTCTTTGTGGGGAACACCGTAATATCCAGCCTGATTGACAACGATCTGTTGAACGGTTTCGAAGGGGTTGAAGTTGAATTCCTGAGGAACCAGACCAATCTGTTGCTTTGCCTGAACAAGATCTGTATCAAGGTCATAGCCGAATACCTTCACCGTCCCGGCTGTTTTATTGACCAGCGAGGTAATGATTCCGATGGCTGTGGATTTTCCGGCTCCATTGGGTCCAAGGAGTGCATAGAAATCTCCCTGCTCCACCACTAAATCGATGCCACGTAGTGCCACAACACCCGATTCATATGTTTTCTTTAAATTTTTTAGTTCAAGTGCAGCTGTTGTCATATTAGTTTCTCCTCATTAACAAACATTCTATTCTTTCAACTATAATTCACAAAGTGCAAGCCGTCAAGTAAAAATAAATAGGCATATTGAAAGAACTACCGGAATTTTGACTGGCGGACATTAAAGGGAAAGACAGCGATAAGCCGGTTGATCCAAATAGCGAACAACAACCCAAGGGGAAAAATCCTGCGAAGAACAATTATGTGTTTTACAGAAGCGGTCATATGACGTGTGGCGAAAAGTTAGTTGTGAACACGATGATAGGGGTTAAGCCAATAAAAGGATCGACTATTTTAAAAGAAGGGTAAAAGCACGATGACTAAAATAAAGGTATGCTTCAAATACTGATGCTTATTATAAAAGAGCCTCCTATATAGCCAGAAGTAATAAATTTATGAGTTAAGGTCTCACGGTCTTGTTGCCAAAGTGGAAAGATGGATTTGGTTAAATACAAAAACCGTTGCAATATAAAAAAGCAACGGTTTTTGTGAGCTGGTGTAAGATACCGCTTACATCTTGTGAACGCATTCATTCTAACACGTTAATCAAATGAAAGCAAGGGTCGTTTTTAAGATTTAATTAATTGATTTTAAAACATATTTAAATCAAAAGCGTTTTTTATTTTTTAAAAGACAAATGCAGATGTGAATTTTTAAAAAGTTAAGATTTTAATTAGAAAAAATGATTCATCATTGACAACGCAAAATTG
>JAVVUO010000071.1:0-901 GCA_036653135.1 Lachnospiraceae bacterium
GACAGTCATTGGTGTTTTTAGCGCTATGATGATAGCAAGTATTTGTGCTTTAAGTAATGTGCAGCTTGGCATAATACAAAGTTTGTTATATTTGGTTGTTCCATTTGAATTTTCGTGTGCAATCACCTTTTTTGTGCTTAGTCTTCAACGAAATAGAATGAATCAAATTTTATGCCTCGTTTCTCCAATCGTTATTGGACTTTTAAGTGCTACCCTTGTCGGAGATAAACAGATTGTTTTAATGATCAACACGGACATTATTTGGGGAGGACTTCTTTTGTTCTTTACAATCGGTACAGTAGTTATCGCAATTCAATTTGTCTCTCATCTCAAACCGGAAAGGATGAAATTAGATTATGGCTCTTTTAACACATAATTTGTGCAAAAATTTTGGTGACAAAACCGCAGTAAGCAATGTGAACATTACGCTAGAAAAAGGAGTATACGCATTATTAGGTCCTAATGGTGCAGGAAAAACAACTTTAATGCGCATGATTTGTGGGCTGCAAATGCCAAGCAATGGAGATGTAAACTGGAACGACACAAATATTACAACTCTTGGCTCCGATTACCTTGAGAAAATTGGATATCTTCCACAGCATTTTGGATTTTACCCCTCATATACGCCAAAACAATTTATGCTGTATCTTGCACAGGTCAAAGGAATCCCTCGCCGTTTTGCCACACAACAAACACAACAGCTTTTATGTAAACTTGATTTAGCGGATGTTCAGAACAAAAAAATACAAACTTTATCGGGTGGTATGATTCGTCGACTTGGAATTGCGCAAGCATTACTGGGCAACCCAGAGATTTTGATTCTTGATGAACCAACTGCAGGACTTGACCCGAAAGAGCGAATTAAGTTTCGCAATCTGATTAGCGATTATAGCAGTGGTCG
>JAVVUO010000072.1:0-894 GCA_036653135.1 Lachnospiraceae bacterium
CAAATTCTTGAGCTTTACGCTGGGAAAGAATGGAGAGGGCATCTATATCCAGGTTCACCCAAAAGCCCTGCGTAAATGCAAGCAGAAGTTGAAAGTGCTCACGCGCCGCAATCGAGGACGAAGCGTCCGCGACATCATGGAACAAGTCAAGGTCTACATCCGTGGCTGGCTTGGGTATTTCTACATCGCAAAGATGAAAAGTCTGCTCATGCAGTTGGAGCAATGGTTGCGTAGAAGATTACGTATGTACATCTGGAAGAAATGGAAGAAACCAAGGACGAAAGTGAAAGCCTTGTGCAAGTTGGGTATTCCACCCGACAAAGCATATGAATGGGGTAACACTCGGCTTGGGTACTGGCGAATTGCCAGAAGTCCGATATTGCAATGTTCCATAACAAACGAAAGGCTCGTAGCTGCTGGATATTATGAACTATCCGCACAGTACGAGCGTTTACGAAAACTACACTTAAGCAGTTGAACCGCCGTGTACCGAACGGTACGCACGGTGGTGTGAGAGGTCGGCTAGGGCATTAAGCCCTAGCCTCCTACTCGATTTCGCCTTAGTCAAAAGGCGAAACTATACCAACTTTAAAAATTGGAAATGCAAGGACATTGCAATGAAATCCAATATCTCTGAATAATGCCGCATTCACCTAATCCGACCGTATCAGTAACTTCGTTTTCCATTACCCCGCCATTTTTAAGAATCGTTTTTCGTGAAGCCTCATTTTCCTTATCACAGGTCAATAAAACGCTACTTTCTCCGAACTCATGACAAATGGGTAAAACTAATCCTAACATTTTAGAAGCATAGCCTTTTCGCCTTTCTGATGGACGAACACTATATCCAATATTGCCCCCGAAATTCAAGAGAAAATCTGATAGTGGATGCCG
>JAVVUO010000073.1:0-877 GCA_036653135.1 Lachnospiraceae bacterium
ATCAGAAATAACTATTGAATGAAATATCTCTATCAAAATACCATAGACTGCATCCTCTTTTAAGGTCGGGGACTTATTGCAGTTAGATATGCCACTTTTTAGCCTTTCTTTGCATCTCCAAACGGCGGTGTTTTCTCCATTTTCACTATACCAAATAGTCCTGATATATCTGCTTCCACACTCATCGCAGGTGATCAACCCGCTTAATGGATACTTGGAGCTGTATCTAGCACCCGTCATCTTTTTATTATTTCTTTGCTTCAATTCTTCCTGCACTTGATAATACTGCCCTCTAGTGATGATTGGATCGTGATTGTTTTTGATTTAATAGCGTTTCACAATTCCATCATTTATAACTTTTTTCTTGCTTAGAAAATCAATCAATGCCATTTAGTTAGGCATAATTCAAATTATTTTCAGTGGTTTTTCCTCACGGAGAGCCACTATTTTTTCGCATCAAAAACTTAAAAATTATTACAAAAAACAGTTGACAAGATAGCCAATATATGTTGCGCAAGCCTTGATTATAAACACATTTCAAGGAGGTGCCATATGGCTCATAATTGCTTATCTAACTTAAAAACCACACTCGACAACTGCATTGCAGAACTTGATGAAATTCATTGCATGTTCTGTAAAAATCCTGAGAGCGATTTTACGAGAAACCGTAAAATTTCTTTCCATGACTACATCCAACTTATGCTCCAGATGCAGAGTAAATCTGTTTCAAATGAAATCCTGGATTTCTTTGAACATTCCATTTCTGCTCCATCGAAATCTGCATTTACCCAACAGCGATACAAACTTCAGCCTGAAGGATGGAACTTCCTGTTCCATTCATTCGTAGAGCAGTGTTATACTTTATCTGATAATCTTT
>JAVVUO010000074.1:0-865 GCA_036653135.1 Lachnospiraceae bacterium
ATATTTACTTAAACATTGGATAAAATGATTCAAATCATTCTTAATCAATACTTCAACTTCCTTATTGTTTAATTGTTTTAAAGTCAAAGATTCTTTCATAAAAGCAGCTGTACTTTGTTCATCTTTAAAACCAATCTGATAATGTTTTGTTTTTGATTGTCTTAATGAATCTATTGTTTCAATGCTTACCATATGACCTTCTTTGATGATTCCAACTCGATCACATGTTTTTTCAACTTCTTCAAAGATGTGGGAAGACATTAAAATAGTTTTTCCTTTTTGTTTTTCTTTAAGAACTAAATCAATAAATTTACTTTGCATCAAAGGATCTAAACCACTGGTTGGTTCATCTAAAATCAATACATCAGGATCGTGCATAAAAGCACAAACAATTCCAATTTTTTGTTTCATTCCTTTTGACATTTTCTTTATTTTACCTTTTGGATCAAGTTCGAATGTTTTTATTAATTCATTCGCTTTGCGCATATCGCTCAAACCACGATAACGGGCAATGAAATTAATAAATTCAATTCCACTCATATTCTCTGCGAAACTAATTTCACCTGGAATATAACCGAGTTTTTCTTGTATGCTTACACTTTCTGTTTCACAATTATGAGCATTGATAAAGCATGTACCTTGTTGGGCTTTAATGAAGCCCATAAGGTGACGAATGGTTGTTGTTTTGCCTGCTCCATTGGGACCAAGAAAACCAAATACTTCGCCCTTTTTGATATGGAAAGAAACATCAAAGATACCTTTATGATTGCCATAATCTTTACTAAGATGATTGATTTCAATTACATTCATAAGTATTCCTCCATTTATTAAAAAAGTATATCATTTATTAAGAATAAAAAAAAGA
>JAVVUO010000075.1:0-860 GCA_036653135.1 Lachnospiraceae bacterium
ATTTCTGAGATCAGTTCAAAATTAGGTTTTACTAGTATTCATTACTTTTCAAGAAAGTTTAAACAACAGTTTGGGATAACCCCAAGTGATTATGCCAAAACAATCTATAACTAAAAGGGCTAGCACACCATGTGCTAACCCGTTTTTTTATTTATTCGTATCGCAGTGCATCTGCAATGTTTAATTTACTTGCTTTGTTGGCAGGATAATAACCGAAGATTATCCCAACAAAAGCACAGAATAATGAAACACTAACCATTACTTTAAGATTAAGACTTAAGACAATACCCAAGTTTTGCGTATTCATGAAACTAATAACGCCTTGCGCAAAGATCATACCGATAATTCCGGCAACGAGGGTTAATAATACCGATTCCATTAAAAACTGGATTAAGATATAAGAGCGTTTTGCCCCTAGTGCTTGACGTATTCCAATTTCACGAATTCGCTCATTCACAGAAACTAACATAATATTCATAATTCCAATTCCACCAACAATTAAAGACAAACCAGCAATACCAGCAAATACCATCGTAATCATATCCATAATCGTGTTGGTCGCTTCATTGTCATCACCAAATCCCATATTAATCATATACTGGCTTTTATCATAATTATCTTTTAATGCGGAAATAATTTCTGCTTTCGCTATTTTTCGATCCTTTGTTGATCTTACCTTCGCAACAAAAGTAATTTCAGAATCACTTTTATCTTGGTGATTGGTTAATATATCTTGATGATTCAAAGTATAAGCAGGGAATACATACTTGTCACTCCACTCACCAACATTGGGATCACTACTTTGTGATAAAATACCAATTACTTTATATTCACAACTATTAATATAGATTTTTTGATTC
>JAVVUO010000076.1:0-856 GCA_036653135.1 Lachnospiraceae bacterium
CAAACTTAAATCTAAACTTAAGATGGTAACAAGTAGAAGTAATGCTATGAGCATGGAACTTCGTTCAATTAAGCTTAGACAAGTAATAATTGGATGGGTAAATTACTTCAAATTAGCAGATATGAAAAGTACTTTGAAAAGTCTAGATGAATGGCTAAGACGAAGGCTGCGCCTATGTTATTGGAAACAATGGAAAAGAATTAAGACTAAACATGATAATCTTAAATTTCTAGGTATTGAAGAAAATAAGGCATGGGAATATGCAAACACAAGGAAAGGCTACTGGAGAATCTCCAACAGCCCTATTTTAGCAAGAACACTGACTAATCAATACCTTAGAGAACAAGGGTTTATAACATTAACTGAAAGTTATTTGAGATTAGGTAATTCCTATTGAACCGCCGTGTACCGAACGGTACGCACGGTGGTGTGAGAGGACGATAGATAAAATAATTATCTATCTCCTACTCGATTGTATTTCTTTAATTATTAAATAAGTACAAATAGAAAGGTCTAGCTAATTTAAATGAGTTGTATGTTCATCCCTTTCTTCGGCGGTTAATAAATCTGACTCTAGGTATTCACTTCCAAAGGAATGCATCATTTCAAGGATAGGTATAATTTCTTTACCAACTTCAGTTAAACTATATTCAACCTTAGGGGGTACTACAGGGTAAACTTTTCTAGATATAAGTTTATCTTCTTCTAAGCTTCGGAGTTGTGAAGTCAGCATTTTTTGAGTTACATTAGGCAACCTATTTTTTATATCACTAAATCTCAAGGTGCCATAACTTAAGTACCATAAAACTAATATTTTCCATTTGCCAGATAGAAGATTTTGTACCACCACCATAGG
>JAVVUO010000077.1:0-855 GCA_036653135.1 Lachnospiraceae bacterium
AAAGCCGTATGCGTTAGTAGCGCACGTACGGTTTTGAATAGGGGCATTGGGGCGCAAGTCCCATGACCTACTAGAGATTATGCTGCTTGTAGAATCAACTTTCTAAGGGCGGATTCAAAAGGCATATCCCATGCATCTAGATGTTATAGCATCAGGATGTGATAGAGGCGGCAGTACCACATCTTAGTTGAGCGGTGTCTGCCGTCTTCTAATTTGAAGTCTAATTTCTCACGCTTATTAGAGCGTTCAGCAGAAGTTCTTGCATTGTATTCAAGTTTCCATTCCTTGCTGCTTTTTGGTGGATTGTTAAATAATCTTGGATTATCATTCATTACTAAATGAACAGTACGTCCGTACTTTGCATTAGAGCAGGGATTATCACAGGTACAGGATATACATCCGCCTTTTCGACTGATTTTAGGACATTGAAATTTATGTCTGCCTTTTGCTTTTTCGGAGCCATCACGACGCATGCGACAACTAGAAGGGCAAATAGAAACCCCATCCTTATCAATCGTAAAGTCATTTTTATAAACAGGTGGTTTTCCGCGTTTATTGTTCAGGTCAATAAATGGTGTTATATTTGCACGTTTGCAGCCCAGTCTGTTAGAGAAGTAACTTTAAAATCCAACGATAACAGATAAGAACGCTGCATACAAGAAGGAGTTCTTGGCACAGGACCATACTTGGAGTATTTGCTTTGCATATAGGAATCCGTAAAGGATAAATAAAGATTCCAAAAGCGGTCAATGATATCCCAGGTGGAACGGGCAATGGAATCAGGGTCAGGATAATACTTACGAAGATTTGTAAGAACAAAGTTTTGGTAGTCAGCATGACTGCCGCATTTTTCGA
>JAVVUO010000078.1:0-843 GCA_036653135.1 Lachnospiraceae bacterium
TATCCTTAAAGCGACTCCAACGCATGGATTGACCAATGGGAGACTGTGGAAATATTTTCTCCATCACTGTACCAGATACATTTTCAAACTGTTCGCGTTCCAGCTCTTTTTCGTCAAGAGAGCGAATAAAAAGCAAATAGGTCAGCTGCTCGATGACGGTCAGCGGATTTGTGATTCCACCAGCCCAAATATCCGTCCAGATTTTATCAACCTTGTTCTTTATTGCGCCGGTGATCATCGTCGCATTCCTCCGTAATCGCTTTGTGCAGGTAAATTGTTACAAAACCATTATACCATAGAGTTCTTCAATTGTCCAAGCAGGAAGATGTCAGCGACGAACGACGAAAGGCTCGTACCTGCTGGATAGGATGAACAATCCGCACAGTACGAGCGTTTACAAAAACTACACTTAAGCAGTTGAACCGCCGTGTACCGAACGGTACGCACGGTGGTGTGAGAGGTCGGCAAGGGCATTAAGCCAATAAACATAGCTTCCTTACCGTTTCAGCCACATCCACGCGCATTCGGCGTAAAGTGCAGCCGCAATAGGCAGTGCGCCCTCGTCAATCGCAAAACGGCTGTTATGGGCAGGCCCACAGGAACCGGGCGTTTCATCGGAAGCGGTGCCCACATAAGCATAAACCCCTGGTACCCGAAGCAGCAGCTCTGCAAAGTCGTCGCCGCCGCAGGAAAGTGGCCTTTGGGAAACCAGCGCCGCTTGACCCAGCATTTCCTTTGCCTTAGCTCCTACCTCCGCGCAAACCTCCGCATTGTTTACAAGAGGCGAGGCATAATCGACCCATTCCACCTCCGCTTGGCCGCCGTATAGCTCTGCGGTAGCCT
>JAVVUO010000079.1:0-832 GCA_036653135.1 Lachnospiraceae bacterium
CGAATATATGTCGCAGTACAGCTGGGGCGAATTTACGCATGGCGGCATTGAAATGACTGCGACCACCGGTAGAAATACATGACACGGGCAACTTTTTGTGCCGTGTGACAAGGAGGATGAAGATGAAACAGAAGCTTGAAGCATGGTGCTATGGCGGAAAAAGCAAGGCCTTTTACACTGCTCAAAGCGAAGCTATTAACCGATACAATACAAAAATGATGGAACGTCTGCTGCTCGTCATGACAATGATTATAGGGGCTTACCTTGTGGTAAGTATGGGATCGGGGCTTTTCTCAAAGTATTCCAGCGCCTATATCGCTTGCTTTTTGGCACTGTTTTCAATGCTCTACAGCTTTAAGCTGAAGAAAAAAAAGAGCGTCCTATTTACCAGAAGCTTCATCATTTTATTTTCTGTTGTCATGTTTGCTTTTGTCTACGCACTGGGCACTTTCTTCGAGCCGACCGCAAGAGCAACGCTCGTTATTGTATATATCCTTGTGCTGCCCATGCTGTTCGTTATCCCGACGCACTATATTTACGGCTTTTTGTCCCTTGCCACCGTTCTGTTTGCCATAACTGCGCTGTGTGTCAAGGACTTAACCTCTGCGCGAATGGATATTGCCCACAGCGTCACCTGTATTGTAATTGGAATTTTCCTCTCGCGCCATATCTTAGAAAGCCGAATGGCTCTGTATGCGCAGAGCGACGAGCTTGACACCCGCAACGCAGAGCTGGATCGCGAGTTGCAGGAAAAGGAAATACAACTGCTGCAAAGCCGTATTTCTATCATGCTCAGTCAGATACAGCCGCATTTTTTATACAATACGCTAAC
>JAVVUO010000080.1:0-814 GCA_036653135.1 Lachnospiraceae bacterium
AATTTGCGTTGTTCGAGCCGATACTTGCTTATTTAAAATGCGATCAGAGCCCGATTGACCAAATTGATGAGGTGAAACGAGTTGCGTTCTCTCGACTAACGCCAGAGATTTATCGTGTCCTCGCGCAAAGCTTTACCGGCTGATGATTGCCGGCGCGGCCTGCGGAATGTCAATCAGATGTAGCTAGACAGCAAAAGGCTCAGGTTTGTGAACCTGAGCCTTTTGTTATACGCGGTGGTGAGGGCGTTTTGTAACCGTCTGTTTTGTCTTTCTACAAAATAAGTGTGATGTGGTTGCCCTGATCTCCGCTCCATGTATGCTCTTTGGTGAAACCAAGCACCATTCTGACCGACAACTCATCGGCCCGCGCTGTAAACGGGTCGAAGTCCGGCCCGCCGTAGGAAATGGTCGCCTCACAGGAGCCATCCAGCTCTGAAGCGGCAATGGAGAAACGCAGCGGGAATACCTGGTCGCCTAGGGGCAGAAGGGTTTGCACACATAGCTCCTCGAACATCAGCTGCAGATTATTGATTTGCCGCTGACCTAAAAGCTGCTTGCGTCCGAACTCCTCAATGTCGGTACTGACCGCGAGGAAGTCGAAGGTGGGCGATGCGATTTCCCGCTCAAAGGTCTTTAGACGCTTCACAAAAGCGCGGGTACGCTCCCGCTGTGGGTGTACAAAGATTTGCTCCGGGGTGCCGTCCTCATAGATGATGCCCTGGTCCATGTAAAAGACGCGGGTGGACACATCCCGGGCGAATTTCATCTCGTGAGTGACAATCATCATCGTCAGCCCCTCCCGTGCCAGGGAGCG
>JAVVUO010000081.1:0-806 GCA_036653135.1 Lachnospiraceae bacterium
CAGCAGGAAGGTTTGAGAATGGTGTAATTTCATAGGGTAGTCAAACCGGAAGCTGGAAGCATTGATTAAAGCCACGGTTTGAGAATGGTGTAATTTCATAGGGTAGTCAAACTGCAGTCGCTGCTCTTGCCTTATATACAGCGTTTGAGAATGGTGTAATTTCATAGGGTAGTCAAACTTGTGGCAATCAGCAACGCAGGGATACTTGGTTTGAGAATGGTGTAATTTCATAGGGTAGTCAAACTGTGAACGCCCCTTCCTTTTATGTCTGTTAGTTTGAGAATGGTGTAATTTCATAGGGTAGTCAAACACGATCATGATGGAAAAACAACTTACATTAGTTTGAGAATGGTGTAATTTCATAGGGTAGTCAAACTTCAATAGCGGTATTTCGTCCTCGTTTGCCGTTTGAGAATGGTGTAATTTCATAGGGTAGTCAAACTTATCTGTTGCAAATATCCAAAATACATTCGTTTGAGAATGGTGTAATTTCATAGGGTAGTCAAACTTACATATTATAGTAATGGTAATTATACACGTTTGAGAATGGTGTAATTTCATAGGGTAGTCAAACGAACTGACATGGAAGAAAGACTAAACAAGTGTTTGAGAATGGTGTAATTTCATAGGGTAGTCAAACGACCTACCAGAAGATGAAGAAGAGGAGGAAGTTTGAGAATGGTGTAATTTCATAGGGTAGTCAAACCAATGATGTGTGTATGCGATGATGGTATAGGTTTGAGAATGGTGTAATTTCATAGGGTAGTCAAACCTAAATAGTTCATATCATAATCCTCCGTTCGTTT
>JAVVUO010000082.1:0-783 GCA_036653135.1 Lachnospiraceae bacterium
AGTGTTCTTTCCATTCTTTTTTTCCACCATAACTTTGTGGCATTATTACATCTCTTGTTTTCCCGTCCCAAGATCTTGTCCAAGGTTCATTTGCCCAAGAAAAACAATAATTTAAATCAATCTCTTTATTTTCTAATAAAATTTCAGCAGGTTTTTCCAAAAGTTTTCTTCCATTAAAATAATAATGATAAAAGCAAAAACCATATATCCCGTATTCTTTAGCTAATTTAGCTTGTTTTTCTAGAGTTTCTTTTTTAGATAAATCATAATAACTATTGTCTAAAGGCACTCTTGGTTGATTATGTCCTTCATATAAAGGTTTGCTTTTCTTTACATTAGTCCACTCTGTAAATCCTTCTCCCCACCATTCATCATTTTCTTTTATTCTATGGAATTGCGGTAAATAAAATGTAATTAATTTTGTATTCATTTGTATCCCTTTCTATATCCTAATAATCTAACTAATATATCTATACCAAAATAACATATATCTAATACTTTCCGTTCTTTCAAAAGGTTTTTTATTGTAAATAATACTATTTTTTTCCCCTCTCCATTAGTATTCGAAAAATCTATCTCTTTTGAATAAAGTTTTTCAAACTTTCCAATAGCCTCATATCTTTTATAAGTATCTTTTAATGACAATTTATGAGAATGATAAATTTTTGAATCTGGCTCATAAATAAAACTTTTTCCACTTTTTATAATATTATTAGCTAAAATCACATCTTCATTTGTTGGAACTATAAAGTCATAGCCTCCAAGTTTAAAAAATTCAGTTTT
>JAVVUO010000083.1:0-783 GCA_036653135.1 Lachnospiraceae bacterium
TCATCGATAATACGGCGAATTGCTCTGAACATATTATGCATAGGTACTCCCAAATTTTCACGTCTGTGTGCTGTAATCATAATAAGTTTTGAATCGCTTGCCCAATCAAGTTGCGGATTTGAATAATCGTCTTTAACGGTGGTTTTAAGTGCATCTATTGCTGTGTTTCCTGTAACATATATACTGTCAGCTTTTTTGCCCTCTCTTATAAGATTGCTTTTTGACATTTCCGTTGGCGAAAAATTATATTTAGCAATTATTCCAACTGCTTGTCTATTAAATTCCTCCGGATAAGGAGAATAAATATCATATGTTCGAAGTCCTGCTTCAACATGACCTACCGGAATTTGAAGATAAAAACAAGCAAGCGCTGTTACAAAAGTAGTTGAAGTATCACCATGAACAAGCACAACGTCGGGCTTTTCACTTTCAAGAACTTCTTTTATTCGATTCAATATGTTTGTTGTAACATCAAAGAGCGTCTGTTTATCTTTCATTATTGACAAATCATAATCAGGCACAACATTAAATGCACCTAATACTTGGTCAAGCATTTGACGGTGCTGTCCTGTTACACACACAATAGTTTTTATGCTTTCTCGAGTTTTAAGCTCATTTACAAGCGGACACATTTTGATAGCTTCAGGACGAGTGCCAAACACCAGCATCACTTTTTTCATGTTAATTCTCCAAACCCTTTATTTTATAGCCTGTATGTATTTTCCAAGTCACAAATCTTTCTTGTATCGAGTATTATTTTTCCTTTTAGCTTGTCCATGTTTT
>JAVVUO010000084.1:0-492 GCA_036653135.1 Lachnospiraceae bacterium
ATCCTACTGTAGGCATCCTATTTCCTCCTTTCTACAGAATTAAGCTTTAACTGCGTTTCTTATTACTACTGTGCTCTTGTTTGCACCAGGGATACCACCCTTTATTAGTATTAAGTTCTTTTCTGGAATAACTCTAACTACTTCTAAGTTCATTACTGTAGTGTTAACAGCTCCCATGTGTCCTGGCATATTCTTGTTTTTGAATGTTTTTGATGGATCTGATGAAGCTCCCATAGAACCAACAGCTCTGTGGAACTTAGAACCATGAGTCATAGGTCCTCTATTAGCATTCCATCTCTTGATAACCCCTTGGAATCCCTTACCTTTAGAAACTCCTGATACATCAATTTTTTCTCCTGCCACAAATACATCAACTTTGATTTCTTGCCCTACTTCATAAGTTGAACAATCCTCTAATCTAAATTCTTTTAATTTTCTCTTTAAAGATACACCAGCCTTAGCATAATGCCCCTTCTTTGGCTTGTTAACAAG
>JAVVUO010000084.1:502-778 GCA_036653135.1 Lachnospiraceae bacterium
AAACTCCTGCTTTAGCGAAATGTCCTTTAACTGGCTTATTCACTAATTTTTCTCTAATCTCACCGAAACCTACTTGTATTGCCTCATAACCATCTTTTTCGATAGTCTTCTTTTGAACAACAACACATGGGCCAGCTTCAACTACAGTTACAGGAACAACTTTACCATTCTCATCGAATATTTGAGTCATACCTATTTTCTTACCGATTATAGCTTTTTTCATGTATTTACACCTCCCAAACATATTAGCGGATTGCCTTGCAATCATAATAGTTC
>JAVVUO010000085.1:0-773 GCA_036653135.1 Lachnospiraceae bacterium
TGAACTGCAAGTGCATAACAATACTGACATATTAAGCAGCGCACTTAAGGCTGCTCGCCAGAAGGCTGATATAACCATGGAAGCGTTGGCTGATAAAATAGGCATAACGGAAAGATACTTATACCGCATTGAAAATGAAAACAAAAAGCCAAGCTTTGATGTGTTACAAAAACTAATTCGAGAACTTGCCATATCAGCGGACTCGATCTTCTACCCCGACAAGCCCTGCAAGGATACCGAGGTAGAAGACCTTATCCGTATGCTCTACAATTGCGATGAACGATCAATGGAGATTATCAGGGCAACTGTGAAAGCCGCATTAGAAAGCCAGTCAAAAGAGTAAAACACAGAGCCGATAGCCACAAGTTTTAATCTTGTTGGTTATCGGCTCTGCGTCTTAGCGTCTGGCTCTTTGATAACGACCATATTCAATTTCTGCACATTAATTATAATTTGGTGCTTGCACTTGGGACAAAAGAGAGGAAAATTTTGAAGCACAGTATCCTCTCGTACCATCGTTCTGGTTTTGCTTTGACAGACTGGACAAAGCAACCATTCTGCTGTACTCATGAAACACCTCCTTTTCTGGGGGCAATAGCAACCTGCCCATAAAGAGCAAGAACACCCTAAAATCTAAACTCAAACATCAATCTTTTTCATGCTGCAAAATAATAAAATTGCTCCAATAATTAGCCCGGTCATGCCAATGATTCCTGTGGGATTTGGGCCAAGTAATGGGCTTTGAGTGCCAAGTGATACCAACACCGCTGTTT
>JAVVUO010000086.1:0-759 GCA_036653135.1 Lachnospiraceae bacterium
AACTTCCATTTCTACTAATTCAAGTAATTCTTCATCATCAACAAGGTCACACTTGTTCAGGAATACAAGAATAAATGGTACACCAACCTGACGTGAAAGAAGGATGTGTTCACGAGTTTGTGGCATTGGACCGTCTTGTGCATCAACAAGAAGTAGTACACAGTCAACCATAGACATTACACGTTAAACTTCACCACCGAAGTCAGCATGTCCCGGGGTGTCGACGATGTTAATGCGGTATTCAGTATCTGTACGTTTGTCTAACCATTTGATTGCAGTGTTTTTTGCAAGGATGGTAATACCACGTTCAGACTCAAGCGCGTTAGAATCCATAACACGTTCAATCTCGCCCGCGCGGTCACCGAGAGCACCCGATTGTTGCAAAAGCTTGTCTACAAGAGTGGTTTTACCATGGTCAACGTGCGCAATAATGGCAATGTTGCGGAGAGTTTTAATATCTGACATGTAAATTCGATACGCTTTAAATTTGAGGGCAAATTATACAGAAAAATACTAACTTTTAGTAGTGACAGTTTATTGACAGTTACAAGTTTTTTTAAAAAATCGGTCTTTTTTTGGTTTGTAAAGTCCTGTAACTCGATTAGAATAGCCATAAATTGCTGCTGTACCATTCTCAAATGTCTGATTTAACAAACTCTCCCGAGCAAAAAGATCATCTTGATTTGGTCTATGGATTGAACGATCGTCCAAAACCATTCATCGCTTTTTTAGCTGCACTGCAACATTTATTGGCCATTA
>JAVVUO010000087.1:0-755 GCA_036653135.1 Lachnospiraceae bacterium
CAGTGGAATAAATGCCCTCAAGCACCTCATTCACCCGTGCGGTGTTAAAATCAAACTGCTTTAATATCGGCATACCGCCAAACTGCAAATACTTTTGAAATTTGTCCTCCATCGTTACACTTGGTTCAAAACTATAAAAGGTCAAAAACTCCGCAAAGGAAAGCGGGAGCAAGCGTATCTCCACATATCTGCCGGAGAGCAGGGTGGAAAATTCCGTGGAGAGCAGATAGGCATTTGAGCCTGTGATATAAATGTCCACATCAAAATCCAAGCGGAACGATTCGATTGCTTTTTCCCAATGAGTAACCGCTTGCAGCTCATCGAAAATCAAATAATTCTTTTCGCCTTTTACGATGTGGTTACTCACATAATCATAAAAAGCAAGATAACCGAGCAAATCCCGATGCTGCAAGGACTCCATATTCATGTGCAGGATGTTTGCAGCCTTAATACCACTGTTCAGCAGATAATCCTCGTAAATATCAAGCAGTGTGGACTTGCCACAGCGGCGTATGCCTGTCACGATTTTTACGATGTCTTTGTCCTTATATTCTGTGAGTTTGCTTAGATAGCGTGGTCGTTCTATGCGTTCTGACATGGTCGTCACCCCAATTCTTCTTTGCTCTTATTATATCGGAACAATACCCTTGTGTCAATAATTATCGACGTTCAAGTCCGAAACTATTCACTAACGTATGATTTTATTCCTATAATTCTGAAATTTAGTATGCGCAAAGCAGGGGCTACACCACCAC
>JAVVUO010000088.1:0-742 GCA_036653135.1 Lachnospiraceae bacterium
CTATCTGTAACATCATGCAGGTGGATAGTAGTCCCGCCAATAACTTTCGCTTGAAATTTTGTTTCATAATCTGAAATCCTCCTATAATTTGGTAATTATTCGATGAATAAAACGCTTTTACTGTGGTGCATTTGCGCTGTCCGCATAAAGTTCGCACACGGTTTTGGCTACTGCCGCCGTTTTTGCTCCCACGCCACGCATAGCCGCTATGGTCTGCGGAGAATATCTTTGTGTCCGGCACAATTCTTCCATGGTTTCCATGCCGTTTCGACGCAACGTAAAAGAGGTGTGCCGAAGTTCCTTACAGCTGTGCGGCATTCGCTCCTCACACAAGCTGAAATATTCCTTGATTTCCAACTGATTTCTCCCTCCTCGTGAATGGATGGAACAAGACATTTTTGTTTGTCAATACTATTGTAGAAGAAATTTTGCCCTTTTTCCAGTACCAAAACTGCTGCGCAGCGTTGCAAAATTCGTACTTGACAAATTGACTTTTGTGTGAATATAGGGTATATATCGTTTTGTTTACATCTCCCGATTTTTAATCAATTGTAAAACCCTCTACAATCATTTCTTCCATCAGCTTCTCGATTTTTGGGTCATATTCAATACCGCTGTTGGTCTTTAATTCATTTAATATTACATTTTTATCAAGCGGATCACGATAGGAACGTTTAGTTGACATGGCATCGTAAGAGTCTGCAACTCGGATAATGTGTGCCACAAGCGGCTGCTCGTCAGC
>JAVVUO010000089.1:0-412 GCA_036653135.1 Lachnospiraceae bacterium
GATACTTGTTAACTGTTGTCGATCACGAATAAAGCGAACATCGACATTTTTATTGTACCATTTCTCTAAATCAACTACATATTCACTATAACTTTGTGTCCAGTTAATTGCTGCATAATGTCGTGCATACGCAAGTGCTTTATCAAGCGCCCAGAAGCAACGAACAAATCGTTTGGTATTCTGTGTTACCGGTTCTGAGAAATCCGCTCCTTGAGGAGATACAGCACCGATAATGGTAACTGATCCAATTGCGTCATTGAGTGTTTCCATATAACCTGCTCGCTCATAGAAAGCTGAGATTCTTGATGGTAGATAGGCAGGAAATCCTTCTTCCGCCGGCATTTCTTCTAATCGGCCACTGATTTCACGAAGTGCTTCCGCCCAGCGTGAAGTTGAATCGGCCATGATTGCG
>JAVVUO010000089.1:422-736 GCA_036653135.1 Lachnospiraceae bacterium
TGTAATTCCCGTATAGATACTATCTTCACGAGCTGCTACGGGCATATTGGATTTATTGGCAATTAATACCGTACGATCGGTCAATGGCTTTTGTGATTTAGGATCAATCAACTCCGAGAATTCTTCTAATACTTGCGTCATCTCATTGCCACGTTCTCCACAACCAACATAAATAATAATATCGGCATCGCACCATTTCGCAAGTTGGTGCTGGGTCATTGTTTTACCGGTTCCAAATCCACCAGGAATTGCTGCTGTACCACCCTTTGCGATTGGAAATAAAGTATCGATGACTCTTTGTCCAGTAATTAATG
>JAVVUO010000090.1:0-734 GCA_036653135.1 Lachnospiraceae bacterium
GAATTTGATCTGACTGGTATAAAAGATTATATCATGAGGGCAGGAATGGTTCCATATCCTCTGGAATTTGATAGCGGGAGTGATCTGGCAATCCTGATTAATGAGTCACAAAGACTTCATAGCCTGTTATACTTGGGAATTGATAGTATCCAGCCGGGTCTGAATGAAATAATAGAGGAACCAATCAAATGATTACATAACATAAGGACGAGGCAAGGGAGAGTATCCGGAGATACTTGATCTTGCCTCGTCTTGCTATATAGAGGTACTTGAATCACCATCAATCAGAAAAGCGTATGAAACGTGAAAGACGGCTGCCAGCGCTCTAAGCTCAATATCTGTGACATAGCGTTTATTCGTTTCAATCCGGGTAATGACGTTTTTGTCCATATCTATTCCGGCAAGCTGAAGCTCATGAGCTAGGTCACGTTGTGACCACTTTCGGAGTTTGCGAAGCTCTATCAACCTTTCTGCAACCAAATTACGCTTTCCATCTAGCTCACAGGGTCTTGACATATAGGCGTCCTCCATAATCAGTATCAGTTTCTGCACATTTGTTTGATTTTATCACCTGCCCGTGATAGAATGGGTTGTAAAAGTGAGACAAGGAGAGACGGATTATGGACTATATGCGTGAGTTCTACGAAGAAACTGATAAGGCGTTCATACAAATAGAGAACCTGTTCACTAAAGATGAGTTAAAAGAGTTTATGGTCTGCAAATATTGTGAGATA
>JAVVUO010000091.1:0-719 GCA_036653135.1 Lachnospiraceae bacterium
CTTCCGCGAGGAAAAAACGGCTAGCTGCTATTCCCTAACCTGTAGAAGGGCGGTGCAATACATCCACGCCCATTTGTCGGACGTGGCGCTGAACATGCGGGATACCGCAGCATATGTTGCGCTGAGCAACAGTCACTTTTCCACTGTGTTTTCCCAAGAGATGGGTATGACCTTTACAGAATATGTAACCAACATGCGAATGAACAAAGCAAAAGAGCTTCTGCGCAATACGGATATGCTTTCCCAAGATATTGCTTCACAGGTTGGCTATAACGATAGACACTACTTTAGCTACTTATTCAAAAAAACAACAGGGCAAAGCCCTAGCGATTACCGAAAACAGAATTTAAGCAGTTGAACCGCCGTGTGCCGAACGGTACGCACGGTGGTGCGAGTAGGAGGTTGGGGCATTAAGCCCTAGCCTCCTACTCGCTTATCATCATACTAGGTACGTTTTATTTTACTGATGGCTGTAGCAACATTTTTGGTTTCCTGTACAATTCCATTCTGATGCTTCTCAATTGCGAGAAGTGTTTCCTTTATTGTATTCAACGTCGCTTGCTCATCGCTACTTGCTGGGTTTAAAAATTGCCTTGGGGTTATAGTGAGAGTGTGGGTGCTTTTGCAATTGTTGGTATCCAATTCCACCGTTACACTAAGCTGACCATTGACTGCATTTCCATTCATAGCAATTGGCTGAAAATCCACGCTAGAAGAGT
>JAVVUO010000092.1:0-718 GCA_036653135.1 Lachnospiraceae bacterium
AGTTTAGATGATGGAGATAATTATGAAACTTATAAAACTAAACCTCAGAATGAATACCAAAGATTAATGAGAAGAAATAGTACTAATGTTATGAATAACGAAGTAACTAATCATACAGAGCAAACTAAACATATAATATCTATGGTTCCAGATGGAGGAACTATAAAGGATCTACCTGAAGAGTACTACTCTGTTAGAAATTATAATTCTGCATTTAAGAGAATGAATAGTCAAAAGCCAAGTACTACTATAGATTGTGGACATAGAAATTACTTCCACTATAAAGAAAATAGAGTACCAACAGTAAGAGAGTCTGCAAGGATACAAAGCTTCCCTGATGATTATTTCTTTACAGGAAGTAAGACGAGTCAATATACTCAGGTAGATAATGCAGTACCATCATTACTAGCTAAACCTATAGCAGAAGAAATAAAAAAATTATTGGATGAGTTAGAAAAGTAGGCAAATTATGTACTGAGACCCAACTGTTGGACTTTATGCTGGAATGAGTTTTCATTCCAGTATTTTTTAATTTATGCAATTTTAAATTTATATTCAATTCTATAATCAACAGGACTACGCCAATTTAATTTTTCTTTAATTCTTTTATTATTATAGTAATAAATAGGAGGTGAAAATACGTGTATAAATAATAGTTGTAATCTTACACTACTAGCAACGAGTCCAGGTACAAGAAATATAATTGGAATTCCTATTT
>JAVVUO010000093.1:0-699 GCA_036653135.1 Lachnospiraceae bacterium
GATAAACCCAGTAGACCACTTTCTTTATTCAGCATGTTGTCAATTTTTTGGATGCTCCAACCTAGATTGCTTGCAAGGAATAAGTGCAAACTTGGGTCAACATCACCACTACGTGTACCCATCACGACACCTTCAAGTGGGGTCATACCCATAGAGGTATCAAGACTTTGACCATTCCAAACAGCACAGGTTGAGCTACCATTACCTAAGTGGGCGCTGAGCCAGCCACCTTGATTTTTCGCACCCGCGAGTTCACTTGCACGTTCTGTGACATAGGCGTGACTTGTGCCGTGAAAGCCATAACGACGCACATGGTGTTCGGTATATAAATTTTGTGGCAAAGCATAGCGGTAAGCATGTTCAGGCATAGTTTGATGGAATGCCGTATCAAACACAGCAACCTGAGGCAATTCAGGGAACAAACGCATTGTGGCTTCAATCCCAATCAAATGTGCAGGATTGTGTAAGGGTGCAAGCGGTGTTGCTGCTTCAATACATTGTACAATCTCAGGCGTCAAAAGTTCTGCTCTGGTCAAATTTCCGCCGTGAACAACACGGTGTCCAATCGCTTGAGGATGATAGTTGGCTAAACGAGCAAGAAGTGTCTCAAGCGCTGTGGCATGATCTGCATGTGGAATCGAAAGTTCAAGAGGTTCACCCCCAATCGTGACACCTTTGATACGTGCTTCAGCAGAGCCT
>JAVVUO010000094.1:0-686 GCA_036653135.1 Lachnospiraceae bacterium
AGAAAACATTTCCTCGGTCAGTAAGCGCAGACAACCTCGGTCCTTCGGAGTAAGCTGTGTAATAGTATCAATCTGCGCCAGTGCATCATTGATCTTGCTTTCCGTAATTTTAATTTCCTTCATTATTTGCCCTCTTTTCTGTTTTTTTGTAGTTCAGTATATTACAGAGGCGCGCTTGCATACGCACAAAAATACATTTCTTCGTATGAAGTTATTTGACCTCCTTTTTATTATACAAAACGAAGCGTCTGAAAAGTGTCGGGGATTTTCAGAAAAATAGCAAAAATCATGATTCAATCTGTCCGAAGAAAGAAATATAAATGATATCCTTATGGATTTATAAAAATTATTTAAAATAATATAATCTCTCGGAATCTCTAAGCCAGTGTCTATAAGGCTTTCAGATTTTTTATAAAATTACTGCATTTTTTCGCTGCTGTATTCGGTTTGCCCAAAGAAAAATTTCCGCTGCACCTCGTTGTGAATTACAGTGACTGGTTTAAGTTGCGATGGGGCTGTCCCTTTAAATACCATTAAATCTGTGTACAAATTATAGCTTTCTTTCTCCAAAAAATTCACACGAGTAGCACCGAGCATACCTTTTTTTATCAGGTCACCCGTATCTGAGTTTGCTTTTGCCAAATTCTTTTCAAGACAAAGGCGAATTATTTTAGGGTTAATCATGT
>JAVVUO010000095.1:0-685 GCA_036653135.1 Lachnospiraceae bacterium
CCTATTGATATCGACATACTCCACCCCATCAGGGCAAAGCTCTTTTATCAACTCTTCCAGTTTACTCATGGTTTTCACCGCCTTTTTCCAAAAGCTTTTTTACTTCTTTGTCAAAATCCGAATTGATTTTTTGTGTTTTATTAAACTCATCATATTCCATTTTAGCTTTGTGGTCTGCTTGTTTTTTTGTAATCTTTCCTTTGCCTTTCAAAACATCATATTTCCTAAAAGTTAAAAACTCATTAATACTCTGAGCAAATTCTTCCATAGTGAAAGTATTTTCACGCTCTATCAAATCTTCAATATAATCGAAATACCCCGTTACAGCACGCTCAAGCTGTCTTATTTGCTTTTCATCTAAATAATTTTTTGCAACAGTAACATCTGATTTTAAAACTCTGCCATCAGGTGAGTTTTTCCATGTGGTCAATCCCATGTGGTCTTTTGTATGATCTGATTTTGTATCAATAATTTCTGCTGCAGTTTGCCCTGTAATTGCAAAATGAAATTTATTTTGAATCATTGCGTAAAATTCTTTCGTTACCTCTGCGTGCTTATCATAGTCAATACTACATTCGGCAAAAATATCTGTAATTTGAAGCCATATTCTTCGTTCACTTGCACGAATAGAACGAACACGCTCTAATAACTCTTTAAAGTAATCTTTTCCGAAAGCTGTTTTGCC
>JAVVUO010000096.1:0-684 GCA_036653135.1 Lachnospiraceae bacterium
TAAGCATTTCAAGATTTTTAAAAATTAGTTTCACAAGTACATATAACACTACAATCCTCTTTGGCACATTCCGAAGGGGATTGTTTTTTTATGCTGGAATTAAATTTATAGATGAAACTACCGAGATCCGATTCCGGTTCCAAGACGCATCTTATTTTTTTTCTTTGCTTTAGGGACCAAATAGTTCAACACAAGAGAACTCTATATTTTGGAAAGATGTTATTGTAAATGAATTTAAAATAGTAGTTGATATCCAATTTTTTAACGGATATAATAATAGAAAGAAACAGTGAATCAATATAGACGAATCAAAAGGAGGTACGCAATTATGATGTATCCATATATGACGTTAGCAGATGAAACAGAAATCTTGCATTCACATCTTATGGAACAAGATGGTGTTCAGACTATTGAAGTACATTTTGAACGAAGCACAGAAACCGGTTTTGATGTTGCACGCTGCCAATTGCCAAGTTATCAATGGATAAAAAAAGAAGGCTTCACAGATACTGAAATCGCAAGATTTGAAGATTTTCTACATTGTAATGCACATCTATTATATAAATATGCCGGGAATGGGGGAATTAAAATTGCCTAGTCTTTTTATGATTGCCGGATATAAAATTTTCTTTTGGTCAAATGAAAACAATGAACCTATTCATATTCATATTGCCAAAGGAAAAC
>JAVVUO010000097.1:0-674 GCA_036653135.1 Lachnospiraceae bacterium
TGAATGGTGTAATTTCATAGGGGAATCAAACACGTAGTACCGCCAGCACCGAAAGACTTTGGTTTGAGAATGGTGTAATTTCATAGGGGAATCAAACAGGTTACATATTGGAAACAATAGCACGACGGTTTGAGAATGGTGTAATTTCATAGGGGAATCAAACTCAGCCGTTAGCTTACCAGCCAACGATGGTGTTTGAGAATGGTGTAATTTCATAGGGGAATCAAACTACTATGCTGTTTCTTCCGATAGTACAGGCGTTTGAGAATGGTGTAATTTCATAGGGGAATCAAACTTATAAATAGCGATATCCTTTGAAAACTTTGTTTGAGAATGGTGTAATTTCATAGGGGAATCAAACGAGAGGTTATGTATAGATATACAAGAGATTGTTTGAGAATGGTGTAATTTCATAGGGGAATCAAACAAAGCGTCTCGGGGTAAAGACAGCTTGTCAGTTTGAGAATGGTGTAATTTCATAGGGGAATCAAACTTAGATCCTCACGTTCAAGATCATACCTATGTTTGAGAATGGTGTAATTTCATAGGGGAATCAAACAATGTTACAAACGATTTGAGACAGGAATTTGTTTGAGAATGGTGTAATTTCATAGGGGAATCAAACTATATCCCGAATCAAAAGGAGTAGGACCTGGTTTGAGAATGGTGTAATT
>JAVVUO010000098.1:0-672 GCA_036653135.1 Lachnospiraceae bacterium
TTTATCAGATAAGATGGAATTGGATATTTCACTTGAGGAGCTAGTAAATAAATTAGAATTAAATCTTGGAAGTGGCGTGGAAAATGTATATGAATGTAGAGGATTTCATAATGAAGTATATTGGAAAAAAATAGAGTATAGCTTTCTCCCTTCTGATAAAACAAAAATTATGATGCTTGTTGCAGATGTAACAGAAGAAGAAGAAAGAAAGAAAGAATTAAAAGAAGCAGTAGAAGTTGCTGAATCGGCTAATGAAGCGAAAAGTGCTTTTTTGGCTAATATGAGCCATGAAATTAGAACACCCATGAATGCCATTATAGGGATGGGAGAGATTCTTTTACATAAAGATCTCGGAGAAGATATAAAAAGTGGTTTGACTAGAATTCAAAATGCAAGCGAAGGATTATTATCGATTATAAATGACATATTAGATTTTTCAAAAATAGAATCAGGAAAATTTGAAATAAGACCTGTTGAATATAATCTACAACAGCTTTTATTAGATGTATCTAATTTAATCACTATGAAGTTGCAAGAAAAAGACATTTATTTTTTTATAAATGTAGATTTTAATGTACCATACAGATTAATAGGAGATGATATTCGTATTAAACAAATACTTATTAATTTGATAGGAAATGCAATTAAGTTTACAGAAAACGGTTTAATAGA
>JAVVUO010000099.1:0-652 GCA_036653135.1 Lachnospiraceae bacterium
GTAAGATTGAGAATCATCTACCAAGACAGTTTGTACAGTTTAAGGTATATTAGTTAAAGTATCTAAAAACTCCTTTTACTTTGCCGAGAATATTTACGTCTTTTACAATTATTGGGCTCATAGTTGGATTTTCTGGTTGCAAACGAATATGACCATCTTCTTTATAAAATGTCTTAACAGTTGCTTCGTGTTCAAAGCCATCAATCATTGCAACAACAATTTCACCGTTTCTGGCATCGCTCTGTTGCTCAACCAAAATATAATCTCCATCTAAAATACCGGCATCAATCATACTTTCACCTTTAATGGTAAGCATAAAGTTGACTCCACTTCCAGTTACGAATCGTGCAGGAACAGGAAAGGAATCTTCAATATTTTCGATTGCTAATATTGGGGTTCCAGCTGCTACGCGACCAATAATAGGAATATCTATAATATCTTCTCTTTCGGAAATTTGGACATTGCTATCAGGTTCGTTATTATTACTACCATTATCGACTACCATCAAAGCCCTAGGTTTCGATGGATCTTTTTTCAAATAGCCTTGTGTTACAAGGCTTTCGATGTCTTTATGTACAGTTGAAGTGGATTTGATATTTAAGGCTGAACAAATCTCTCGTACTGTAGGTGGATAACCTTTTTTCTTTATTTC
>JAVVUO010000100.1:0-631 GCA_036653135.1 Lachnospiraceae bacterium
AAATCTACTGGAAACGGTGGAAACGAATACGGACAAGACAAGAAAATTTGAAGCGTCTTGGCGTTGACAAAGGAAAGGCTTGGGAATGGGCAAATTCACGACTGGGCTATTGGCGTGTAGCTGGTAGCTGGATACTTACAACAACCTTGACAAACAAATACCTTGCATCCCACGGATATTCTGATATATCCGAGAGATACAAGGCTCTACACCAAAACTATTGAACCGCCGTGTACCGAACGGTACGCACGGTGGTGTGAGAGGTCGGCTAGGGCGTTAAGCCCTAGTCTCCTACTCGATTGCCAGCGTGAAAGAACACCACGCGCACCCTTGGTCTTTCCGATCTACCTCACGCGCTATCTTCAAAATACCCTGATGTTGCATTCTACGCAATGATGAATAGCTCCTTTGTGCGGGTCGCTTCAGCAGATGGTTGTACTCATATACAACGCGATTCCACGGAATTCCGTCAATCAAATGACGTTTGACGATAAAACGTTCGTCATCATCCAGCAGACGCATCAATGTCTCAAGCATTTGAGATGCCTTTTCAAGAAGCTCTAAACGTTCTTCCTTTTGCGACGGCGTAAGGTCGCTTCGCTCCTCAACAAAGCTGCTCATGGACGGCCCG
>JAVVUO010000101.1:0-628 GCA_036653135.1 Lachnospiraceae bacterium
ATATCCATTCGTACACAAAGCACTTTAATTTGTTCACTTGTTGTCATATTGCGCCTCCATCAAACATCTATTTTTAATTATAAACGATTTCGTTGATAAATTCAATCACTTCAAAGCATTGTTTGCAAAATATCTTATTCCCTGTCCTCTGAGATTTCTCAGAGGATTTTTTGCGTTGAGGTTAAAAATACTTCATTTTTCTTTGCCTGTGATATGAGAGGAAAATATATTTTCAAAACCGTAAGATTCTCTATCTTCCCAAGGCTATTAAGTATAGGGAAAAGTTTTTTTGCAAATTAGTTCTTAAAACCTATTCAGATGTCCTTTCACTATCAGAGGAAGAAAACATTCCGTGAAATTACTCGGCAACTGGCCTTTGGAAGATAGGAAGGGAAATTGGAGAGCAAAGTTTCGTCAAATCTGCACTTTCATCTCCATTGGTAAGTGTAAGGAATATTTCTTTGGAAATTGTGAGTTTACCATTGTTTCAATACATAGCCGTCAGAGAGAAATGGAGAGTTGTTCTTTTCGGAGAAGTATAGAAGAAAAGAATTCTTTAAAGAATCGTAAAAATCAAAATCTTTCTACATTCGCGTCAGAAGGAGGAGAACAAATGAATTATGACAAC
>JAVVUO010000102.1:0-622 GCA_036653135.1 Lachnospiraceae bacterium
ATACTTATCGTTAGCCTTTTCACCTGATTTTGTGGAAGAGGTCCTTTTAATAAAACGTGTTACATCATTTGCCCCTTTTTTATATGTTTCAGGATCTAAGTTCTTAAGCATAACTTTGGCCCGTTCTATCTGCCGGTTCCTGATAAATCTCTGATACTCCATCATTTTTCTTGAAAATGTAATGATTACTTTTTGCTGAAACACAGCTTTTGACTTTACTCTTCTCGTTTTTCCGTTTTTAAGCAGTTTTTCTTCATAAAAACCGAAGTCCACTGCTTTATCTGCATTTATGATTTTATAGGCTTTATCGCTGTAAAATCCTTTGTTATCAGGTTCATTCTTATCAAATGTTTTTAAAGCAGTGATGGAAACCCTGTCGTCAGAAGATAGCAGTTTGTAATCAGCATCATTAAAGACTGCAGTTTTTAATGTATCCGAAAGCTTTTTAATGGACTGTGTGACAATGAAAGCCCGCCCGCCCATGGAGTTAAATTTTCTGATGTTAAGTGAGCCAAGACCTGCATCCGCGCAATATATGAGTTTCTTACCTTTTAGCATGGTAGCAAGTTTTTTTTCAAGTGGAATGGCAGTCGTCTGTTCATTATCAGAACCCGATGTTAGG
>JAVVUO010000103.1:0-615 GCA_036653135.1 Lachnospiraceae bacterium
TTACTTCCATAGCTACTTCAGCCGCAAACAATTTTGCTTCAGCAGCTGGAACTGTATATGGCATACCTTTTTCTTTACACATTGCTGCATTATATACTAAGAAACGAGCGGCATCGGTTTTAACTTGCATATCAGCTAGTTGGAATTGTGTATTTTGGAATTTCGCAATTGAACGACCAAATTGTTTACGTGATTTAACATAAGCAACCGCCTCATCAATCGCACCTTGAGCTAAGCCTAAAGCTTGAGCTGCAATACCAATACGTCCACCATCTAATGTCTGCATTGCAATTTTAAATCCTTTACCTTCTTGTCCAAGTAAGTTTTCTTTGGGAAGGCGAACATTATTGAAAATTAATTCACAAGTTGCGGAAGCACGAATTCCTAATTTCTTTTCATGTTTACCAATTGTGAATCCTGGTGTTCCTTTTTCAAGAATGAAAGCTGAAATACCACGTGTACCTTGTGATTTATCACTCATTGCGAAAATAATATATACATCCGCTTCACCAGCATTGGTAATGAAGATTTTTGAACCATTGATGATATAATCATCACCATCTTTAACCGCTGTTGTTTGTTGACCAGCTGCATCAGTACCAGCATTTGGTTCTG
>JAVVUO010000104.1:0-615 GCA_036653135.1 Lachnospiraceae bacterium
CCACCTGCACAACTTACTGTAACTGTTCCTTCTTCTTCTGAATCTACATTTATTATATATCTTCCTTTAAATAAATTTCCATTAAGATTCATAGCCCCATTCATAGTTTCTTCTTCATCAGCTGTAAATACTACTTCTAATGCAGGGTGAGCTAAATCATCTGAAGCAAGTACAGCAAGTCCCATAGCTATAGCTATCCCATTATCTGCTCCTAATGTTGTATCAGTTGCATATAAATAGTCACCATCTACTCTTAGCTTAATTGGATCTTTTTCAAAGTCATGATCTGTTCCTTTATTTTTTTCACAAACCATATCCATATGTCCTTGAATTATAACTCCAGGACTATTTTCATAACCTTTTGTAGCTGGTTTTTTTATTATTACATTTAGGAATTCATCTTGAATAACTTCTAGTCCTAATCTTTTAGCTTCATTCGTCAAGTAATCACTTATTCCTTGCTCATTCCCAGATCCCCTTGGTACTAAAGATATTTCTGAAAAGTATTTAAAAACTAATTGAGGTTTTAGATTTTCTATTTGCATTGTCATGTGATTTCTCCTTTTTATATGTATATATAATGATATTTTTTACTTAAAGTTTAATAAAATTCAT
>JAVVUO010000105.1:0-234 GCA_036653135.1 Lachnospiraceae bacterium
CCTACATTTTTTTAGTTTAGCCGAAGCAAGCGGACAGAAGCGGTGCGATGCAGTGTTTTGTAGACGGATAATAACAAGTCATAAGTATTGTAGCATATTTTTGCAGTCCGGCAAAGCAATTTTGTTCATTTTTACGCAATTATCCAAAGTTTGTATATTGCCCTTGACAAGCGGCGATTTTTTGTTATAATTATAAACGTTGTCGATGTGCGGGCGTAGCTCATTTGGCAGAGC
>JAVVUO010000105.1:244-600 GCA_036653135.1 Lachnospiraceae bacterium
AGTTCGAATCTCGTCGCCCGCTCCATTTTTTTGCAGTTTTATTGCAAAGCAACACAAAAATTCACCGCAAAGCTAGCTCCACCCGCGGGAAGCACGTCTACAAAAAACTTAACATTGGGAATGAAGTTCTCCCTTGGGCAACCAAAACCGCTTTTTCAGCTGATGAATTCTGTGATTATTTTATCGCAGAAGGTGTCGGCTTTTTTTGACGCCTTTTGCAGAAAAGAGAAAAACTATGCTAAGCTCCCTCGCTCTCATTTTCCTTATCGGCATGACACTGGGCTGGATATTCAAAAAGTTTAAGCTCCCCCCACTGGTGGGAATGCTGCTTGCCGGCGTTTTATTGGGGCCTTGCC
>JAVVUO010000106.1:0-595 GCA_036653135.1 Lachnospiraceae bacterium
AAAATCATTCTGATAAGCTTTATCATGTGAGTAGAATGACAAAGCATGATACTTAAGCAGTTGAACCGCCGTGTACCGAACAGTACGCACGGTGGTGTGAGAGGCAGGCCAGGGCAGTAAGCTCTGGCCTACTGTTTGATTGCGCTCAAAAATATGAAATTGAAGGGGATAAATAAAAAAAGATTGCAGCAGATGAACAAATGGCAGTAGATTCTAGTCCTATAGTGTAAGCATGCAGGGAGGTGAGCAAGCGCATGTACGCAAGATGCCAAAACCCTGCTTGGGGGGGACGGAAAATGTCCCTGCAAAATGCTTTGGACAGCCCATACCGCTTACGCGATGGTGTTCCACAAGGACAAGGGCATGATACCAGCAAATAGCGGCAACAATAGCTAGGAGAATAAGCATGAAAAAAGTACTTTGTTTCGTTATTGCAGGCATGATTGCCAGCTGCTCAACGGTATGCTATGCAGCGAGCCGCTTTTATTCCATCTCCGAATTGAACCTGTCAGGGATTCCTCGCTGGACGCAAAGCTATGAAACAAAGTGGCGCACGGTTCATATAGATGTTCAGCCAACCATTCCAAAGGTTGAA
>JAVVUO010000107.1:0-587 GCA_036653135.1 Lachnospiraceae bacterium
ACTTGATTTAATGATTGGCATAGAAACACCTCCTTTAATATAACAAAATTATACCTGAATATTGTTATATAGTCAATAACGATTCAGGCTATCAAAGTTGGACTGGGGATTTAGATCCAATTAGCACTTAATATGCAGACGAGCGAAAAATAGAGTTAGTATTTTTCACTTACTTTACTGTCGGGAGTAACATCCCCGGCATACATAATCATCAAAACTTTTTGGTGATATTTTTGGAATAGGACAATCAACAGATTTAATATAAATGAAATAGAGGTGTTGCTGTCGTGGATCAGCTACTTGATGAATGCGTTCAACTAAATCTAGAAAAAAGTGCTTTTGAGCTGATATAAATGCTGGCAAATCTTCGTTCCATTCTTTCCTCATATTCCTAATCTCTGCTCATGACATGATAAAAGCTCCTTTGCGAAAAAGTTTTTCTTTTATTTTATCATATGCTGTATGATTTTCGGATTTGCAAAAACAAAATAGAATTGCTGTGAATAGTTTCTGACTTGCGTGTCAATAGTTATTGACTAAGGGCATCTGTGCCGATATAATAATAGATAAGAAGAATTGAGGTGATA
>JAVVUO010000108.1:0-581 GCA_036653135.1 Lachnospiraceae bacterium
ATCCTTTTGAACAGATTGGGGGTGATTTCCTTGGGAAACTATAAGATACAGGATGTATTTGGCTTCTCCTATGAGCAATACTGTGATGGGCATCACTTCCAGTCGGATATGCAGCGGAAAGCTGCAAGAGCAATCTTAGCCTGTAAATCCGGTGCACTTGGCTGCAACATCAGTCGATGTGATGACTGTGGTCACACAGAAATTCACAATAATTCCTGCCGTAACAGAAACTGTCCAAACTGCCAGGCAGTTTTAAAGGAGGTCTGGATCGACCAAAGGAAATCCGAAGTAATAGATTCTCCTTATTTTCATGTTGTCTTCACGCTTCCTCATGAATTGAATCCACTCATTTACTGTAACCAGAAACTTCTGTATGGTCTGCTTCACAAATGTACGGCTGAAACCCTGCGAACAATGTCATATCTATTCTTTCCGAAAAGGTCTGAGGAAATAATTTTTCCAGCGGCGGTGCCTGAACACAATACACTTTCATATCTTTATTAAAACCATCTGCAACAGTTGCATCATTATGAAGATATGGAACATAATTTACATGAGATATCTTTATTTTTGTCAAATAA
>JAVVUO010000109.1:0-579 GCA_036653135.1 Lachnospiraceae bacterium
CCCTCATTTCATAAGGGTTAATACTACTTCAATTTACCATTATTTGCAAGAAAAAAACTGTGAAAGTTCACAGTTTTAAGCATGTTTTAAGAATGCTACATAGCCACATTTTGTTTCATAAACATCGGCTTTGGAAACAACTTCCCAAGGAGCATGCATGTTTTGTACCGCAACTCCACAATCAATTACTTCCATATTATATTGAGCTAGGATATAAGCGATGGTACCTCCACCACCTTGATCTACTTTCCCAAGTTCTGCTGTTTGGAAAATAACTTTTTCCTTTTCCATAATATTTCTTAATTCACCTAAATATTCCGCATTCGCATCGTTACAACCACTCTTACCACGTGATCCTGTATATTTATTAAAGACAATGCCATGGCCAAAGTAAGCTGAATTCTTCTTCTCCATCACACTCGCATAATTAGGATCAAATGCAGCTGATACATCACTGCTTAACATTTTCGAATTCTTCAAAGCTCGACGTAATTTAATTTCACTATAATCCTGGGTGCAGTTCATTACTTCCGCAACACAATTTTCAAAGAATTTCGATTGCATTCCAGTTGCACCAAT
>JAVVUO010000110.1:0-309 GCA_036653135.1 Lachnospiraceae bacterium
GATTCTTTATCCATCTTGTTGATTGCAACAATGATCGGAGTACCCGCAGCACGTGCATGGTCAATCGCTTCAGCAGTTTGTGGCATTACACCATCATCAGCTGCAACCACAAGAACCACGATATCAGTCGCTTTCGCACCACGTGAACGCATTGAAGTAAATGCAGCATGTCCCGGTGTATCTAGGAAAGTAATAATGCCTTTCTCAGTTTCCACATGATATGCACCAATGTGCTGTGTGATACCACCTGCTTCACTCGCAGCCACTTTAGTGCGACGAATACGGTCAAGCAGCGATGTTTTACCATGG
>JAVVUO010000110.1:319-575 GCA_036653135.1 Lachnospiraceae bacterium
CGTGACCCATGATCGTCACCACTGGCGCACGAGTCGTTTGAACACCACGCGCTTCTTCAGCTGCTTCAAGTAAGTTATCTTCAGCTTGTGTATCCGATACTAGAACTGGGTTATGACCCATTTCTTCCACCACAAGTGCGGCAACTTCTTGCTCAATCGCTTGGTTCTGCGTAACCAGCTCACCCATTTTCATCAGTGATTTGATAACTTCACGAACCTTGATCGCCATTTTTTGCGCGAGGTCAGCAACAACAAT
>JAVVUO010000111.1:0-564 GCA_036653135.1 Lachnospiraceae bacterium
ACTCCCCCCACGGCCCTCGGTGGCGCGGACACATAGTTGCCCCCGCCCCCGCATATACCCCAAAGAATACAGGGTGTTCTGTGGGCGGGCGTTCCGGCGACGCGCCGCCCGCCCGAAAGCGAAATGTAGACATATACAAAAACGCAGATACAGAGTCGCTTTTAAAGAATTTAACAAATAGAGTAGGAGGTCACCCATTAGTTGAGTGGCCGACCTCTCACACCACCGTGCGTACCGTTCGGTACACGGCGGTTCAACCGCATGAGTGCAATTTACGAAGATGCTCGTACTGGGCTGGGAAGTCATAATATCCCGCCAGTGTGAGCTTTTCGTTTGTAATGGAACGTGTCAGTACAGGGCTTCCGGCAATAGGCCAGTAGCCCAATCGAGAATTTCCCCATTGGTAAGCCTGTTCCTTGGCGATACCTAACTTTTGTAGGTTTTGCACCTTGGTTCTCGGCTTCTTCCATTGTTTCCAGATGTACATACGTAATCGACGGCGCAACCACTCACTCCAATTCTGTAAAATCCGTTTCATGTCGGCGATGTAGTAATATCCCAACC
>JAVVUO010000112.1:0-557 GCA_036653135.1 Lachnospiraceae bacterium
CAAACGCTAACGCAGTGCTTTGTTGCCCTGCTCCAGTTTGATTCCCCTATGAAATTACACCATTCTCAAACTTGACAGGGTGCGGAAAAACAGTGGTATCGGTTTGATTCCCCTATGAAATTACACCATTCTCAAACCTCAAATTTGGTTTTAAATGTAATGCCACCACAACATTGTAACTCATAAGTAGTTCTTATTATGACATAGCATACTCGTTTTTTCAATAGATTTCACATGAATCCTCATCCCATATATAGACTTTTTCCTGACTACTTCTATTCTTTACCACACTTTCGATTAGAAGCAAGTGAATTTTATTATATTCTGCAAATTGAAAAATCTTTTTGAGTTCATCCTCACCTAGATATGATTTAATATTGACTAAGATACAGATGGACATATTGCAGATATCTTGCATTATTTTCATATAATCTACTAGCTTTTCCATCATACCGGTGTATACCACCTCTACTCTTATATCCGCTAATTTTAAGAGGCCATTCACGTCTATCTCTTTATCATAGGTAATGGGATATTCGGCATAAGCCAGTATTTGT
>JAVVUO010000113.1:0-557 GCA_036653135.1 Lachnospiraceae bacterium
CCAATTATTAGATCGTAATCAATTAGGCGATGTTGAAGCATATCATTTGATTCCATCTTTCTTTATTGCCCATATAAAACATTGGGGTCATGTGCATATTCAAAATTTTGGTAGAAAGCGCGCTTACGATATCAGCCCAGCTAAATCCACAAGTCTACATCAGATTCCTTTTACCTTTCATCAAGATGCTCCAGTGATTGAACCAAACATGTTAGAAACCCTAGAGTGTGCGATAACCCGCAAGAACAAAGATGGCGAAGTAATGGGCGAAGATGAATGTTTGGATGCCTATGAAGCTTTAAAAGCTATTACCATTCATGGAGCCTATCAATATTTTGAAGAAGCGCATAAAGGAAGCATCAAAGAAGGAAAACAAGCTGATTTTGTGATCTTAGATGACAACCCATTAACCATAAAACCGGAAAAGATTCATCAAATTAAAATATTAGAAACCATCAAAGATGGCGTATCTTTATATCAAAACACACAACCAACATAAACACCTGAAAGGGTGTTTTATTCATGGTAGATAAGTGAAATTACTTTTCCACTAATAC
>JAVVUO010000114.1:0-552 GCA_036653135.1 Lachnospiraceae bacterium
GTGGTACTTCACAATTATCAATCAAATTCTGGAAAAGATTTAATCTTTGAATATATTGATTCTTTAACAGAAAAAGAACAAGCGGACGCAATCACGGTTCTACAATGCTTAAAAGATGGAGAAATGGACAAGATAAAGTTTAAGCATTGGGAGAAAAAGATATATGAAGTATACTTTTATAAAGATAATCGTATATTTTATATAGTGACTGATGGAAATAACACGTATCTCCTTCATGCTTGCCGAAAGCAAAAGAATCAAACTGAAAAGAAAGATTCTAAAATTTTTAAAGCAAGAGCGAAAGAAGTAGGAAAAATTTTAGGAAAGACATTCATATAAGAAAGGGGTGTATATTATGCCATTCGTACAAATAGATATTGAAAAAGAAATAGAAAAACGTCGTCAAGAGTCGCCAGAGTTTCGCAAAGTATGGGACGAAAGTAGGGAAGAATATAGACTAATCGGTGAAATGATTAGCTTGAGGAAAAAGCAAAAGGTAACACAGACACAACTAGCAGAAATCACAGGGAACAAGCAACAAGTCATTTCAAG
>JAVVUO010000115.1:0-549 GCA_036653135.1 Lachnospiraceae bacterium
TTATTCAAGATATTGATTAGTTCTAATTTATACGTATTATTGAAGCTTTCATCTTTATTTTTAATAACCATTTCATCAACCAATACACGGAAAGGTTCCATAATATCAGATGAAAGGTTAAAAGGATTAAACTCGTTTCTATGCATCATTCCCAATTGTGTTAAATATCCACATGCGACTACTTCGCGATTAAAGCAAGATAACAAAATGGTATATCCATAATCTAAAGCCGCATTAATTTCATTAAGATCATCTCGACAAAATGACTTTCCAAATAATGCATTAAAATATACTTTTGCTGCATGGCCTTCTCGATTAGTTATATCTCCTATTTGTAATTCACTCAAATAAGTTCTTAATTTTTCCCAACCATTTAATTCGAGCTTTTTCATATGGTCGCATTGATTTGATATTTTACGATAAATAATCTTAGTCCAAATAAATTGCTTGATTTCATTATCCCATGCTATTTGTTGATTTATTCTCTTACTTGAATTATGAGAACCATAATAGGGTATTATTTCACCTTGAGGGTTTCTTTTTTCATCA
>JAVVUO010000116.1:0-258 GCA_036653135.1 Lachnospiraceae bacterium
CGTTTGCTTTTATTAACGGCGCATCGTCGTGAGAATTTAGGAGAGCCAATGCGTCATATCTTTAATGCAATTAAACGTGTTTTAGAAGAATTTGATGATGTGAAGGTGATTTATCCCATTCATATGAATCCAAAAGTTCGAAGTATTGCGAATGAAATTTTTGCTGACAATAATCGAATCGCTTTAATTGAACCATTAGAAGTCATTGATTTTCATAATTTTATGAATAAGGCTTATATTATTTTAACCGATAGTGGT
>JAVVUO010000116.1:268-548 GCA_036653135.1 Lachnospiraceae bacterium
TTGCGTGATACGACTGAACGTCCTGAAGGGATTGAAGCAGGGACCTTAATCTTGGCAGGGACACAAGAAGAAGAAATTTATCAAATTACTAAGTCCTTATTAAGCGATGCAGTTCAATACGAAAAGATGAGTCATGCTTGTAATCCTTATGGAGATGGAACTGCTAGTAAGCAAATTGTTGATATTATTGTTGATGAGTTTAAGGACCGCATCTAAGCGATATTTATGAAAATAACTATATTTGCCTTACACTTAGGCTTTGGCGGAGTAGAACGTTATG
>JAVVUO010000117.1:0-547 GCA_036653135.1 Lachnospiraceae bacterium
AGGAGTCGAAAAGCGGCGGAGCGAGACGCCGCCGAAGGCGGCGAACGAGCGACAGAGAAACGTGCCGGTGGCACGTTTCGAGCCGCGTGGGTAGACTCCCTTCAGGCGCACCACGAAAAGTCATGTATGAGGAATGAAACTCATACATGACATTTTGTTTTGTTTGTGATATTGTAGAGTAAAGATTATTGATATAATCCGATTAAGATTTGGAGAGATAAGATGAAAATAATTGAATATGGAGAAGAAAACTCGGAAGTTATTATGCTTCTGCATGGCGGTGGCTTATCGTGGTGGAATTATCGTGATGAAGCAAATCTACTGAAGGAAAATTACCACGTTGTACTGCCAGTATTGGATGGCCACGCAGGCAGTGATACTCCCTTTACGACGATTGAAGACAACGCTAAAGAACTGATCAGCTATATTGACGAGAACTTTGATGGCACAATTCTAGCCATAGGCGGATTATCTCTTGGGGGGCAAGTTCTCGTTGAAATGCTTTCGCAAAGAAGCAATATATGCAGATTTGCAATCATCGAAAGTG
>JAVVUO010000118.1:0-537 GCA_036653135.1 Lachnospiraceae bacterium
CATGGGTTCCCGATCGGCATTGATCGCCACGCGCAGCACACCGTTTTTTCCGTTGGCAACAGGAACATCATCTAGTACATAGTCTTTGTCCGGTACCGTCCAATTTGCAATGATTTGATCCAGCGTTCCGTCTTTCTTAAATGTCGTCAACACCGCGTCAATGTTATCCCGAAGTGCCTCGTTATCCTTTGAAACCCCACAGGCAATCTTCTCCTTTTCTACATTATTCTGGTAGATGCATAACGCGTCGTTATTTCGAATGGCGGTAACGGCGGTGGTATACGGCGTCATTACATAATCGATTTTTCCGTTGGACAGCGCCACAAACGCGTCTGGCGTGGCGGTATAGATGCTGATTTTAGCGTTTGGATACGTTTTTCCAATGTAGATCTCGGCGACAGTGCCAGTCATCACGCCGTATGTAGCGGTTTCCAAGGGCACCTCACTCGTATCTGCTGTGGTGACGTCGTCCAGTGCGGCCTCGGCAACAGTTGGCTTCGCGATATCCTTGTAGCCTACTAGCAGGCTTACAAGTGT
>JAVVUO010000119.1:0-534 GCA_036653135.1 Lachnospiraceae bacterium
TTTGGTCATTACAACGTTATTAGCTTTAATGGTAATAAAATTATTACGACCAGCGGCGGCGGTATGCTTTTAAGTGATGATATGGCTGCTGTGGCAAAAGCAAGGTTTTGGGCAACACAAGCACGAGATCCGGCACCCTATTATCAGCATAGTGAGCTTGGCTATAACTACCGCATGAGTAATATTGTGGCAGGTATCGGTCGTGGGCAAATGTTACATTTAGATGAGCATAGAAAACAAAAAAAGGCTATTTATCTGAGATATTTAGAAGCGTTTCAGGGCTTACCGGTAGCAATGAACCCCTACCTTGAGGAAAGCGAACCAAACTTTTGGCTTAGTTGTTTAACCATCAACCCTGGGGAAAAAGTAACGCCGGAAGAGATACGACTAGAGTTAGAAAAACACAACGTAGAAAGCAGACCCATTTGGAAACCCATGCATCTGCAACCTATATACGCTCATAATGACTTTATCACTGGTGCTGATAATGTAGGTGAGGATATTTTCAAGCGAGGTCTTTGCTTACCCAGTGAT
>JAVVUO010000120.1:0-528 GCA_036653135.1 Lachnospiraceae bacterium
CTATATTCAAGTCCTGATTTTCCAAGTGCTGACATATCAGCTGGTGGGTCTACAGCTACTGCTGCTTGACCTGTTGCTCCGCCTGCTACCCAGTATTTAGTAACTCCAGCTTTACCTGTGTGAGCTTCTACAAACTTAACTGCAGCTTCTCTCTTAGCTTCATCTTCCCAAGCTTTTTTAGTGATATAGAAGCCTGAAGAGATTCCGCCAACCATTGCGCCTTTTTTAGCCTTTTGATTTTCAACTCCTGGGAATGATGCAACAACTGTGTTTTCTTGATCTGTAACTCCACCAATTCTCCAGTTACCATCTAAAATCATAGCAGCTTTCTTATCATTGAATAATTGAATAACATATGCTTCCTCAACTGTGTCTGTATCTTCTGGGAATGCACCCATATCTCTTAAAGTCTTAAGTGTTTCAATACCTTTTACCCATTCTGCTGGAGCCTTTTCTGGAATAGATGTGTAACCATCTTCACCTGCTGTGTAAAGCATTAAGTACTCTACAAAATAGTGAGGTACATTG
>JAVVUO010000121.1:0-523 GCA_036653135.1 Lachnospiraceae bacterium
AAATCTAAGGAGTAGGAGGTCGGTATTTTTATGGCAAAATACAGTTATGAATTAAAGAAAGAAGTAGTAGAAGCATATTTAAAAGGGGAGGGAGCTTCCTGTATACTATAAATAGACCAAGAAGTTGACAAAAGAAAATACCTCAAGTAAATTTAGATTATTACTGACCTGGTCGTTGGTAAAATCCAAAAAAACAAGAGGTATCTACAATGAATGTTAATAGAAAAAAGAAGAAAAATCAAGTCGTAACCGTAAATATTATTGAACAGCAGAAAATATTAAAAAAGGCGGAGTCCATTAAAAACAATCTCAAAGCGTCAAGCTGGCGTGAGTTGGAAACCAAAGGCAAGTTCGATAAGAACGCAAAGCTTACATTTATCAGTGATGATATGCTTATCATAGGATGCGATATAGGCAGTGAAACACATTATGTAAGAGCCATTGATACCAGAGGAAGAGAACTCAGTAAGTCCGCATTTTCATTCAGCAATAATGCGGAGGGATTTCAGCGTGCGAAAGAATG
>JAVVUO010000122.1:0-523 GCA_036653135.1 Lachnospiraceae bacterium
GTTTTTTGCATAGCTTAAAAAATCGTTACCTGCATTTGTGGGCAAAACACCTTTGGAGGTACGAGAAAAAAGCGTAATGCCAATTTCTTCTTCCAATTCTTTAATGCTTTTGCTAAGGTTTGGTTGACCCATAAACAAATTTTTTGCAGCTTTTGATATAGAGCCTGTTTTCCCAATTTCTACCGCATATTTCAGTTGTTGTAAATTCATTTTACTGCGTATTTTGTACAGATTACAATTTTAAATAGCATATTGTACAAAAAACCTTTCTTATATTTTTCGATATATAATTTAGTAATATCAATTATCCCTATTATACATTACCCAAGCTGATAAATAAATGATAAAATGCAAATATAGTACAACATCACTACAAAAAGTTGTATATTAAATATTTATTTATTGGAGGTTACTAGATTATGGCACGTTTTACATTACCAAGAGATTTATATCACGGCAAGGGTTCGCTGGCAGAGCTTGCAAACTTAAAAGGCAAAAAAGCTTTTGTAGTTGTGGGTGGTGG
>JAVVUO010000123.1:0-517 GCA_036653135.1 Lachnospiraceae bacterium
CCTTGTGGGACGAACGTCTCTGAGACGAGCATTGCACTGGTGTGAAAATCATATTGATTTACTGAGAGAAAATCTGATATTAAAGAATGGTATAGCATCGGTGGCTACTGCATCACGAATGCTTAGTAGCATAGATGAAGACGATTTTCTCTGTGCATTTATGCAGTGGATGACAGAACTGATGGAAACAAAGAATGTACATATAATTATTGATGGAAAAGCACTTCGTGGCGCAACATCACGGCTGAAAAATGGGAACACACCATATATTTTAAATGCTATTGAAGCAACAACAAATCTTGTGATTGCGCAGCTTGCAATAGGAGAAAAAGAAAATGAAATTACTGCAATACCAAAACTGCTGGAACTACTGAGTATCAAAGGAAGTACGGTAACCATAGATGCGATTGGAACAAATGAAAAAATAATTCGTAAGATTATTGATAAAGAAGCACACTATCTGTTGACCGTCAAAAGAAATCAGCCAACAGCCTATGAAGAAATCATGAATTATTTT
>JAVVUO010000124.1:0-516 GCA_036653135.1 Lachnospiraceae bacterium
CTTCCATATGCAGTGTCCTTTCAATAACATTGAGTAAATTATATATTATTTATTATTTTGTGTCAACCTTACCTTTTATGGATATCTTTATACTTAATTTATTCTAATGGTGCTCTTCTCATTACATGACCCTTTTCTTCACCATTAAAAGACTGATTCTTTAAAACACGTTGCTGACTAATTTTTGGTTGAAATACTTTTTGAATATAAGTTGCAGCTCTTCCGCATAACCAGCTTCAGAACAATAGTATCTTTTCTCTTATATTTGTTGTACTGTGTCTATGATTCTGTTACAATGAAGCCACTATTCTTTAAGGAGAAATCACGAATGAAACATATCGCAACAACAGAAGATGCCATAGAACTTATCATGCGTTCTATTGTCCTTGTCCGAAAAGCTGTTGTATAGGTGGATTTTGGCTACAATGTCGGTACAGAATTTGGCGGACGCCATCCTGCAATTATTTTAAAGAACTTAAAAGATTCGCTAATTGTCATTCCTTACACTTCCATAAT
>JAVVUO010000125.1:0-514 GCA_036653135.1 Lachnospiraceae bacterium
GGAAGTTTTAATGATCTGGCGTATGTCAGTAATATTGACTTGTTATTGGGAACTGGAAAATTAAGCCATAAGTTGAACTTAGAACAGGTCGAATTTGAGCAACAACAACGCTGTTATCACTTCAAGCTCAAATCAACAGCCCGTTTAAGTGCCGAGGATATTTACGCCGACAGTCTAAATGTCAGTGTTATTGCCAATAGCGAGCGTGTGGCAGATCAATTACGTCAGCTTCGCACTGGGCAAAGAGTTTACTTCACTGGGGATTGGGTTGAGGTCCATTCAATTCCTGCACAGCACGTTTTTAGCGTCGGTCAAAATTTTCCAGCACAGCGTCAAAACTGCGCTATTTTGCGCGTGCGTTCGCTCAGTATTTTAAAATAGTTTACTCAGCTCGTTTTTGCGCACGGGCAAAGAACATGCGCTGTGCAAGCTTAGGAATACCTTGCGCAGCAAAATAATGTTGCTCTGTAAAGTCGAAATGAGCATCGCGTAATGCCTGTTCAATATTACGGTT
>JAVVUO010000126.1:0-514 GCA_036653135.1 Lachnospiraceae bacterium
TGTTTAGGTCAATAAATGGTGTTATATTTGCACGTTTGCAGTATTCATAATAAGGCATTGCATCATGAGCAGAATCAAGCAGTAACTTGGTTATATTGTACTCGGGAAGAAAGCGTTTCAATCTGAAAAAGTCATGTAGAAATCCATGTGAATCATGCTTTGAAGCCTGATGCAGTAATGGGAAAACAGGGAGAACGCTTTCAGAGTCAACATTCATATATAAATCGTAGCCATGATACCAGCAGTTTCTAGAAGAATCCCATCCGACATCACAGTCGGGCTGAGAAAAGAATCGGTCACATTTGCAGTCGAAGATACCTTGAGGCAAGTGATTTTGGATCAATCAGTTCTTTTGAAACTGATAAATCAAGAAACTCTGATTTATAAAGTTTGAACAAGGAACCATAAGGCTGGTCATTAATGTTAAAGATGGTATTTTCTAATTCGGGAAGAAGTTGTTCTACGGTAATCTTTTCAATAGAATCAGCTTTTGCACCTTTTGTTTTAGGCTTTT
>JAVVUO010000127.1:0-229 GCA_036653135.1 Lachnospiraceae bacterium
CGGAGAAGAGAAATGGGTAAACCAAATTAAAGCTCTAATGAACGCAGTAGATGAGTACATACCAACACCTGCAAGAGCAGTAGACCAACCATTCCTAATGCCAATCGAGGATGTATTCACGATAACAGGAAGAGGAACAGTAGTAACAGGAAGAATCGAAAGAGGAATAGTAAAAGTTGGAGAAGAGGTTGAGATCGTAGGAATCAAAGAAACTTCATCAAAAACAACT
>JAVVUO010000127.1:239-513 GCA_036653135.1 Lachnospiraceae bacterium
AGAAGATGTAGAAAGAGGACAAGTACTAGCTAAGCCAGGATCAATCTTACCTCATACAAACTTCAGATCAGAAGTATACGTATTAACAAAAGAAGAGGGAGGAAGACATACTCCATTCTTCTCAGGATACAGACCACAGTTCTACTTCAGAACTACAGATATAACTGGAGCAATCGCTTTACCTGAGGGAGTAGAGATGGTAATGCCAGGAGATAACATAGAAATGAACGTAGAGTTAATCCACCCAATCGCAATGGAACCAGGATTAAGATTC
>JAVVUO010000128.1:0-256 GCA_036653135.1 Lachnospiraceae bacterium
CATTAACTTTTTCAGCCAGTGCCAATCCGATTATTTATTGTGGCGCCAAACCGGTATTTATTGATAGTGAACCCGAAACATGGAACATGAGCCCGATCGCTTTGGAAAAAGCCTTTGAAAAATATCCCCATCCCAAAGCCGTGATCATTGTTGACCTTTACGGACAATCCGCCGATTACGAACCCCTTTTGAACCTTTGCAATGCGCATCATATACCAGTATTAGAAGATGCCGCCGAAGCATTGGGGGCGACTTA
>JAVVUO010000128.1:266-510 GCA_036653135.1 Lachnospiraceae bacterium
GTGGCGGAATGCTTTTATCCAATGATGAGACCGCCATCCAAAAAGTTCGGTTCTGGTCAACCCAATCACGGGAAAATGAACGCCATTATGAACATAAAGAACTGGGCTATAACTATCGGATGAGTAATATTGTCGCAGGAATTGGCAGAGGGCAACTCAAAGTGTTGGATCAACGGGTTAAAAAGAAAACGCAAATTTTCGAAACCTATCAAAAAGCGTTTGAAACCATTGATGCAATCGAAAT
>JAVVUO010000129.1:0-509 GCA_036653135.1 Lachnospiraceae bacterium
TTAAAGCTGTTTTCTTCATGTGATTCATTTCTCCTTTTAAATTTTAATTCCCACTTTATATTGAAAGGTTCGGATAAAAATTAAGCACACTAAGTGGTTATTGCCTGCTTAATTCTATCGTGTATCCGTTACCTTAAAAGACTTATTTTTTATAAAAAAAACACACATGTGGTAAATGTGTGCTTTTTTCATACACTAATAAAAAGACCTCCAATGCTGTGGAGGTCTTTGCTAGTTTTTGCGCAAAATGTGCACAAACCGATCAAAGTCTCCACATGAAACGTACTGATCGATCCTTTTCATGTTTCCAATTGTCTGACTAACACCCGAAGGCGCTTTACAGTAGCAGTGGAGCTGTTGGCTTTTTCATCCATTTATCTTCAACATGAACGGCATTTATTAAGTTATGTGATGCTTTACATCATAGCACGCCAATTTTGCGTTGTCAATGATGAATCATTTTTTCTAATTAAAATCTTAACTTTTTAAAAATTCACATCTGCATTTGT
>JAVVUO010000130.1:0-507 GCA_036653135.1 Lachnospiraceae bacterium
GACCACGAACGCAGGATGATTTAAAGGTTCCTCATCTATTGGTAGAGGAACACCCCTATGAAATTGTTAAGCACATTACACTCAATGGGATTGATTACGAAAATTTTTCCCTTGATATGCTGGTGGATAGACAGTTCATTGAGGAAAACACATCATTGTGCAGTGAGGGAGATATTTTCAAATGTCTGCTGATTAGCAAAAAAGGCAGAAATGATGGAATTCTGATTGTATCGGACGGCACTTCCTTTGTGAAATGGGCGGCACAAATTCAATCATAATACTTACACTTACAACCGCCTATCTTACTGGGCGGTTTGTTTATTGTGCAGAATTAAATATTTGTTTTACATAAAGCTTGCTATTTACAGCCTTTAGAGTGATATATGTTACTACCAAATGGAAAGGTGGTAAAAATCATGGAAAACAAAGATTTTGAAATGGCAATGGACAACTTTATTGGACAGCGAATTGTTGACTGCGGAATGAGTAAAAATGAGAATCTACAGG
>JAVVUO010000131.1:0-504 GCA_036653135.1 Lachnospiraceae bacterium
AATTTCCCGGTTTTGGGAAACCAAAATATAGTCCTGATTTTCAATAAATCCGTATTCTGTAATGCGCTCGTTAGCCCATGATGCAAAGCGCTTACCAACCTCAAGAAATGCATGTAGATCACGTGCATTGACGAGCAAAGCGGATTCGTTGGATATGTTGCCGTTGAATACGGGAATAAGTTGAGTAGACATGGTCTTCTCCTGTTTAGTTTTAGTTTTAGTTTTAGTTTTAGTTTTAGTTTTAGTTTGGAGTCAACAGTTAGTAGCTGGTGACCACAGTTTAGTTCTAGTGCGATAGTGGTTGTGGCTTTGTCAAATGGCAAAAAATTAGCGCAAGATGACGAATGCCTCCTTGCGCTAATGCTCTGCTACAGGTCACTAATGTATCGTAAGTAATTGATTGTTAGTAACTGCAATTACCATGTTTTACAATGTTTTGTAGTATGTTAATTAAACTAAGTTGTTGCTATGTTATTGAATATTATCTTATTTTACCCTGCTTTT
>JAVVUO010000132.1:0-504 GCA_036653135.1 Lachnospiraceae bacterium
GTCGGAGTTTGCTCCGTGCCGGTGTAGGTATAGGTGCCGCCCACGGTGACGGTTGCGTCTGTCAGCGCTTTGACGGTGATTGTACCTGTTACAGTTGTCGGAGCAGTTACATCGTACCAGTCTGCCGCCGTGCCACTGATGCTCAAATCGCCCAGTGTGATGGTTTTACCGATATTGACACTGGCATCGTTATATTTAGCACTCGGAGCGGTAACGGTAATGTCATCGCTTGCATTTACTTTGGTGATGGTGAGGGTACGGTCTGCCGTTTCCACAGCAGCTGTGCCGTCATAGACTTTGCTGACGGTTCCTACCGTTGCCGTAACTGCTTTCTTTGCCACGGCGTTGGTGGCTGAAGTGGTCAGATTGCCCTCGTATCCTGTAGCGGTCACTTCCACGGTAATTGCCTTGCCAACGGCAGCTCCGGGGATAGCAAGTGTCGTGCTGTTAGTACCAATCTTCTCGCCGTTCGCTTTCCACTGGTATTTCAGTGCCGCATCGGAC
>JAVVUO010000133.1:0-502 GCA_036653135.1 Lachnospiraceae bacterium
TGTTTCAACGTGATTTTCCCAATGAGGTACACGATGCAGACGACACAATAGATTCACGGCCTGAATATTATCGTATGTTAGATCAGCTTCAAAAAGATGATTTACCAAAGTATGAAACGGAATTTAAAGATCGTCTTTCCTCTCAAATGATGAACCAAATCGTTCTTTTTCATGCAAGCTTGCGCCAGCAGTACGATCAAGTAAAGCATCGCATGTCTTCGTGCGTGGATATGCAACAATCCGTTTCAAGTGATTGGTATGGGAAACGAATACCCTTTGGCATGTAAACTGCAAGCAAACCACTGGGGTGAAGGGGTGCGGTTAGAGCAGGAATAGAGCAGGAACGAATTCCATTTTCATATGTTGAAAATTTTCTAGAGAGGTTTTTTGAAAAGTAAGACGAAAAATCTTTTGTCCCTATCTTGACAGACGAATATGTATCACGCCGCCGCTACGGTAAGTGAAGCCCGGAAAGCCTTGAAAACAAAGGCTCGTCCGGGCT